>CBDUAP010000009.1:0-29228 GCA_965365165.1 uncultured Flavobacteriaceae bacterium
CAAATTGGTAAAAAAACATTTTAATTGATTATCTTCGCAGACCAATTTTATCTCATAAATTAAAATGAAAAAAATTACTAACATTTTATTTTCCACTCGCCTTACAGGTATTTTATTTCTTCTTTTTGCTGCCGCCATGGCCATTTCTACTTTTATCGAGAACGATTATGGCACCCAGACGGCCAAGGCCCTGGTTTACAATGCGTGGTGGTTTGAATTGATCATGCTGCTTTTAATGGTGAATTTTATAGGAAATATTAAGAAATATGATCTTTTTCAACGAAAGAAATTCTCTGTACTGATGTTTCATCTCGCTTTTATTATGATTATTCTTGGTGCCGGAATCACAAGATATATGGGTTATGAAGGCCTTATGCCCATTTATGAAGGAGAGACCACGAACAAGATGCTGTCTGAAAAAGCGTATTTGGATATACATATTGACAACAACGAAGAACAGAAAGCACCTTTATACAAACATTTCCTTTTTGCCAGCACCTATGGCAACAGCAGTAATTTTATCCATAATACGGCTAAATTTCTTGACTGGCTGAGAGGTGGCAATGATTTTTCGATCAAAACGGATTTCAAGGGGGAACCCGTAGAAGTGAACTATGTTAATTATATTCCGAATGCCTACGAGGAATTTCAGCCTTCTGATGAGGGCGAACTCTTTTTGAAAATAGTGGAATCAGGTGGTGGCGGAAGGCACGAACACTTTATCAAGGCCGGCCAGACCGTCAATATGCACAATACATTATTTTCATACGAAAACCCAACCCAGGGAGCGATCAACATATTTACGGAAAATGACACCTTAAGAATTCAAGCGCCATATGATGGTAGTTACATGATCATGGCGAGTCAAACCCGTGGAAACGTGGTTAAGGATTCTGTTCAAATTTTTAATTTCAGGTCTTTGTACCAAATGAATAACAACCAGTTCGTCATTCCTGACCAACCCGTCAAAGGCATGATGCAGATGACCTCGGGAGACAAAGATGAGCACCCCGCTGACATGCTTGAGGTGGAAGTGGTTACAAAAAACAACAAGCAAAATATTGTCCTTATGGGCAATGCACTTCAGGTTAGGCCTCCCAAGACTTTTAGCCAGGATGGTTTGAATTTCAGGTTGCGATATGGATCCAAACAATTCCAAATTCCATTTTCAATAAAATTGCTCGATTTCCAGCTGGAACGTTACCCCGGATCGATGAGCCCGAAATCATACGCCAGTGAGATTACCGTGGTTGACGGAGATAATGTCTTTGATTTCAGGATTTTCATGAATCACGTACTCGACCATAAAGGTTACAGGTTTTTCCAGTCAAGTTATAACGATCAGGGGGAAGTAGAGCAAACTTTCCTCTCTGTCAATTATGACCGGGCCGGAACTTGGACCTCCTATTTAGGTTATTTTCTTCTTTTCTTCGGTTTGATCTGGTCTGTTTTTGATAAAAATACAAGATTTGAAGCCTTGAGAAATATGCTTAATAAAACGAAGAAAAAGAAGGCAAAACTGGTTGTCATGGCCCTGCTGGTATCGAGCATTTCTTTTGCGCAGGGACCTTATGAAAAACAGTACAAAACAATTGATTCTATTATTGAGGCGCATAAGGCAGACAAGCTTCATGCGAAAGAATTTGGCAAACTAGTCATCCAGGATGCAGGAGGGCGTATGAAACCTGTCAATACCTTTGCTTCTGAATTACTCAGAAAGGTTAGTAAAAAGGATAGCTATAAGGATATGGACGCCAACCAGGTGGTGCTGTCTATGCTGGGCAACCCGAGAGCCTGGTATTTCGTACCCTTTATTTACATCAAAAAGGACAATACCAAAGTACGTGACCTGATCGGGATACCCCATGATCAGAAGTATGCCAGGTTTTCTGATTTTTTTAGCGAAAAAGGAGAATACAAACTTACTGATGATGTAGCCAAGGCACATAAAAAAAAGATCAAGGACAAGTATGAAGAGAGTGTTTTAAACATTGACGGAAGGGTAAATTTGCTCTTTGGTGCCCTCGGCGGCAGTATCTTTAAATTCTTTCCGCTGGCCAATGACCCCAATAACAAATGGTATGCTTTTCAGGAGGTGCACCACGCCAGTTTTAAAGGGAATGATTCTTTATATGTGAGTAATATTGTCCCGTTGTATGCAGGTGAGGTTATAGCGGCCTCGAAATCAAATGACTACAGTGAAGCAAATGAATACCTGGAAAGCATGCATAAGTTTCAAAGAAAATACGGTTCGGAAGTGGTCCCTACTGAGAGAAAGGTTGAATTGGAGCTCTTCTATAATGAATACGACATTTTTAAATCTCTTTTCCAATACTATCTGTATGCGAGTTTGTTGATGTTCATCGTCGTGATCATCAATATTTTTAATGACAGGAAAGTGATCAGGACTTTGGTCAAAATTTGTACCTGGATCATTGTATTGTTGTTCCTTTATCATACTGCGGGTCTGGGGATCAGGTGGTATATTTCGGGGCACGCACCATGGTCAAACGGATACGAATCAATGATCTACGTATCCTGGGCCACCATGCTTTTCGGGCTCATATTTGGTAAAAGATCAGCACTGACCCTCGCTGCAACGACTTTTGTGACAGCTATTTTGTTAATGGTGGCACACTGGAACTGGATGGATCCTTCGATAGGAAATCTGGTGCCTGTACTTGATTCTTACTGGCTGATGGTTCACGTGGCGATCATCGTGGCAAGTTATGGTCCTTTTACCATTGGGATGGTACTTGGGATGCTGGCCTTGATCTTGTATATTTTTACAACTAAAAAGAACAAGAAGAAAATGAATCTGGCCATCAATGAAATTACGGTGATCAATGAAATGTCCTTGACCATTGGTTTGATACTCTTGACAATTGGAAATTTCCTTGGCGGTATTTGGGCCAATGAGAGCTGGGGCCGTTATTGGGGATGGGACCCCAAAGAGACCTGGGCACTGATCAGTATCATAATCTATTCTTTTGTGTTACACATGAGGATCATTCCCGGATTAAAGAGCAGGTATACCTTTAATATGATCTCTGTTTTTGCATTTGCTTCGATCCTGATGACCTATCTAGGGGTGAATCACCTCCTTTCAGGATTGCACTCTTACGCACAGGGCGAATCAGCCGCGATCCCGAATCAAATTTGGGGATGGATCATGGTGTCAGTATTTTTAAGTATATTAGCTTGGTTCAAATTCAAAAAATACTATAAAAAGAAAAAATAGGCTCTAAATGAAACACGCGATTCTTTTTTTAATGTTGATTGTTTTATTTGCGGGATCCTGTAAAAAGGAACAAAGTGGAGAAGATTCAGCTAAAAACAATACAATGGCAGCAGCAGAACAACAAAAATCTGAAAATATTTTTCAGTTTGAGGTGACCGATCTTTATGGAGATACCTTTGATTTTTCATCCTTAAAAGGAAAAAAGATCATGGTGGTCAATACAGCCTCAGAATGCGGACTGACACCTCAGTATGCACATTTGCAAAAATTATACGACACCTACAAGGATGATAATTTCGTCATTGTGGGATTTCCGGCCAATAACTTCGGCTCTCAGGAACCTGGTTCTGACAAAGAAATAGCGGCCTTCTGTAAAGAGAATTACGGTGTCACTTTTCCCATGATGTCAAAAATATCAGTAAAAGGAGATGATATGCATGAATTGTATCATTTTTTAACCGAGAAAAAGAGGAACGGGCTCGAGAATTCTGAAGTTGCATGGAATTTTCAAAAATATTTATTAGATGAGGAGGGGAAACTCGTCAGGGTGATAGCTCCCCAGACCCTTCCTACAGATCCGTCCATTATAGGCTGGATTGAGAAAAATTAACTCAGTAACATTAATTTCCCCAATTTTTAAACACCTTCACATCTGATGAAGGTGTTTTTTTATTCAATAATTATTTGTTCGGTAGTGATTTTACCTATAGTTTAGTAGTTCAGGATATGCCATTTTAAGCCTCTGAAATTATATAGAATTGAATGATCAAAAGGCTCGAATTTATTGAATCCTTTAATTTGTAAAAAAGCTGAGTATCAATTACATCAATGTCATATTGCCCATTCCGTTACAAAAATTATTCACTTACAGGATAACGGCTGCTGAAGAAAAATTCATCCATGTGGGTATGCGCGTGGCGGTTCCCTTTGGAAAGTCAAAAATCTACACGGCAATTGTATTTGAAAAACACAGGGAGGAGCCTAAAGCTTATGAGGCTAAGGATATTTACCAGATTTTAGACGACAGGGCCATTGTGACTGCCACCCAGCTCAATCATTGGCAATGGATCGCTTCTTATTATATGTGCTCCTTGGGGGACGTGATGCGGGCATCGATACCCAGGGCTTTTTTATTGGAAAGTGAGACACTTGTGATGAAAAAGGATTCTTTTGACCGGGAAGTCGAATTGAATGATGACGAATTCCTTATTTGGGAGGCCCTGGACCAGCAAAATCAACTAAAAATCCAGGATATCAGTGAAATTCTTGACAGGAAGGGAGTTTTGTCTGTGGTCAAGGGAATGATCTCCAAGGAGGCTATTGAGGTAAGGGAAGAAATTTACGAGCAATACAAGCCAAAATACGTCAAATACCTGAGGCTTCAACCGAAATACAAATCGGATGATAAGCTTCATGAATTACTCGATGATTTGGCTAAGGCACCGAAGCAGCGTGAGCTTATGCTCAACTTTTTTACCATCCGTTCCAAATCAGAGGGGCCCTTGAAGGCAAAGGAGCTGATGCGGAAAAGCAATGCCTCGTCTCAAATTTTAAGCAGCCTTGTCAAAAAAGGGGTTTTTGAGGAATTGCTCGTCAGGGAAGACAGGGTGTCTTTTGAAACGAGCCATGAAAGTATTCTTCAATTGAATGAACCACAGCAGAAGGCCCTGGATGGTATTCAGGATCAGTTTGCAAAACATGAGGTTTGTGTACTGCACGGGATCACTTCAAGTGGTAAGACCGAAATTTATACCCATCTTATCCAGGAAACACTCGATAAAGGAAAGCAGGTCTTGTATTTGTTGCCCGAGATCGCTCTTACCACCCATATCATAGGCCGGCTGCAAAAATACTTCGGGGACCATATATCGGTCTTCCATTCAAGGTATTCAGTGGATGAAAGGGTAGAGGTGTGGAACAATTTATTAGAAAATAAAGAGAAGGCCAGGATCATTTTAGGTGCCCGTTCGTCTGTTCTTTTGCCCTTTAGCAATCTGGGTTTGGTCATTGTTGATGAAGAGCATGAGACTTCCTTTAAACAGTTTGAGCCATCGCCCAGATACCACGCGCGGGATACGGCCATCATGCTGGGCCATTTACACGGGGCTAAAGTTTTGTTGGGAAGTGCCACCCCTTCTATTGAAACCTATTACAATGCCAGGCACAACAAATACGGGTTCGTGGGGCTCGATTCCAGATTTGGGGACGTATTGCTGCCCGAGGTAGAGCTGGTTGATATCAAAGAAAAGCACCGAAAGAAACGCATGAACGGTCATTTTTCAGACCGTCTGTTGACCATGATGCAGGAGGCACTCGCAGAAAAGGAACAGATCATTCTGTTTCAAAACAGAAGAGGATATTCACCCATTGTGGAATGCAGCACCTGTGGCGTGGCGCCACAATGCCCTAACTGTGATGTGAGCCTTACCTTTCACAAGTTCAACAACGAATTAAGGTGCCACTATTGCGGGCATCATCAAACTTTGCCGCGAACCTGTCCGGCGTGTGAAAATCCAACCCTGGATACCAAGGGTTTTGGGACCGAGCAGATCGAAATTGAATTAAAAGAATTATTTCCGGAGGCGAATATCGGGAGGATGGACCTTGACACGACCAGGGGCAAGTATGGGTATCAAAAACTGTTGAATTCCTTTCAGGACCACGACATAGATATTTTGGTAGGAACGCAGATGCTGACCAAGGGGCTGGATTTTAAAAATGTGACCCTGGTAGGTGTTCTTAATGCTGACAACCTGCTCAATTTTCCTGATTTCAGGGCACATGAGAGAACTTATCAATTGATGGTGCAGGTATCTGGCAGGGCAGGAAGGGATCAAAAAAGGGGTAAGGTTGCCATTCAGACCTTTAACCCATATCACCAAATTCTTCAACAGGTGACAACCAATGATTATGAAGGAATGTATCGAGACCAGCTCAATGAGCGCCATCAGTTCGCTTACCCGCCTTATGTCAGGTTGGTCAGGATCGTATTAAAGCACAAGGATTTTATAAAAGTTGAGACAGCAGGCAAATGGATGGGCAAGTCGTTGCAGAACAGTTTTCATGAAAATGTGCTCGGACCGGTGAGTCCCGCTATTGGGAGAATAAGGAACAAATATATCAAGACCATTCTCATAAAGTTGCCCAAGAGCGCGCATTTAAAGCAGTCCAAAGACCAGATCCAAAAGATCAAAGATTCCTTTATGTCTATTGCAGATTTCAGGCCGGTCCAGGTAATTGTTGATGTGGATTGTTATTGAGGTAGTGCTTGAATGCTTGAATGCATGAATGCATGAATGCATGAATGGCTGAATGAATTAATGCGTGAAATAATTTAATGCTCGAATGCATGAATGCGTGAATGTATGAATGAATTAATCCTTCAAAATTCGATATTCCTTGTTCGAAACCTGCCCGTCCGGCAGGCAGGGATTCAGCGGAGCTAATGTGTGAATAATTCAAAATCTGAAATCTGAAATCTGAAATCTACAATCTGCAATCAATCTGTAATGTTGCAAGGTTTAGGGATTATTCCCATTTTGCTTCTCCCATTCCTGCCTTAGGTCTGAGGAGACCATTCCACTTCCATCGTGTTTCCAGCCGGGTGGTTTGATAAAGTACTTTAACTTATTTGCCACAGTGGTTTTTGATTCATAGGCATCTTTAAACATCAAGTACCATTCAATGAAGGCAATTTTTATGGGATTATAGGTGTCAATATTTTTTACAAGACCGTATATGGGTTTTTCATTTTCTGGCTCGAAGGTACCAAACATTTTGTCCCAAATGATTAGAATTCCAGCATGATTCCGATCAAGATACTGGGCATTTGTGGCATGGTGCACGCGATGATGGGAAGGCGTGTTAAAAACGGCTTCAAACCACCTCGGCATCTTATTGATCAGTTCCGTATGGATCCAGTACTGGTACAAAAGGCTGACTGACATTTGAGCCAGGATCATGACCGGGTGAAAACCCAGCAGGGCCATGGGTAGCCAGAACACAAAAGACATAAAACTGCCCGACCAGGTCTGCCTGAGCGCCGTGCTCAAGTTGTATCTTTTGGAGGAATGATGGACCACGTGAGAGGCCCAAAAAAACCTGTTTTCATGGCTGATCCTGTGAAACCAGTAATAGCAAAAATCATCTGCAAAAAAGACCAGCAACCATGCCCACCAGGAAAAAGGAAGTGTGAAAACGCGCAGATTGAGATAGACATAAGTGAGTGCGGTTAGCACCAGGGTTTTTGCAAAAATGCCTATCAATACATTTCCCAACCCCATTGTGATTGAAGCCGCGGCATCTTTGAATGTGTACGAGGACATGTTTTTTTTGCTCGTTACAAATACTTCTGAAAGCAGGGTCAGCACAAAAAAAGGAATGGCATAATGAATAATATTTGGAATCTCCGGTATGTCAATTGTCATGTTCATCAAATAAAGTAGGATACATTTTTACAAAGATGGATAAAAATAATGATTTGTGAAACCTTCGGAGCTCACCCCCTCGGTTCCGACCGGGTGAGCATTGAAGGGGTGAGCGCCATAAAAAAAGCCCATTCAAATATGAATGGGCTCGATTTATTTACCAACCGATTGTTAATAAAAACAGGCTTATTGTTGTTCGGCAACCACTTCAAACGGAAGCTCAACAATCACGTCTCTGTGAAGTCTTACAGAGGCGTTGTATTTTCCTAGTCTTTTCACAAGGCCTCCTGCAATAGTGATGAATTTCTTTTCCAATTCATGACCTTCTGCAGCCAGTGCCTCAACAATATTGGCATTGCTGATTGAACCGAATAATTTGTCACCTTCACCTGTTTTGGCAGTGATTTTTAGCTCAAGGGCCTTTAGGGCCTCTGCTGTCTTATTCGCTTCTTTTACAATATTTTGTTCCTTGTATGCTCTTTGTTTTAAAGTTTCTGCCAAAACTTTTTTGGCAGAAGAAGTTGCAAGAACCGCGAATCCCTGAGGAATCAGGAAGTTACGGCCATAACCGTTCTTTACAGTTACAACATCATCTTTAAATCCTAAATTAGCAACGTCTTGTTTTAATATAAGTTCCATAATGCTATCCGGTTTTTATTTTAACATATCACCCACATATGGCATTAAAGCCAAATGACGCGCTCTTTTAATTGCCTGAGAAACTTTACGCTGGTATTTCAACGAAGTTCCGGTTAACCTGCGAGGTAAGATCTTACCTTGCTCATTCACCAAATACATCAAAAAGTCTGGATCTTTATAATCAATATACTTGATACCGTTCTTTTTAAAACGACAATATTTAACTTTTACCTTGGTGTCAATTTCTAAAGGAGTCAAATACCTGATCTCTCCTTTACTTCCGCCTTTTGCTTGTTGTTCTAAGGTTGCCATTATTTTTTCGGATTACTAGGTTTAACTCTTTCTTTTCTTTTCTCAGCCCAGGCTGCGGCATGTTTGTCCAGCCTTACGGTCAAATACCTCATGATGCTGTCATCTCTTCTGAATTCAAGTTCAAAAGGAGAAATAGCCTCTCCTGGAGATTTGAATTCGAACAAATGATAAAATCCGGTTTTTTTCTTTTGGATCGGGTAAGCTAATTTTTTTAAGCCCCAATCTTCTTTCCAAATCATTTCGGCACCTTTAGAAACCAAGTAGTCTTCAAACTTCTTTACTGTTTCCTTTACCTGTGTATCAGATAAAACGGGATTCAAAATGAAAACAGTTTCGTAATGATTCATAAATAATATATTAATTGTTAATTTTTAAGCGTGCAAATATACAATATTATTTTTGTTTTTAATTACTTTTGCATTTTAAAATTTGTAACGGATCCAGTGCAGTAGGCGGTCCAATATCTCAGAAAAAATAATGAAGTACGCCAAGTTAACGAAGGAGCAATTTGAAGAACTGAATGAAGAATTTGCCGTGTTTTTATCGGCACAACATATAGATGCCAAAGAATGGGCAAGTATCAAGGATAAGAAACCGGATCTGGCCGAAAAGGAACTGGAGGTTTTTAGTGATTTCGTCTGGGAAAGGGTATTGAGCAAGGCAAATTATCTCGATCATTTTTCACCAAACACTTTAAACTTGTTTAAGTGTGAAGCGGATACCATAGAAAGGATTGTTGTAAAGGTAAACAAAGAGGATATCGATTTGCTGAACGATATCGATTTTAACTGGTTTCTTGACAATTCGAAAGATCCCAGGATAGAATATCTAAAAGGGAAAAAGGAATATACCCAGGAAAGAAATGAAGAGATATTCGACCTGATCAAAAAAGGAGGAGTCGTATCTCAGGGCCATCTTTTTGAAGCCGTTAAAAAAATGATAAATGCTTTTTAATCAAGAAAGCAATTCCATTAAGATCTTCATGCCTTTTTGAGCATTTTCTGATATGATGGTCAGGTTTTCGGTATACCTTTCATCGATCGCCGGCTTAGGGTCGATAAAATAAATGGGCACATGGGGTTTCGCATAATTGATCAGGCTTGCTGCCGGGTATACCTGCATGGAAGTGCCAATAATGATAAGATAATCAGCAGCCGAAGTAATCTCAATGGCGCGTTTCAATTCGGGAACCGCTTCCCCAAACCAAACGATATGGGGTCTTAGCTGGCTCCCCAATTCGCACAGGTCTCCCTGATTCAGGTCATTTTCCCAGTGATAGGTCAAATTGTTGTCTCGTGTACTTCTGACTTTAAGTAATTCTCCATGAAGGTGCAGGACCCTTTCACTACCTGCTCTTTCATGAAGGTCATCTACATTTTGGGTAACAATGTCCACATCATAATGCTGTTCCAGCTCAACCAGAAGTTGATGTGCCCCATTAGGTTTGACGCTTGATAATTGCCTGCGCCTTTGGTTATAAAAATCGAGTACCAGGATTGGATCTTTATACCATCCTTCAGGAGAGGCAACTTCCATGACATCATGACCTTCCCATAGCCCGTCAGCATCCCTGAAAGTTTTGATGCCACTTTCGGCACTTATTCCTGCTCCGCTGAGTACTACAATTTTTTTCATGATAAGACTTCGATGTCAACTGTTTTATTTCACCCTGTATTTGGCAGATATATCAAAGACGTGCTTCATGATTTTCTGATCTACTTCTGAATAGTTTTCATTTTTTCTATTCATCACTAAATCAGCAGTTTCACTAGCCTTTTTAAAAGCATAGGTTGTTAATCCTGCTGCACCTCCCCAGGAAAATGACGGGATAAAATTCCTAGGAAAATTACTGCCGTAAATGTTGGCACTCACACCTATGACCGTACCGGTATTGAACATGGTATTGATACCGCATTTTGAATGGTCGCCCATGATCAGTCCGCAGAATTGCAGCCCTGTATTGATAAAGCCTTCTTTGTTATAGTCCCAGATCTTTACCTGGGCATAATTGTTTTTCAGGTTGGAATTGTTGGTGTCAGCACCCAGATTGCACCATTCTCCAATGACAGAATTGCCCAAGTAGCCATCATGCCCTTTACTGCAATACCCTGAAAGGATAACGTTGTTTACCTCTCCGCCAATTTTACTCTTAGGCCCTAAGGTTGTTGGGCCGTATACTTTAGTACCCATCTTAACTACGGAATGCTCGCCCATGGCAAAAGGGCCCCTGATCATGCTTCCCTCCATGACTTGTGCATGTTTGCCAATATAAATGGCTCCTTTACTGGCATTTAAAACGCCAATTTCAATCTCGACGCCTTCTTCTAGAAATATTCGTTCTTTGTTCATACAATGAACGGTAGACGGGATCGGTGCAGATTCTCTGCCTTCGGTGATCAGATCAAAGTCACTTTCCAGGGCCTCTCCATTATATTGGAAAAGATCCCAGGAATGTTTAATTTGTAAAAGCGCATCTTTAAATTCTATGGTTTTGTAGGTGTCAAAATCCACTTCTTCATTTTCTTTGGCATGAAAGGCAAGCAGCTCATTCCCCTTGAACAGGGCCTGATATGGCTTTAGATTTTTGATATGATCCACGAGTTGCTCATTGGGTAAGACAGAGGCATTGATCATGATATTTTCTTCCATTTCAACCATCGGAAACTTTTCTGACAAATAATCTTCCGTAACAGTCGTCGTTGCAAGCCCCAGCCATTTTTCCCATTTCTCCCGGATGGTCAGTATACCAATCCTTAGGTCTGCAACGGGTTTGGTGTAGGTGAGGGGAAGCAGGTTGTTTCTGTATTCTCCGTCAAATAAAATATAGTTCATCAGTCAATTTTTTTTTGAACAAATATAGGTTTTTTCGCTTTATTAATGCAGTGGTGAATCACCGGAAATCATGTGCCACAGTCGGGATCAGCTAAAAATAATCTTGCTCCGGTAAATACGTTTCCTTAATCCTTAAAACGCTGCCTGTTTCTTGGATGAAAGAATTATGGCTTGATCGTTGGGTCAATACCATTAATTCTTTTAAAGATTTTCACAGAATGCAAAAAAGCATTATTTTTAATAAAATTTATTTTATGAAAACGTTTACAAGAGAATTACAGGAGCAAATGACTCCGGATAAGGCCATAGAAATGCTGAAGACCGGAAACAAAAGATTTGTTGAAAGCCATAAAGAAGAAAGGGACCTGATGTTACAGATGAATCAGACCAGTACAGGTCAGTATCCTTTTGCCGCTTTGTTGAGCTGCATTGATTCAAGGGTGCCTGCTGAATTGGTTTTTGATCAGGGCATCGGAGATGTTTTTAATGTCAGGGTTGCAGGCAATATAGTGAATGAGGACGTTCTGGGGTCTCTGGAGTATTCCTGCAAAGTGGCGGGATCAAAACTGATCGTTGTTTTAGGGCATACCAAATGCGGTGCCGTAACAGCGGCTTGTAAGCATGTGGAACTGGGGAATATCACTCATTTATTGTCAAAGATAAAACCTGCTGTCGATAAGGTGATGACCGGGGAGGCAGATCCTGAGACCATTGAAAAAGTGTCATTGAAAAATATTGAGTTATCCATTGAAAGGATTCGGGCCGAAAGTCCAATATTGTCGGAAATGGAATCTGAGGGTGAAATCAAGATTGTTGGGGCCGTTTATGATGTGGGAAGCGGCGCTGTCTGCTTCTTTTGATTATTTCCAGCATAAAATAAAAAACCCCTGTAATTTTACAGGGGTTTTATTTTTGATCCGGGCAGCATTACTTGCTCAGGTACATTTTTCTTCTGGAATAAAGTTCGTAGAATTCGTCATCTTTCAGGCTGTCAATAAATAGGATGCTCTCACCTGTAGATTTCATCTCGGGACCCAGGTTTTTATTCACATTGGGAAACTTGTTAAATGAGAACACAGGTTGCTTGATGGCAAAGCCTTCGAGTTTTGGGTTGAACTTAAAATCGGTTACCTTATTCACACCCAGCATCACTTTTGTGGCATAGTTCACATAAGGCTCATTGTAGGCTTTTGAAATGAAAGGTACTGTTCTCGAGGCTCTCGGGTTGGCTTCAATGATATAAACCGTATCATCCTTAATGGCAAACTGGATATTGATCAGTCCTTTTGTTTCAAGTGCAAGTGCTATTTTTTTGGTGTGATCCTTTATTTGTTGCATGACAAACTCTCCAAGGTTAAAGGGTGGGAGGGTCGCGTTTGAATCACCGGAATGCACGCCACAGGGCTCAATATGTTCCATGATGCCAATAATGTAGACATTCTCACCGTCGCAAATTGCATCTGCTTCAGCTTCTATGGCTCCGTCAAGGTAATGGTCCAGCAACAAAACATTGTTTGGAATTTTTCTCAGGATATCTATAACATGGCTCTCCAGTTCTTCCTTGTTGATCACGATTTTCATCCCCTGGCCTCCCAGAACATAGCTCGGTCTTACCAGGATCGGGAAATCAAGTTCATCTGCTACCGCATCAGCTTCTTCAGCTGAAGTTGCCGTGGCAAATCTTGGGAAAGGGATGTCCAGTTTTTTAAGTAATTCGGAGAAATTACCTCTGTCTTCTGCAAGATCCAGTGCTTCAAAGCTGGTACCGATGATCTTGATCCCGTACTTGCTTAATTTGTCTGCCAGTTTAAGGGCTGTCTGACCTCCCAGCTGTACGATGACTCCTTCCGGTTTTTCAAGTTGTATGATGTCCCAAATATGTTCCCAGAACACGGGTTCAAAATAAAGTTTATCCGCAATATCGAAATCGGTTGACACGGTTTCAGGGTTACAATTGATCATGATCGTTTCATAACCACATTCTTTAGCAGCAAGAACCCCGTGTACGCAGCAATAATCAAATTCAATTCCCTGCCCGATCCTGTTCGGACCGGATCCAAGTACGACAATTTTCTTTTTATCACTGACCACACTTTCATTTTCTGCATATGATTTTCCTGCCGTGATCATATTGCTTTCAAAGGTGGAGTAATAATAAGGCGTTTCCGCTTTAAATTCAGCAGCACAGGTATCTACTAATTTGAAGACCCTGTTGATGTTGTATTCTTTTCTTTTCGAATGTACCTCGCTCTCCCAGCAACCGATCATGTGTGCGATCTGCCTGTCGGCAAAGCCTTTTTGTTTGGCCTCAAGAAGCAATTCTTTTGGAAGGGCATCCAGGTTATTGTAAGACGATATTTCCTTCTCAAGAAAATGAAGTTCCTCATATTGTCTCAGGAACCACATATCTATCTTGGTGATCTCATGAATCCTTGCCAGGGGAATTCCCATTTGAATGGCATCATAGATCACAAAGACCCTGTCCCAGCTCGCGTGTGTCAGTTTTGAGATGATTGTGTTGTAGTCTTTGATTCCTTTTCCGTCTGCTCCTATTCCATTTCTACTCACTTCCAGCGACTGACAGGCCTTATGAAGGGCTTCCTGAAAAGACCTACCGATGCCCATGACTTCCCCAACCGATTTCATTTGCAGTCCTATGGTTCTTTCAGCACCCTCGAATTTGTCAAAATTCCACCGAGGAATTTTTACGATCACATAATCAAGCGTAGGCTCAAATAGGGCAGAGGTGGTTTTTGTAATCTGGTTGTCAAGTTCGTCCAGACTATAGCCTATGGCCAATTTAGAAGCTATTTTTGCAATAGGGTAACCTGTCGCTTTTGAAGCCAAAGCAGAAGATCTCGACACCCTTGGGTTTATTTCGATGGCGATGATGTCTTCTTTTTCATCTGGGCTTACGGTAAACTGGACATTACAGCCACCTGCAAAATCACCAATACTGCGCATCATTTTAATGGCCATATCACGCATTCTTTGAAATGTTGCATCAGATAAGGTCATGGCAGGAGCCACCGTGATTGAATCTCCGGTGTGAATTCCCATCGGGTCCATATTTTCAATCGTACAAATAATAACAACATTGTCATTCTTGTCGCGCAATAATTCCAATTCATATTCTTTCCATCCAAGCAGGGCTTTGTCTATCATGACTTCATGGATAGGTGAAATTTCCAGTCCACGACTCAACAATTCATCAAAATCTTCTTTTTTGTAAACGATGGAAGCACCCGCTCCACCCAGGGTATAAGAGGCTCTGATCACCAACGGAAAACCAAATTCCTGCGCGATCTCCTTACCTTTCAAAAAGGATGTTGCCGTTGCTTGTGGAGCCATCCCAACCCCAATTTTTAACATTAATTCACGAAATTGTTCACGGTCTTCGGTAATGTTTATGGCACCTATGTTTACACCTATCAGTTCAACACCATAGTCTTCCCAAATGCCCTTTTCATCTGCTTCAATACATAAGTTCAAAGCTGTTTGACCTCCCATGGTAGGCAACACCGCATCAATATCATGCTTCTTAAGAATTTCAATAATTGATTTGGTGGTCAGAGGCTTGAGGTAGACGTGATCAGCCATTTGAGGGTCCGTCATGATGGTGGCCGGATTAGAATTGATCAATACTACTTCAATACCTTCTTCTCTGAGTGATCTGATGGCCTGGGTGCCTGAATAGTCAAATTCACATGCCTGGCCAATGATGATGGGGCCGGAGCCTATGATTAAAATGGATTTTAAGGAGTTGTTCTTTGGCATTATTTTTTGATTTTTTTTTGTGAGCTAATTTATTGAAAAGTAATTATTTATCTAATGAATCCTTCAAAATTAAAAATTTGGGTAAAAAAAAAGGTGTTACTAAAAAAAGTAACACCTTTATATTTATATGACTCAGCATATTATTTTTTATGACTTGGCTCAGATGATACTGAAAGTTTGGTTCTCCCTTTGGCCCTTCTTCTGGCA
The DNA here is from genome assembly GCA_965365165.1 of uncultured Flavobacteriaceae bacterium. Lineage (GTDB taxonomy): Bacteria > Bacteroidota > Bacteroidia > Flavobacteriales > Flavobacteriaceae > Lutimonas. The sequence continues at coordinate 15,436 of CBDUAP010000009.1, forward strand.
AGGATTTTTCTTCCATTCACACTAGACATTCTTTCCCGAAATCCGTGTTTGTTTTTTTTCTTTCTATTCGATGGCTGGAATGTTCTTTTCATTTCTTAATTCTTAATAATTGGGTGTTGACCTGATTTTTCTATAAAAGTCCGGCAAATATACAAAGAGTTTTAGTTCTGACAAGTATGAAATAAAAAAAAATCTCAGTTCATGAATTACTTTTTAACATTTTAAAACCGTAATTTTACGAAAAATAAAAAATATATGGAGTACAACAGACCCATGTTACGGGAAGATGCCTTAAAAGGTGAAGTAATTATCGTTACTGGCGGGGGCAGTGGTTTGGGCAAGGCCATGACCACTTATTTTTTAGAACTGGGAGCCAAGGTTGTCATCAGTTCCAGAAATATGGATAAACTGTTAACAACTGCCAAGGCTTTGGAAGAAAAAACCGGGGGCACTGTGCTGCCCGTGGCATGTGATGTAAGACATTACGATCAGGTGGAGAACATGCTGGCTGAAGCCATCAAGAAATTTGGCAAAGTTGATGCTCTTGTAAACAATGCAGCAGGTAATTTTATAAGCCCTACAGAAAGACTTTCTGCCAATGCTTTTGATACCATCATAGACATCGTACTCAAAGGAACCAAGAATTGTACCCTGGCACTCGGGAAACATTGGATCGATGCCAAACAAAAAAGGTCTACCGTTTTAAACATCGTGACGACCTATGCCTGGACAGGATCAGCTTATGTGGTTCCATCTGCCACTGCTAAAGCAGGTGTGCTTGCCCTGACACGCTCCTTGGCCGTAGAGTGGGCCAAGTACGGTATTCGAACGAATGCCATCGCTCCCGGACCATTTCCGACTGAGGGTGCTTGGGACAGGCTGATGCCGGGTAACCTGAAGGATGAATTCGATATGCGTAAAAAAATTCCGGTTGGCAGGCTGGGGGAGCACCAGGAACTGGCGAACCTGGCAGCCTATCTGATTTCCGATTTTTCGGCATTTATCAACGGAGAGGTAGTGACGATAGACGGCGGAGAATGGCTTAAAGGAGCAGGTGAATTCAATATGCTTGAAAAAATCCCGGAAGAAATGTGGGATATGCTTGAAATGATGATCAGGAGCAAGAAAGGTAAGTAGTCAAATAGAATAAAAAAGGCGTATTTATCAACCGCTGTTTTAAAGCCCAACCCGATTAAAGGGTTGACTAACAAGCTTGTCAAACTTCAGAGCTGAACTTGTGGACAAACCTTCGGTTTATGTTAAAAACTTCGTTTTATTAGCTCATAAATAATTGTATTTTTACAGCGATATTAATTCACGATTTGAATGGGAAAAATTATTGCAATTGCTAATCAAAAAGGAGGTGTCGGGAAGACTACGACCACAGTTAATTTAGCAGCCGCACTAGGAGTGTTAGAGCAGAAGGTGTTGCTGGTGGATGCTGATCCTCAGGCAAATGCCACTTCCGGTTTGGGAATTGATGTTGAAGCCGTCGAATTGGGAACCTACCAGGTTCTGGAACATGCTGTCAGTGCCTCGGAGGCAATCGTGAAAACGAATTCTCCTCATGTTGATATCATTCCGGCTCATATTGACCTTGTTGCTATAGAAATTGAGCTCGTTGACAGGGAAAACAGGGAGTCCATGCTCAAATCAGCTTTAAAGGAGGTTAAGGATTCATATGATTATATTATAATTGACTGCGCACCATCGCTCGGTTTGATTACGGTCAATGCGCTTACCGCATCAGATTCAGTGATCATACCCATTCAATGCGAATATTATGCCCTGGAGGGTCTTGGTAAATTATTGAATACGATAAAAAGCATACAAAAAATACATAACCCTGAGCTTGAAATAGAGGGTTTGCTTCTAACCATGTACGATTCCCGATTGCGTCTCTCAAATCAGGTTGTGGCTGAAGTTAAAAAGCATTTTCACAATATGGTTTTCAAAACCATTATTCAGCGTAACATAAGGCTGGGAGAGGCACCAAGTTTCGGCGAAAGCATTATTTCGTATGACGCAACAAGCAGAGGAGCTGTAAATTATATAAATTTGGCTCATGAAATTATAAAAAACAACAGTGATGGCCAAAGCAACTAAAAAACAGGTATTAGGAAGAGGATTATCGGCTTTGTTGAGTGATACAAAAGAGGATATCATTTCGGTAAAAGACAAAAATGCGGAAAAACTTGTAGGTAATATTCTGGATATAGAATTGGATGCCATTGGCGTAAACCCTTTTCAACCCCGTACCAATTTTAATGAAGAAGCTTTAAAGGAACTGGCGGGCTCCATAAAGGAACTTGGGGTCATTCAACCTATAACCGTCCGAAAACTGGAGGGAAACACCTTTCAGCTGGTTTCTGGCGAACGCAGGTACAGGGCTTCTAAACTGATAGGATTAAAATCAATTCCTGCCTATGTGCGATTGGCCAATGACCAGGAAATGCTGGAAATGGCATTGGTTGAAAATATCCAAAGAAAGGATCTTGACCCCATAGAAGTAGCCCTTTCATACAGACAATTGATTGAAGAGGTGAAACTTACCCAGGAACAATTAAGTATCAGGGTCGGAAAAAACAGGTCCACAGTGACAAATTTTTTGAGGTTGTTGAAACTTGACCCGATCATTCAAACAGGAATACGGGACGGATTTTTGAGCATGGGACACGGAAGGGCGCTGATCAATATCATGGAACAGGAGGTTCAGCTCGAGGTCTATCAAAAGATCATCAAAGACAATTTATCAGTACGTCAAACGGAGCAACTGGTTAAAAATGTGAAAGCCGGAAAACCTGTATCAGGCGCTGAACCTGTCAAAAAAGAAATACCTGAATACCTGAAAAAAGGCTTGAAAGAGATCAGTGACTATCTCGGACATAAAGTTGATGTGAAGGTCTCCGGAAAGGAAAAAGGAAAAATCATTATTCCGTTTCATTCTCAAGAAGACTTCAATCGTATCAAAAAATTACTTGAGTAAATGCCGCAAAAAATTATCTATAGCCTGATTATTTGCATTTTTTGTTGGAATCTTGGATGTGCTCAGAAAGAAAATGAGGATAAAGAAACAGATGACACAGCATTCCTTGACTCGCAAAAGATTGATCCGTTGGCACCTGCTACCGCAGCTTTTTATTCTGCGGTTTTGCCGGGTCTGGGTCAGGCCTATAACAAAAAGTACTGGAAGATACCGATCGTTTATGCCGCTTTGGGTACAGGGGTGTATTTTATCGTAGACAATCAAAACGAATTTGACAGGTATCGAACTGCGTACAAACTCAGAATATCAGGCAGACCGGATGAATTTGACGGCACCGGGGATAATCCGAATATCAGTGAAGACGGATTGATCAGGGCACAGGAGATTACCAAGAAAAACAGGGATCTGGCTATTTTTATTACCTTGGGGCTGTATGCCTTGAATATCATTGAGGCCAATGTTGATGCACATTTGGATGACAGGGCCTTTAACAGAAATTTGTCTTTCAGGCCAAGCCTTTATATTGACCCGATCGATAGCCAGGCCTATGCCGGAATGAATTTGAAAATAGGTTTTTAAAGCCACGTTTAAAGAAGAAATAAATGAAAATTGCATTATTGGGTTATGGCAGGATGGGGCAGGCCATTGAAAAGATCGCTGTTGAACGCGGACATGAAATCGTGATCAGGAAGGATCTGGAACCCTTGAAGGAAGACCTTGGCATTGCAGATGTTGCCATTGATTTCAGCCACCCTTCAGCAGCATTTGACAATATCAAGAGTTGTATTTCTAAGGGGGTCGCCGTGGTTTCAGGAACTACAGGCTGGCTTGATAAATACGATGAGATTGTTTCTTATTGTAAGGATAAAGACGGTTCTTTTATTTATGCTTCTAATTTTAGCATCGGGGTGAATTTGTTTTTTAATTTAAATGAATACCTCGCCAAATTAATGAAAAACATAAGTGAATATGATGTTTCAATGCAGGAAACGCATCATATGCACAAACTGGATGCCCCAAGTGGTACAGCTATAACACTGGCCAATGATGTCATCGCAAATTCAGATAAAATTAATTGGAGTATTTCTGCTCCTCATGACAAGGAATTGTTTATTGATGTAAAGCGCGAAGGTGAAGTTCCGGGAACGCATAAGGTAGCCTATACTTCTTCTGTTGATTCTATTGAAATAAAGCACACCGCTTTTAACAGGACAGGATTTGCATTGGGGGCTGTTGTGGCGGCTGAGTGGTTAAAGGATAAAAATGGCATTTTTCAAATGAAAGATGTATTGAATTTGTAGTTTTTAAAAAAACACCTTTTTGAAGTAACAATTCACTTTGGTGCAACACTAATTAGGAAGATTAACACTTAAATTAATATGTAATTATGACCTTATCACAATGGTTGCTGTTTATTTTGATCATTCAGGTCGTTCATTTTATGGGCACCTGGAAATTATATGTGAAGGCAGGAAGGAAAGCATGGGAGGCAATTGTGCCTGTCTATAACGCAATTGTCTTGATGAAAATCATTAACCGGCCGAGATGGTGGGTCATCTTGTTGTTCATACCCATCATTAACTTGTTGATGTTTCCCATTGTTTGGGTCGAGACCATCAGAAGTTTTGGAAAGAATACCAACAAGGATACCATTCTGGTAATCCTTACCCTGGGTCTTTATATTTACTACGTTAGCTATATGGAAGACGTAACTTATATAAAAGACCGTAGTCTGAAACCAAGGACCTCGGGGGGTGAATGGGTTAGTTCCATTGCTTTTGCGGTTATAGCAGCTACCTTGGTGCATACCTATTTTATGCAGCCCTATACGATTCCTACATCCTCTCTTGAGAAGTCATTACTGCTAGGGGATTTTCTTTTTGTGAGCAAATTTCATTATGGTGCCAGGGTGCCCATGACCACAGTCGCGGCCCCAATGGTTCACGATACTTTGCCTTTGGTTAAAACCAGGAGTTATTTGAAAAAACCTCAGTTGCCTTATTTCAGGTTACCGGCCTTGCAGAAAATCAAACGGAATGATATTGTGGTATTTAGCTGGCCCGTCGATACTGTGGAGCAGTTTTTTAAAAAAACCAACAGGCGTATCAGGAAACCTATAGATAAAAAATCGAATTATGTAAAACGTTGTGTAGGAATTCCCGGAGATTCACTTGAGATCAGGGATGGTTATGTGTACATTAACGGAGAAAAGAATACCCTGCCAGACAGAGCACGCCTTCAGTTTTTTTATGAGGCAGACACCGATGGCAAGGCCCTTAGCGTAAAAAGTTTGCAGAGCAGATACCATGTCAGGGAAGGAGGAAGGTTACAGGATGGTAACTACGTGCTTAATCTTTCAAAGGAGGATGCGGAACTGTTAAAGAACAATCCAACCGTAAAAAACCTCAAAAAGAGAATCGCTCCTGAAGGAGAGCGGGAAGAGGTTTTTCCTAATGTGAGCCGTCTGAACTGGAATCGTGATAATTTCGGGCCCATATATATACCACAAGCCGGAAAAACGGTTGCTTTGAACCCGGAGACGCTTCCTTTTTACAAGCAGATTATCGTAGAATATGAAAAAAACACATTAAAGGTCGAAAATGGTAATATCTATTTGAACGGGAGTTCAGATCCGGTTACTGAATACACCTTTGCCCAGGATTATTACTGGATGATGGGTGATAACAGGCACAATTCGGAAGATTCAAGATATTGGGGTTATGTTCCATTTGATCACGTTGTGGGAAAGCCGGTGTTTATATGGTTTAGCTGGAATTCTGACGGAAAAGGAATTGATAAGGTCAGATGGGAAAGGTTATTCACTACTGTTGGCGGAAGTGGAGCGCCTGTCTCTTATTTCTTTCCTTTTTTAGGCTTAATGTTAGTACTATATGGTTTCAACTGGTTCAGAAAAAGAAAAAAAGCAGCATAATATTAAATAATTAAGAGACCGTGTTGTTATTGCAACCTACTTTTTTTTCGCCCATTATTCAATACGTTTTGTTGGCTTCGGGCGAGGGTATTGTTTTTGAAAAACATGATAATTTTCAAAAGCAGACCTATCGAAACAGGTGCTATATATATGGGGCAAATGGGAAGCAGCTCCTTAGCGTTCCTGTAATGCACGCCAGGAATTCCAGAAGACAAAGAACCAGGGATGTCAGGATTGATAACAGTTTTTCATGGCAGAAAAACATGATAAAGTCGCTTGAATCATCGTACAGGTCGTCTCCGTATTTTGAATTTTTTGAAGATGATGTCATTGAAATCTTTAAGAAGGATCATACTTTCCTTCTTGATCTGAACCTTGACGCTCATGAACTGATCAGTCAGTGCCTGGGCCTGGAAGCGTTCATTGGTTTCACGGAAAGCTATATCGAAAACTGGACAGAAGGAGAAGATTATCGATATTTGGCTAAAGCAAAAGGAGAATCCTCTTATGCACTAAAAAAGTATACCCAGGTATTTGAAAATAAACACGGCTTTCTTGCAAATCTGAGCATTTTGGACCTGCTTTTCAATGAAGGCACGAATGCACTGCAATACCTTGAAGAACACAGATCTTTGTTCTTTCATTCTTAGGGCTGTTCTTGAAATGATGCCCCAGCTTTTTTGCTATGAACTAAATTAAAAAACTATTGAGACGGAACAGGAGGCGGCCCCTCAGGAATCATGGCTTTATACACTTCATCTCCTTTGCGCTCTATGTACTCCGCTTTTACTTTTGCCACCAAATCAGGATTTTCAAACAAATCGATCATGGTAAATGCCATGGCCTTGGCGGCATAGACCATTCCTTTATGGCCTATTGACATTCCTCCACAGGCTACAACGGCCCATGAATGCCATGGGGTGTCTACCGGAGCCGTGGTCACGTTAAGATTAATATTGGCCACGTTCCAGCTGACGTCTCCTACATCTGTTGATCCTCCTCCGGGATTTTCCCTTGTTTCATCCAAAGGCTTAATGCTGCCGTCCAACCCAACCTGAGGCTTATCAGTGGCTTGCTGAATCTTTTTCCCAAAGGCAGTTTCTGCTTCAGTATATTTGATCGATCCGAGTAATTCAAGATTATTTTGCATAATTTCTCCTCCAGTCCGATTGACCAATACTTCATAAATTCCCGAGATCAAAGAAATCTTGTAGTCTACATTTGCCATAATTGCAGCTCCTTCAGCCATGGCCATGACCCTTTCATAAACAGGCATCATTCCGGATCTTTTGTTATCTCTGATGCGTACCCAAATTTTTGTGTAGTCAGGTACCACGTTCACTACCTGCCCTGCATCCTCTATGTGGTAATGCATTCGAACGGATGGTTTTACATGTTCTCTGTAATAATTGATCCCTGAGGCATACAGTTCAAGCGCATCGGAGGCACTTTTCCCGTTCCAGGGATCGGCAGCGGCATGTGCCGCCTGTCCGAAAAATTCAACTTTAAAATCAATCAGTGCAAGAGAACTTTGGACGTCCGCTTCCGTTTTGGCTTTCGGATGCCAGCTTAAATTGACGTCAACATCATCCCAAAGACCCGCTTTGACCATCCATATTTTTCCAAAATATTTCTCTTCACTCGGCGTTCCGAAAAATTTAACGGTTCCTTTGATCTTTCCGGCCTCTATCATTTCCTTGACGGCGATTGCCGCTCCCAGGCTTGCAGTGCCAAAAAGGTTATGACCGCAACCATGTCCGGCGCCTCCCGGTTCAAGAGCCTCTTTGGTCGGAACAGCTTTTTGGGAGATGCCGGGCAGTGCATCAAATTCTCCCAAGATGCCAATGACGGGTTTTCCTTCCCCATAAGTAGCAACAAAGGCGGTAGGCATTCCTGCAACGCCTTTTTCAACTGAAAAACCATTGGCTTCGGCATAATCAGATAGTTTTTTTGACGAATCATATTCTTCAAAAGCTGTTTCTGCATTTTCCCAAATTTCATCACTGATGGTGATCAGGTCATTCTTGTGTTTTTCAACAGACTCGGAAATCCTTTGCTTGTTCTTAGGCAGTTTTTGCTGTGCTGTGGCCAATATTCCTATCAGTAACAGGGCCGTCAATAGGGTTGTTTTTTTCAAAAGAGTTTTATTTTGACCTAAAAATAATCAAAATTTTCAATTGATCACTACTAAGGTGCACCCATCTGAAAAGCCATCCTTGGATAATTTCTTTCTGAAGGAACATAAAAAAACCACCTTAAATCGATAAGGTGGTTCAGTTTTATGCCAGTGTAAAATTTATTTTTTACCTTTTTTTGTATCGTATTTTTGTTTGTTCAGTTCATCCTGAAGTTCACGTCTAACTTTTTGTTCTCTTTCCAGGGCCTTGGCTTTATAGGCTTCAAATTCTTTCTCTGTATCCGCGAGAAGTGCTTTTGCCTGAACAGTAATCGAATTACTTGATTTAAACCTGAAAATAAAGAACAGTAGCAAGGCTACCAAACTAAAAATAATGGTCCATAACAAACTATTGTAAGACGATTTGGTCATTGGAAAACCCAGGAATTTTATATTGTCTTTTTCTTTTGTGACGGCAATGAGATTATCATTAGTCGTCTCCAGATCAGATTTAAGGTTCTTGATTTCATTCCCTTGAACTTCAACTAATTTTTTGGTGTCCGTAAGATCCTTTTTTAAGCCCTGCATGGAATCAAGTACATTGCCTTTTATCTTTTGATAAAAGGTTTTTTTAACGACTTTATATTCCTGATATGAACTTGATTTCCGGTATAAATAGTCGAATTGACTTTCGATAGTTCCGTTGTCAAGAGATGGTTTGGGTTCATTATTCTGGGCTTCCTGCCCTAAAACAGCAGACGAGATGAATAAAAAAAAGAAGAAAGATAAAGCAGTGATGAATTTTTTCATTTCAAATAATTTGATTAATTAAATTATAATACATTGTTTTTCAGTAACATGTCTTTAGAAACATCATTCACAAGACGATCATACCTGGCAGAACTATTGTATTTATAACCGTTGGTTTAAACTGCATTAAACGGCTCTAAAATTAAATAAATTTACCATGCCTGCAAAAATTATTTTAAAGCTTCATTTATAAGGCTCACCGGATGCATGGAACTCCTGTTTACGCCGTCTTTTATCTGGTGCCTGCAGCTCGTTCCTGAAGCGATGATCACTTCGTTTTTATGGGCATTGCGAATCTTCGGGAAGAGACTTTCTTCTCCTACCGTCATACTCAGTTCATAGTGTTCTTTCTCGTAACCAAATGAACCCGCCATTCCGCAACAACCTGTATTCATAAGGCTCACTTCAAAATTTTCAGGCAGATTCAGCATGGTAAAGGTAGCTTTCATGTTTGAAAGTGATTTTTGTTGACAATGACCGTGAATTTTTATTTTTTTCGGTGCACGGGTGAATTGCTTACCTCTGATCCTGCCTTTTTCAATTTCCCTTTCGAAAAACTCTTCTATCGTGAAAGTGTGCCGGGCAATGGCTTTGGCGGCTTCTAAGTCATCAGCAAGCCTGAGGTATTCATCCCTGAAGGTCAGGATGGCCGAGGGTTCTATTCCAATCAGGGGTATGTCTGAAGTTATTTTGTCTTTGTAATGTGTCACGTTATCATTGGCAATTTTTTTGGCTTGGTCCAAAAGGCCTTTCGAGATATAGCTCCGCCCGCTTTCCTGATGTTCGGTGATCAGCACTTCATAGTCTAATTTGGTCAATGCCTCAATGCAGTCGCGGCCTATATTTGCATCATAATAATTGGTGAATTCATCTAAAAACAAATAAACTTTCCCATTTTTATATGGTTTGCGGTAACGGCTGATTGGTGATTCCCGATGCCAGTTTCTTGTTGTTTGCGGCGCCAGTTTCGGAATGCTTCTTTGATGGGCAATGCCCATGAGTTTTTTGCTTAGTGATGTGGATAAGATATTGTTGGTAAGCCATGGGAAAAGGGATCCAAACCTGTTCCATTTGGCATTTTCAGCAAATAGTTTTGTCCTGAACGTTACGCCGTTTTCTTTTTGGTACTGGTAGAGGAATTCAGCTTTTAAAGCTGCTATGTCTACATTGCTCGGACATTCACTGGCACAGGCTTTGCAGCTCAAACAAAGGTCGAATACATTTTTGAGATCTTCGCTGTTAAATCGATTGGGCTCAGAACTATGTGTTAAGATCTCTCTAAGTGCGTTGGCACGGGCCCTGGTACTGTCTTTTTCATTTTTTGTGGCCCTGTAGCTCGGGCACATGGTACCACCAGAAGATACCGGTTTTCGGCAATCCCCTGATCCGTTGCACTTTTCGGCAGCCCTTAAAATTCCCTGAGAATCAGAAAAGTCCTGAATGGTCTCAATAGCCGGTTCTTCTCTGTCTGCTTCATACCTCAGTGAGGCATCCATGGGCCAGGGATCGATAATTTTCCCTTTATTAAAAATGTTCAGCGGGTCAAAGGTGTATTTGATCCTGCGCATCAATTCATAATTTTTGTCACCGATCATCAGTTTCAGGAACTCCGACCTGACGATTCCGTCTCCATGCTCTCCACTCATCGAGCCCTTATATTTTTTAACAAGTTTGGCAACTCCCGTGGTTATTTCTCTGAAGAGTACGATGTCCTCCTTCTTTTTCAGATTGAGGATGGGGCGCAAATGCAATTCTCCTGCTCCGGCATGCGCATAATAAACGGCCTCCTGTCCGAATTCTTGCATCATGGAAGTGAATTCTGAAATATATGAAGGCAGGTCATTTACTTCGACTGCAGTGTCTTCGATGCAGGCCACAGCTTTTCTGTCTCCTACAATATTTCCAAGTAATCCAAGCCCTGCTTTTCTCAGTTCGAAAGCCTTATCAATGTCTGTTCCATTTAGGGTGGGATGTGCATAGCCGAATTCATTTGCCTTAAGATCGTCAACCAGCCGGTCTGCGAGTTTTTGAACATTTTCTTTGGTGTCTGCACGTACCTCAAGCATAAGGATGGCCTTTGGATCGCCTTTTACAAAGAACCTGTTTTTTATCTGTTCACGGTTGTTTTTTGTACAGTCCAGAATGGTTTTGTCCATTAATTCACAAGTGTACAAGTTGTGTTTCATAGCGATAACAACGGCTTCAAGGCTTTCCTGAATACTGTCAAAATGAGAGGCTATTAAAATATTTTCTTTAGGCGGTAAATCATTTAATTGCAGTGTTATATCGGTTGTAAACGAAAGTGTTCCTTCACTACCACACAAAAGTTTGGCGAGGTTCAGCTTTTCATCCTGATCTGAGAACATTCCAGTCTCGACCAAAGCATCCAGCGCATAACCATTATTTCTCCTGTGTATATTTTTTTTTGGAAATTCTTTCAATATTGATTCCCGAACCTCTTTTTTCGAAAGTTCAGTGAACAAGAGATTGTAAATTTTACTTTCTCTTGAATTTCCTTTCATTTTTGCCTTGTATTCATCCTTGGAAAGTGCACCGAAACTTGTTTCAGATCCGTCAGATAAAATTGTATTTATTTCAAGGACCTTGTCTCTGGTTACCCCGTATTGTATGGAAGTTGTTCCGGAAGAATTATTACCTACCATGCCGCCCATCATACAACGATTTGAGGTTGAGGTATTTGGTCCGAAGAAAAGCCCGAATGGTTTTAAAAAAAGATTCAACTCATCTCTGATGATGCCCGGTTCGACGCGAACTGTTTTATTTTTTTCATCAAAAGCAAGGATGCGGGTAAAGTACTTAGAGGTATCCACGATGATCCCGTCTCCAACACATTGACCGGCAAGGGAGGTACCCGCTGCCCTGGGGACCAGAGAAACCTTGTTATCAGTGGCAAACCGTATCAATTTTTGAATATCACTTTTGTCCTTCGGAAAGCAAACAGCTAAAGGCAGCTTACGGTATACTGAGGCATCTGTTGCATACATGCTTTGGTACAAGGAGTCTGAATGAAGTTCTCCCTGAAGTTGGATGGCAAGCTTTTGCAGCTCAGTTTTTAAGGACATATGCAAATTTATAAGAATTTATGCGAGCAGGCAATCATGATACCTGCGTACCATTTTCAATAGTCTCAGCTGTTCGTAAAAGTACTACATCTTTATCATTTTGAAGGCCCAAAACCAGACATTCACTTTTGAAATTAGCAATTTGTTTTGGATTCAGATTGACTACTGCCAGTACTTGCTTACCCAACAGGTCCTCTTTGCTGTATAAACTTGTAAGCTGGGCACTGGAATGTTTTTTGCCTAAGGGGCCAAAATCAATCAGCAACTGGTATGCCGGAATTCTTGCTTTAGGGAAATCCCTGACTTCAAGGACTGTACCTATCCTGATATCAACTCTTTGGAAGTCCTCAAAATTAATGGCTTCAAGTGGCATCATTTTGACAATTTTTCAAGAACCCATGCAGGGCCGATGAGCAAAAATTGAAGGTCCTTTAAAAAGGAAGGCTTTTTCCCTTCTATATGGTGACCATAGAATTGACCCACCCAGGCGACAACAAAAATAAGCAGGGAGGTGTAAAAAAGGGGCATGGCCTGACCCAGGTAATAATTTCCAATGATGCATAAGACAGAGAATCCTAACATTCTGAGAAAAAGACCAAAGGATAAACTCAAATAGAAAAGAAGTAATACAATCAAAATCAAACTGGCCCAATTGGATATCATGGGATTTTCAATACCCGTCATATCCTGAATCAAATTGGAAGGAATACTCATGATCATACCCACAATACTGAAAAATATCGCTGGAACGCATATGTAATGGATCCTTTGATTTGTTTTGTTTTGATGACTTACTGCGTATTCATCATACCATTCCTGAATTGTTTTCATAAGTTTATTTTACCGATTATAGACCAAGATGGAGGTTTAATTAACCAAATTTTTTTAATTTTACTTATAGACAGCAGGGTCTCAAAATTCTTGTTTTTGAGCTCTGGGCCTGAGTAAATATAGAAATAAATTGTGATTTATGTCAAGGACACCTTCTAATATGTTGCCACTTGGAACAAGTGCTGCTGATTTTCGTTTACTGGATACCGTAACGCAAAAAATGAGGTCATTGGATGAGCTCAAGGGAGCGAGGGGCACAGTTATTTTTTTTATTTGCAATCATTGTCCGTTTGTGATGCATGTGAACAAGGAATTGGTTCGAGTCGCTAATGAATATGCATCAAAAGGAATTTCTTTTATCGCTATTTCATCCAACGATGTAGCGCATTATCCTCAGGATGGTCCTGAGCTCATGAAAAAAACTGCCCTTGATTTGGGATATCCTTTTCCATATCTGTATGATGAAACACAGGAAGTTGCCAAAGCCTATGACGCGGCCTGTACACCGGATACTTATTTGTTTGATCAAAACCTGGATTTGGTTTACAGAGGTCAGTTAGACGATTCAAGACCCGGTAATGGTTTGCCGGTTACGGGCTCAGATCTTAGAAATGCCCTAAACCACTTAATCAATAAAAAAGGCATCTTGGACCATCAAAAACCCAGTATAGGCTGTAATATCAAATGGAAATAGCTTTGTATGAACTGTTTACAACCAGGCTTTTCTTTTGAGCAGGTTTTCAATATGAGCATAGTGGTGCTGGCTATGCCAGGCATAAATACCTATATTTTTTTCCAAAGAGACTTCATTTTGTGTTTCGGGATGGATAAAGGTTCTTTTCAGATCCTTTTGTGACAGTCCTTGTAATAAATATACTAATTTGGCGTGCAGGCTTTCTAATGATTTCAAAGACAATTCAATAGGCGCATTGTAATCATGTAATTCGGCCCATAGTTCTTCATGATAGGCCTTAATCAGGGGTTTTTCTTCAGTAAGTGCCCATTTGAACCTGATATAACTATGTGAATGACTGT
>CBDUAP010000010.1:0-29205 GCA_965365165.1 uncultured Flavobacteriaceae bacterium
TTCCAATCTGGTGGCGGTACCATCATTATCATCGTCTATATCGAGATAATCCGGCACAGAATCTCCATCGGTATCGTCATTCGAAACGTCTCCGTCTCCATCTATATCTTCTTTGTTGTTGATCACAAAATCCTGATCCGCATCAGCCACTACTACACTACCCAGATCGAAAAAATAATAAATAGGTGCATTACCAGGGATTGAAGAGGAGCCGTTGCGTCCGTATGCCAGACCCGAAGGCATGAAAAACACCCCATTTCCTGTATTTTCATAACCAAAGGATTCATCAGGGTAGATCACTTTTTCTCCTGACTTAAAATAAGATACCCCGTACCTGAAGCCCATAATGGTCTGAGGCAAATGAAACCATGACTTTTTTGAAGTATAACTTAAGTTCTCATCAAATTTGGTGCTGTCGAGTAAAAACCCACGGTAAAGTACCTGAACGGAATCATTTCTGCTGGGTTGCAAACCAACACCTACCTGGTCAACATAGTAATACATCTTATAATCAATGTCATTGTATTTGACGTTATCGACCTCAACAATTGAATACAAAGACGCCTCTCCATTCATGATGGTATCAATGGCTTTGTCTTCCGTTAAATAATGTGTCTGTAAAAATTCGACCAGCTCAGCATCATCCTCCAGCGCCTGCGCAACCGGATCGTGATTATCTTTATCATCATCATCGTCATCGCTGCATGCATAAATAGCGATCCCAAGAATCATTACAAGTAAATATTTCAGTTTCATTCCAATTATTTATGGTGGCAATTTAACATTTTAATTTTTTTTAAAATATGGCCTGCCAAAAATTAACATTAAATTAAATTGACTTAGTTCCCTGTCCTTGCCAATGAGAACCTGTTCTATCTAAATTCTATTTTTCTCATCCTCAAACTCAAAGGCGTGATCTCCAGATATTCATCATCACGGATGTATTCCATGCATTCTTCCAGTGAAAAATCAACTTTGGGGAATATTTTTGCACTGTCATCTGTACCGGATGACCTCACGTTGGTCAGTTTTTTTCCTTTGATCAGGTTGACACCCATATCTTCCTGGCGGCTGTTCTCTCCTACCACCTGTCCTTTGAAAATTTCCTGATTTGGATCGATAAAGAATTTCCCCCTGTCCTGAAGCCTGTCAATGGCATATGCTGTTGCCTTGCCTGCTTCAGATGCTACTATTGCCCCATTCAGCACTTCACTGAAATCTCCTTTGTAAATATCATAGCCTCTTAACCTGTGGTTGATGATAGCTTCTCCCTGGGTGGCAGTAAGTATCCTATTTCTCAAGCCGATAAGTCCCCTTGAAGGGATGTCAAATTCAAGGTGCTGTAAGTCTCCCTTGGGTTCCATCACGTGCAGGTCCCCTTTTCTGATGGTCACCAAATTGATGGCCTTGCTCGCCAGTTCTTCAGGAACATCAATCACAAGGGTCTCATAGGGTTCACACTGCTTGCCGTCAATTTCCTTCAGGATGACCTGGGGTCGCCCTACCTGAAGCTCATAGCCTTCTCTTCTCATCGTTTCAATAAGCACTGACAAATGCAGAATCCCTCTCCCGTAAACAATAAACTTGTCTTCACTATCGGTTTCTTCAACGCGAAGCGCGAGGTTCTTTTCTGTTTCCTTGAACAACCTGTCTCTCAAATGACGAGAGGTTACAAATTTTCCTTCCTTCCCGAAGAAAGGTGAGTTATTGATCGTGAACAACATGCTCATTGTTGGCTTATCAACTTCAATTCTTGGAAGCGCCTCCGGATTCTCAAAATCAGCAATCGTATCACCTATCTCAAATCCTTCAATACCTGTAATGGCACAGATGTCACCACTTCTTACTTTGTCAGTCTTGGCTTTGCCCAATCCTTCAAAAGTATGTAGTTCTTTGATCCTGACTTTTTTAACAACGCCGTCAGATTTGCACAGCATATAATCTTTACCCTCTTCAAGGTCTCCCCTGAATACCCTTCCGATAGCTATCCTGCCCGTAAAAGAAGAATAATCCAAAGAGGTGATCTGCATTTGAGGTGAACCCTCTCTGTATGGTGCCTCCGGAATATTTTCAATGATCGCATCAAGCAAAGGAATGATATTGTCTGTGGGTTGCTCCCAGTCTGTATTCATCCAGCCATTTTTAGCAGAACCGTATATGGTGTTAAATTCCAATTGCTCCTCAGTCGCATCCAGGGCAAACATCAGGTCAAAAACCTTTTCATGAACAATATCAGGAGTACAATTTTCTTTATCTACCTTATTGACAACCACAATTGGCATCAATCCCAGTTCGAGTGCCTTACTCAGTACGAACCTTGTTTGAGGCATGGGTCCTTCAAAAGCATCTACCAGTAACAACACCCCGTCAGCCATTTTCAAGACGCGTTCAACCTCTCCTCCAAAATCAGCGTGACCAGGCGTATCGATGACATTGATTTTAACACCTTTGTAATTTACCGAAACATTTTTCGATAAAATAGTAATCCCCCTTTCACGTTCAAGATCATTGTTGTCCAAAAGCAGATCGGTTCGTACCTTTCTGTCATCCAATATCTTGGCCTGATCAATGATTTTGTCAACCAAGGTGGTTTTACCGTGATCAACGTGGGCGATAATCGCTATATTTCTGATTGATTGCATATCTGTTTTTTAGAAAGTGCAAAAGTAATCCTTTATTTTGATTGTCAGAGGTTTTGATCAAATAATAATTGAGACCCCTGTATTGTTCATTATCTGAAGTAATATCAATAACTTAATGTTCTAAAACAGCCATTATTCCTCCAAGAAAGTTATTTTTGCATCTTAATTTTATTCAAGATATGGATCTATCTCAGGTGAAAATGGTGGTTACAGACATGGATGGAACGCTTCTGAATTCAAAAAGCGAAGTCAGCCAGCAATTTTTTTCCCTCTACCAAAATTTAAAGGAGCACGAGGTTCATTTTGTTGCGGCCAGCGGGAGGCAATACAGCAGCATCCAGGATAAACTCATGTCTATTTACACCGATATTACGATAATAGCCGAGAATGGAGGTTATATCAAACAAGGGGAAAAGGAACTGGGCTCTATTCATTTGTCTTTGGAGCACGTCAATGTACTGATCCCTGTTCTCAGGAAAATAGAAGGTGTTTATATCGTATTATGCGGTAAAAAATCTGCCTATATTGAAGATGATAACGAAGAGTTTAAAACCATACTGAAAGAATATTATACCAAATTTGACGTGGTCAGTGACCTGCTGAACGACGTTGATGACCATTTTTTTAAAGTGGCCGTATATCATTTCGAAAGTTCCGAATCTTACATTTACCCCCATGTAAAGCATTTAGAAAAGGATTTACAGATCAAAGTTTCAGGGGCCAACTGGGTTGACATAGCCGATTACCGGGCCAACAAGGGTGAGGCGGTAAAATTACTGCAAAACAAGCTCGGGGTAAACATCAAAGAAACCATGGTATTCGGAGATTTTAATAACGATCTTGAAATGATTGACCAGGCATATTTCAGTTATGCCATGGAAAATGCGCACCCAAACGTCAAAATGGCCGCAAGATTCAAAACAAAAAGCAACAACGAAGGCGGTGTGGAACTTATTTTAGAAGAATTGATCCGTTCCAAAAAAGCAAATTTATAATTTTGGACATTCTATTTCGGACTGAGGAGCGACAATATATCCTCCTTGATCCTTGTGGGTCTTAGTGTTTTTGCATCGAGCAGGCACCAGGTTGACCTGGCCTTAAACAAAGGGGTGTCTCCTTTAAAGGCCTGCACATGCCGCACGGATTTTACGCCACTTGAATCACCGACCCATGTGAGCAAAGTAATCTCCTGATCGAGCGTTGCCTGGTTCAAATAATCCAGTTCGTGCCTCAATACCACCCATAAATATTTTTTGCTGACCTCCGGGGTGGCCAATAAATTCCAGTGTTGTTCTGAAATATCATTCAACCATTTCAGGTACACCACATTATTGACATGTTTCAATGCATCTATGTCTTTTTTACCTACTTTTAATTTGCAGGAATATGATACCGCGTTTTCCGGAATTAACTGTTTCACGATTTATTATTTATGCCTCCCTTTTAACACCTCGGTTATACGTTCAAGATCAAAACCTTTGGCCTGCAACAAAATTAAGTAATGAAACAACAAATCAGCAGCTTCGTCCAAAAATAATTGTTCATTGTCATCCTTGGCTTCAATGACAACTTCAACGGCTTCCTCTCCTACTTTCTGTGCAATTTTGTTAATTCCTTTTTTAAAGAGGGAAGAAACATAAGAAGCTTCAGACTGATTTTCTCTTCTGTCTTCGATCACTTTTTCAAGGGTTGATAAGAATCCATATTCCTGATCATTCGTTGCGCCCCAGCAGGTGTCAGTTCCTTGGTGGCAAACCGGTCCTTCAGGACGTACCTTGATAAGCAGGGTATCATCATCACAATCATTCAATATTTCGACAAGGTGCAAAAAATTGCCGCTTTCTTCCCCTTTGGTCCATAAACGCTGCTTGCTTCTGCTATAAAAGGTCACCATACCGGTTTCTAAAGTTTTGTTATAGGCATCCTGGTTCATGTAGCCCAGCATCAAAACATTTTTAGTCGTCACATCTTGTATAATAGCCGGTATCAGGCCTGATGTTTCATCAAATTTAATTTTCATAATCTTATGTTTATTCCCTGTTTGTCCAGTTCTTTTTTTAAATCCTTTATTTCAATTTCTTTGTAGTGAAAAACACTCGCAGCCAATGCGGCATCTGCATTACCTTTGATAAAGGTGTCTGAAAAATGCTGTATTGTACCCGCACCACCGCTAGCAATGATAGGGACTTTGACCAGGTCTGAGATCTTTTTTAAGGTTTCATTCGCAAAACCGTTTTTGGTTCCGTCGTGATCCATGGAAGTAAACAGGATTTCTCCTGCACCTAGTCTTACACCTTCCTGTATCCATTCAAAGAGATCCAGATCGGTCTCCACCCTTCCTCCTACTAAAAATACTTTCCACTGCCCTTTGATGAGCTTCGCATCTACTGCGAGAACGATGCACTGGCTGCCAAATTTATTGGCCAGTTCACTAATCAACAAAGGGTTTTTAACCGCTGAAGAATTAATCGAAACCTTATCTGCCCCGGCTCTTAAAAGCATATTTACATCCTCGACACTTGAAATTCCTCCACCCACAGTGAAGGGGATATTGACTTTTCTAGCCACTTTCTCAACCAGTTGTACCAGGGTTTTTCTCTTTTCCTTGGTCGCGGTAATATCCAGGAAGACAAGCTCATCAGCACCTTCTTTCGAATATCGATCTGCCAGTTCAACAGGATCTCCCGCGTCTTGAAGGTCCACAAAATTGACCCCTTTTACAGTCCTGCCATTTTTGATATCAAGACAGGGTATGATTCTCTTACTTACCATTTACTGTTTATTTTTTATATTCCAAATGACACCATCATAAAATCCGAGGACTCTCTTCTTGATCTATGCATTTAAAATATAATTTTCCAATTGTTTCAGCCCAATGCGTTTTTCGTAAATCGCCTTGCCCAGAATGGCACCTTCACAACCCAGTTCGGCCAATTTGGGCAGCTCGTCATAATGCGATATCCCTCCTGAGGCGATGAGGCTGATCTCAGGCATCTCGTCCAAAATTCTTTTGTAAAGCTCAAAAGAAGGCCCTAGAAGCATGCCGTCTTTTGAAATATCCGTACAGATCACATAAGCCACGCCTTCTTTTTGATATGACTTAATGAAAGGGATCACTTCCTTTCCGGATGCTTCCTGCCATCCTGAAATGGCAATTTTTTCGTGATGCGCGTCTGCTCCTAAAATTATTTTCTCCGCTCCGTAGGTACTGAGCCACTTTTTAAATGTACCAGGGTCCTTAACCGCGATGCTGCCCCCTGTTATTTGACTCGCTCCGCTTTCAAATGCTATCCTCAGGTCTTCATCTGACTTGAGTCCGCCACCAAAATCAATCTTTAAACCGGTTTTGGATGCAATATCCTCAAGGATTCTGTAATTAACAATATGACTGCTTTTGGCTCCGTCAAGGTCCACAAGATGCAGGTATTGAATACCAGCGGCTTCAAATTGTTTGGCCACTTCCAGCGGGTTTTCATTGTAAATCTTTTTTGTGGCATAATCTCCTTTAGACAGCCTTACACACTTCCCTTCTATAATATCAATTGCAGGTATAATTCTCATGCTAAACGACCTTAATAAAATTCTTTAATATCTGCTCGCCGGCGTCCCCGCTTTTTTCAGGGTGAAACTGGCAGGCGTAAAAATTATCCTTATGCATGGCACCCGAAAACGGGAGACCATAATCTGTGTTGGCTATGGAATATTTGTTGTCCGGCACATAATAACTGTGCACATAATAAACATAGGCATTTTCATTGACCAGGTCACATAAATGACTCCTGAGATTGAAAATCTGATTCCATCCTATATGAGGAATTTTAAGGTCTACCTTAAATTTTAACACGTCAACGGGAAAAATTCCGAGACAATCGGTGTTGTTCTCTTCAGAAAATCGACACATGAGCTGCATCCCAAGGCATATTCCCAAAACCGGTTGCTTCAAGCTCGGGATCACCTGGTCCAGACCAAATCTTTTCAATTCCTTCATAGCACTTTGAGCCTCACCCACACCCGGAAAAATGACTTTATCAGCCTTCATGATCTCTTTTGGGTCCTTGCTGCAAATTGCCGTGAAACCTAATCTTTCAAGCGCAAATTGCACCGATTTAACGTTTCCTGCACCGTAATCTATAATAACAATCTTCATTTTATAACATGCCTTTGGTACTGGGTAATATCATTTTGTCCACATCCCTTTTTACGGCAACCTTTATGGATTTTGCAAATGCCTTAAAGATCGCTTCGATCTTGTGATGCTCATTTTGCCCCTCGGCCTTGATATTCAAATTGGCTTTGGCACCGTCTGTGAAAGATTTGAAAAAGTGATAAAACATTTCAGTAGGCATATCACCAATTTTTTCTCTTTTGAAATCAGCATCCCAGACCAGCCAGTTTCTTCCTCCAAAATCAATGGCAACCTGCGCCAGGCAATCATCCATGGGCAAGGTAAAACCATATCTCTCTATGCCTCTTTTATCTTCCAGCGCCTTTCCAAAAGCCTCTCCAAGAACTATGGCCGTATCTTCCATGGTATGGTGTTCATCAACTTCAAGATCTCCTTTGACTTTAATTGCAAGATCCATCTGGCCATGCCTCGCAATTTGATCCAGCATATGATCGAAAAACGCCAGTCCGGTATCAATATCACTTTGTCCTGTACCGTCAATATTCAATCTGATATAGATTTCCGTCTCATGAGTTGTACGCCGCATTTCAACGCTTCTTTCTTTGAGTTTAAGAAACTCGTAAACGGCCTGCCAATTATCTGTTTCCAAGGCAATATATGGTCTTAGTTCTTTGTCAGAAACCGATGTTTCACCCTGCCCAAGTTTGTTTTGGTTATTGATAAAGATTCCCTTTGAGTCCAGGTTTTTGGCAAGTTCCATATCCGTCATCCTGTCTCCGATCACAAAAGAATTCTTCAGGTCATAGGCAGCTGTAAAATAATTCTGAAGCAGTCCTGTTCGGGGTTTTCTGTTCGGCGAATTATCTTCAGGAAAAGAATTGTCAATAAATTGCTTCTCAAATTCGACCCCTTCATTTTTAAAGGTTTCAATTATAAAGTCATGTATCGGTCGAAAGAGTTCTTCCGGAAATGCTTCTGTGCCCAAGCCATCCTGGTTTGTGATCATTACGAGTTCAAAGTCCATTTCCCGGGCTATTTTTGAAAGATAGAACAAGGCTTTCGGATAAAATTCAAGTTTATCAAAACTGTCTATCTGCTCATCCGCAGGTTCCTTGATCATGGTACCGTCTCGATCTATAAATAATACTTTTTTCATGATTTCAATACTATTTTTTGTCCAACCCGCGCAGGGTTTGTATCAATTTTAAATTTTCTGCCGTAGTGCCGACTGTTATCCTGAGGCAATTTTCACAAAGTGGCTCCCTGGTTCTGTTCCTCACTACAATGTCATTACGGATCAATTGCTCATACCTTCTGTTGGCATCATCAAACCTGACCAAAAGGAAATTACTGTCAGATCTGTAAATCTTTTTTACCATATCCAGGGTCAATAGCTCATTTTTTAAGATTGACCGGTTTTTAATGATCCTTTTAACTTCTAATGTTCGCGCCTCTTCATTTTGAAGGTATTCGGCCGCCTTTGTTTGAGTCAGCACATTCACGTTATAAGGCATTTTGACCTTTTTGAGTAAATCTATCACCTCTTGGTCGGCATAGCAGGCCCCCAACCTGATTCCCGCAAGCCCATAAGCCTTGGAAAAGGTCTGGGTCACGATGAGGTTGTTGAATTCTTTTAATCGCTTTGTCCAGCTTTCATTTTCGGCAAAATCAATATAGGCTTCATCAATCACCACGAGCGTATCAAGCTGCAATAGCTTTAATATAGTCTCCTCCTTCATAATATTTCCGGTTGGGTTATTCGGTGAACAGATAAAAATCGCTTTGGTATGCGCATCGATTTGTTTCATGATCGCCTCGTGGTCCAGGTCAAATTCAGTGGTCAGCTGCACCTTTCTGCATTCGACATTATTGATATTGGACAAGACTTCAAACATGCCAAAGGTTGGTGTATTGATAACTAAATTGTCTTTCCCGGGTTCCAAAAACACCCGAAAGATCATGTCAAGTATCTCATCACTCCCATTACCAAGAAGTATCTGATGTGCGGGTACGTTTTTTATAACGGAGATCCTGTTCTTCAAAAGGCTTTGATTTGGATCAGGGTAACGGTTCATTCCGTTTTCATAAGGATTTTCATTGGCGTCCAGATATACCAGTTCCTTACCAAATTCCTTAAATTCTTCCTTGGCTGAAGCATAAGGTTTTAACTTGATCACAGAAGGTCTGGCCTTTTTCAATATATTCACTTTTACTCTGGTCATGATTTTAGCTTCTATTGTTAGAATCAATCTTTTTTAATCTTATGCTCACCGCATTTTTATGGGCAATAAGACCTTCGGCCTCCGCCATCACTTCAATGGCACTACCAATATTAGCCAGTCCTTCAGAGCTAATCTCCTGAAAGGTCAATGCTTTTTGAAAAGCATCGAGGTTAACACCGCTAAAATTCCTGGCAAAACCGTTTGTAGGCAAGGTGTGGTTGGTTCCTGATGCGTAATCACCTGCACTTTCGGGTGTATAGTTACCTATAAAAACAGATCCTGCATTGATAATCGCTGAAAGAAGGTCCTTGCTGTTTGCAGTATTCATGATCAGGTGTTCCGGTGCATAAAAATTGATAAGTGCCATGGCTGTATCGTCCGATCCGCAATAAATCAACTTTGAGTTTGCCATGGCCCTTGCAGCAATTTCTTTTCTTGGGAGGTCCTGGAGCTGCAGCTCTATTTCATCCTCAATGGCCTCGAGCATCTTCAAGGACCTGCTGACAAGAATGACCTGGCTGTCAGCCCCGTGCTCTGCCTGTGAAAGGAGATCAGCAGCCATAAAGGCGGCATCTGCCGAATCATCGGCTAAAACGAGTAATTCGCTCGGACCTGCCGGAAGGTCAATCCCCACTCCATACTTCAGTGCCATTTGCTTAGCCACTGTAACGAACTGATTACCAGGACCAAACAACTTATACACAGCAGGTACGGTTTCGGTTCCGAAGGTCATGGCGGCAATCGCCTGAATTCCGCCTATCCTATACACCTTGTCAATTCCACATAATCGGGCCGTGAACAAAATGGCAGGATGAATGTTCCCTTCTGCATCACTTGGGGTACACATGACAATCTCTTTACAACCGGCTATTTTTGCAGGCACCGCAAGCATTAAGATAGTCGAAAACAAGGGTGCTGAACCTCCTGGTATGTAGAGTCCGACTTTTTCGATGGGCCTTTTTTCCTGCCAGCATACCACACCTTCAGCAGTTTGAACCTTCTCTACGGCAGACATTTGTGACTTGTGAAAAATTTCGATATTAATCTTAGCCAGTTTAATGGCATCTTTCAGTTCCTTGCTGAGTTGTTTTTCTGCCCCATCAATAATTGATGGCTCAATACTGAGGTCTTCAAGATCCGCTTTATCGAAAAGCTTGGCATATTTCCTGACCGCAGCATCACCACCGGCT
Source organism: uncultured Flavobacteriaceae bacterium (assembly GCA_965365165.1). Taxonomy (GTDB): domain Bacteria; phylum Bacteroidota; class Bacteroidia; order Flavobacteriales; family Flavobacteriaceae; genus Lutimonas. Next base: position 10,181 of record CBDUAP010000010.1, read on the forward strand.
GATACTTCCTTAAATATCCTGTCAACGGTTGCTTCTATTTCTTCATAGGTCCGGGTAGGCCTTTTCAAGATTTCGGGCCAGAGGGATTTCGCGGGCTCAATATATTTATTCATGGTGATCTGTTTTACAATACCATTTTTTCAATTGGTGCAACCAAAATGCCTTCAGCTCCCAAGGCCTGTAATTCGTCGATCACTTCCCAAAATTTGTTCTTTTCAATCACTGTGTGAATCGAACTCCATCCGGCTTCAGCCAAAGGCAGAACGGTAGGACTTCTCATTCCCGGTAGCTTAGCAATTACCTCCTGAATATTAGTATTGGGAACATTCATGAGAATATACCTGTAGTTTCTTGCTTTTAAAACAGATTTGATCCTGAATTGCAATTTATCCAGAATCTCTTTCTTTTTATCAGATATAAGTGGTGATACGGCCAATACGGCTTCAGAGGTACTGATCACCTCGACTTCCTTTAAATTGTTTTTGAACAAGGTACTTCCGCTGCTCACAATATCGCAAATAGCATCTGCAAGCCCAATGTTCGGGGCTATTTCCACCGAACCGGAAATTTGGTGTAATTCTGCATCAACTCCGTTTTCCTTTAGAAACATGTTCAGCGTGTTGGGATAAGAGGTTGCAATTTTCTTCCCCTGCAAATCTTTGATACTGTTATAGGTGAAGGTTTTGGGCACAGCCAGGCAAACCCGGCATTTGGAAAATGACAACCTTTCCAGTATTCCTATCGTATCCTGATTCTTTTCGATCAGCAGGTTTTCTCCGATGATGGCAATATCAACTACCCCGTCTAATAAATACTGGGGGATATCACTGTTCCTCAAGTATAAAATCTCCAACGGGAAATTTGAAACTGTTGACCGTAACTGATCCAAACCATTGCTGATCGAAATACCGCTTTCTTTTAAAATTTTAAGGGAATCATCATTGAGCCTCCCTGACTTTTGAATTGCTATTTTTAATCTTTCCATGTTTTTTCTAAAAGTTCAAGCATAAAAATGGGCCATAAAAAAACCCGTCTGAATGCTCAAACGGGTTCAAATATTTTGAATTTAATCACAACATCTTCAGCTCGCCTGAGTACAAGTATGAGAATGATGGTGATGTAAAGTGATTCTTTTCATTTTAATAAAATCAGCCACAAATGTAAACATATAATTTAAAAATCCCATGGCTAACATAAAATTATTTTATTTATCCCTCCTTTCTGCATACTTAAAACCATCTCTCCACCACTGCCTCATTTTTTCTTTTTCAAATACCAGGGTATTGGTGGTTAAGATCATAGGAGTATAATAGAGATTGAGTTTTACATTGTGGTCATCGGCTTCTAGTTTACCAATTGAAATGTTGTATTTTTCAATATGCATCTGCATGTAACTGAAAAGGTTTGTAATCAAACTGAAAGGATTTTTTGAAGGCATCCTGTTCAATTGAGAAACTTCTGTTTCAAGAACAATAGCATCTATTTCTGTTGCACCCTGACGGATGGCCTCATGAATGGGGACCAGGTTGGCAAAGCCTCCGTCAGCATATTCATAATTGTCTTTGATCATCAAACTCATAAAAGGCACAAAATTGCTTGAAGCCCATATGAAATCCCTGAAATCCTGATATGAATGATCAGACACAGCTTTAAATTCAACCTGGTTCAGGGTCAGGTTAGACACGGTGACCAGTACCTTTTTCCTTGAATTTTTGACTTTTCGCAAATAGCTGTCTTTTATATTTTCATCTATCAAAGTCTTCAAATTATAACTTTCTCCAAAAGTCTTACTGCCCCTTAAAAAGTTCCTGAGGGTATTGAAATGATTGATCCCCACGTTTACCTGTCCGTTTGTTTTTTTAATTTTAAATGGGCAAATATTAAAAATAGCATGCTGATCTACATTAGAATAGATTTTTTTTAATTCCTTTACTTTTCCCAATGCGAGATGTGTAAGCATCAGACTTCCTGTTGAGGTACCCACAAATATGTCGTAGTCATTCTTTTTTTCCTGAATCAAATATTCGGCCACACCACCGGCAAATGCTCCTTTGCTTCCCCCACCAGAAATTACCAATGCTTTCATTTATTTTTTTGTCTAAAAATAGCCTGATAAAATTAAAAAATTTACTTTTGAAAAGTTTTATCTGAAAATAATGAAATTTTTTCCGCTTCTTTTGGGTGTGATCTTTGCCGGTTGTCTTCCTTTGCAGGGACAATATCGTCCTGAGGCAGTAACAATGAAAACATTTACCCTGAAAGATAGCAGTATCAGGGCCATTGAGGTTGTAAACGATTCTATCCTGTGGTTTGCCGGATCGAACGGAAGGTACGGAAGGATCATTAACGATCAAGTCGAAATTGATTCGATAAGCCACGAAGGGCAATTACCGCATTTCAGGTCGATTGCTTATAACGGAAAATATGTTTTCATACTCAGCATAGAAAGCCCCGCCTTATTGTATAAAATAGATCCTGAACGAATAGGGTCCGTTAAACTTGTTTACAAGGAGGCCGGTCCGAATGTTTTTTATGATTCCATGACCTTCCTTGACAAACAAAACGGCATTGCCATTGGAGACCCGGTTCAAAATTGTCTGTCAATCGTAACCACTAAAGATGGAGGAGATCACTGGACAAAAATAAGTTGTGACATCTTGCCGGAAACACATGAAGGAGAAGCTGCATTTGCGGCAAGTAACACGAACATCGCGACGTATGAGGATCAGGTTTGGGTGGCAACGGGAGGACTCAAGGCACGGGTTATCAAAGGGGATCAAAAATTTAAAAACTGGAAGGTCTTTGAAACGCCAATCAGTCAGGGTGGTGCAATGACGGGTATCTTTTCCATTGATTTTTACGATAAAAACAAAGGCATCATTATGGGAGGAAACTGGGAAGAGAAGCAAAATGCCTCAAAATCGAAAGCCTTTACCCTAAATGGAGGTCAATCATGGTCACTCACGGGCGACAATTCTCCCCCGGGGTATATCAGCTGCGTTCAATTCGTTCCGGGAAAATCGGGCAGACAAATTTTAGCCGTTTCCACTGAGGGCCTTTATTTTACTGATGACATGGCGAGGACATGGACCAAAATCATGGATGAAGGATACTACAGCCTTCGTTTTGAGGACGAACAAACTGTTTGGTTATCAGCAAACAACAAAATTGAAAAGATTAAATTAATGTAAAAAAGGATGATTAAATATTTATTTCCCCTGTTGATCATGGCATTAGTGTGTATTTCCTGTCAAAACAGTAAATTCGAAAAGGAATTTGATTGTAATACCCCAATACAGTTCACCCAAACAAAAACCTATAAAGATGTTCTCGGTCACTTTGAAATGAAAGTTCCAAAATCCTGGAAAACAGAACTGTACTATGATGAATACCAGTCCGCCCTTTATTCTGCAGACACGACAAAGGAATTGAGTGACACTTACATTCTTGACATCACCTGGCACCAGGGTGAATTGGTGTTAAACAAGGATTTTGAAGTAAAAGTAGCTCAAAACGCAACGCGAAATTTGCAACTGGTCCCCGTAAAATCAGGTTTTGGTGATTATTTGGGACACCCTTCTTATTATTATATTGGCACAGGAAAAAATGGTGAGTTGAGCTGGCATTATCTTCAAATTTATGTACAGCATTCCATTGATGAATACTATACGCTGAATGCCAAAATCTATGGAAATGAATTCGTCGATGAAAGGATTTGTGCTTCCTTCGGCCTGTTTAAAAATATTTCTTTCCTCAAGTAAAATATTAATCCATTGCATTCGTTTAAAAAGTTACCAAGAATCTTATGAATTCTTAGACAACTAATTTTTATAATACAATTGCTATGAAAAAGAAATTAAGTATTGTAATTAGTGTGTTCTTCTTGTTCGCTTTAGTGACGTCCTGTGAACCGGATGAACAGATTAATTCTTTTAAGTCTGACGGAACTCAAATATCCGTTGACAAAAATGCCCAAACTCCCCTTGAACCAACTGCCTTAACAAAGGATGAAATCGCTGATAACAGCTGTGAAGAACCGGTAGAACAAATTCTTTATGCGGGTCAGCATATAGAAGTGGGAACGGTATCTGTATCCAATGATGAAGAATTTTTGTACGTGACCTATGACCTTACAGGAACCGGATGGTGGCTCAAAGAAACCCATCTGTTTGCAGGTGATTTAGAAAACGTTCCTTTTGGGAACAGTGGAAATCCTAAGATTGGACATTTTCCATATCATGGAGATCATGATATGACCCAGGAATACCATTTTGAAATACCTCTTGAAAAAGTTTCTTCTCAAGATTGTTTTGCGATTATTGCTCATGCTGTAGTCGTTTCCAAAGAAAATGGCAACATTACATCGAGTGAAACAGCTTTTGCTTTTGGAGCAGATCAATTTGGTGAACCCAATGAGTTTGACGGCAACCGCTGGGGATGGTTTGTTGATTATTGTTTACAAGACTGTTCAGATCAGGAAGGTGGTGATGACGGACAGGGCGATGAAGAAGGTGATTCGTCATTGGGTGACAACGAAGGAGGTGAAGATGGAGATAACGGCAATACAGAAGAAAATGAGTTGACTTGTGTTGATTCTTATGCATTTTACGGCGATAATGCTTCCTGTTTTGCTTCAGAAGGAAACGGATGGGGTTGGTCCAACTGGATTCAATTTAATGAAGATTATTATGATCAGCCCGGAGTAACGTATCAATTTCCGTTGTATGAGACCAAAGAGGGGTGTGATACAGGTACAGATACACCCATAGGTCACGTCGAGGTAACCGTTCAGGCAGGCGATGCTGTGGCTTATGCCAATGTCAGGTATGTTATTGATATAGAAGAATGGTCAATAGAAGATATCAAGCTTTATATTGGGAGTGAATCCTTGTTAACAGGTTCAGGCAATGAGGTTCTGAACTTTGATAACTTCAACTATTCCATTGAAGATTTCGAAAACAATTATTTAGAACGAGTCGTTTGGCCCTTTGATGCATACATGGTGGCATACGCAAAAATATGCCCGCCTGAATCAAATCCTTAGGCATATACTAACAGATTTTAAAAGAAAGAGATTGTTGAATGAAACAATCTCTTTTTTTTGACTTATTTCGAATAGAATTGATATTTTTGATCAAACTTTAGATCATGCAAAATATAACCGATAGATTTCTAAAATACATAAGTTTCGACACGCAGTCTGACCCGAATTCAGATACGGTTCCCAGTACAGAAAAGCAGTGGGAGATTGCGCGTTATCTGGCAAAGGAACTTGAAGAAATCGGAATGGAGGATGTCAGCCTTGACGAGAACGCCTATATCATGGCAACACTTCCTTCGAACGTTGATTACAAGGTGCCTGCCATCGGTTTTATTGCACATTTCGATACAAGCCCCGATTATACTGCAAAAAATGTAAAGCCTCAACTTCATGAGAATTATGATGGAGGTGATATTGTTTTGAATAAAAGCGAACAGATAATTCTTTCGCCTTCCTATTTTGAGGATTTGCTTTTGTACAAAGGGCAAACCCTTATCACCACCGACGGCACCACCCTCTTAGGTGCTGATGACAAAGCCGGAGTGGCAGAAATTGTAACTGCCATGGAGTACCTCATACAGCATCCTGAAATAAAGCATGGAAAAATCAGGGTTGGCTTTACTCCAGACGAAGAGATCGGCAAAGGTGCTCATAAGTTCGATGTGGAAAAATTCGGAGCAGAATGGGCCTATACCATGGACGGCAGCGAAGTGGGAGAATTAGAATATGAGAATTTCAACGCAGCGGGTGCGGATGTAACGGTTCACGGTAAAATTGTACATCCGGGCTATGCCAAAGGAAAGATGGTCAATTCGATGCTTATTGCAACAGACTTTATAAAATCCCTGCCAGAGCATGAAATTCCTCAGGAAACGACCGGTTATGAAGGCTTTTTTCATCTTCATGATATAAAAGGGTCTGTAGAGAAAACTGTACTTCAATATATTATAAGGGACCATGACATGGCCTTATTTGAAAAGAGAAAAAATCTAATGCTGGAAGCGGCAGAAAAGATCAACAAGAAATTGGGTCTGGAAGCCATCGAAATAGAAATCAAAGACCAGTATTTTAACATGAAAGAAAAAGTGGAACCGGTCATGCATATTGTTGATATTGCCGAAGAAGCAATGAAATTATTGGGTATTGAACCTATTATAAAAGCAATTCGCGGAGGCACTGACGGATCCCAATTATCTTACAAAGGACTCCCCTGCCCCAACATTTTTGCCGGAGGACATAATTTTCACGGCAGGTATGAGTACGTACCCGTTGAATCTATGGTAAAAGCGACCAAAGTCATTGTTAAAATTGCTGAATTAACTGCCCAAAAGGTAAAGGGCTCCTAAAATTTCACGGAATACCGGTATCTGTTATTATTTATTAAAAATTTTGATAATTATAGGAGTATGTTACTTTTGCCCATGTAAAATTAATACCTCATGACCAATAAATTTTTAATCTCCCTTACCAAAAAGTATGAAAGTCCTTTGTACGTATATGATGCGGAAGTAATCATTTCCCAATATAACAAACTGAAAGCTGCTTTTTCAACGGTAAAACAATTAAAAATAAATTATGCTGCAAAGGCTCTGTCCAATATAAGCATCCTTAAAGTGTTCAATTCATTAGAAGCAGGGCTGGATACTGTATCCGTACAGGAGGTTCAACTTGGTTTAAAGGCCGGATTTGAGCCTAAGGACATTATTTTTACACCCAACGGGGTTTCCCTGGAGGAAATTGAACAGGCCATGGAGCTCGGCGTTCAGATCAATATTGACAATATTGATATTCTGGAGCAATTTGGTCAAAAATATCCTGATTTCCCGGTGTGCATCAGGATGAACCCTCATGTTATGGCGGGAGGCAATAAGAAAATTTCTGTAGGTCATATCGATTCAAAATTTGGTATTTCCATTCACCAGTTGCCACATATTCACAGGGTTGTTGAAAATACGGGTATGCTGATTCATGGTGTCCACATGCACACAGGTTCAGACATTTATGATATTGATGCCTTTCTTCGTGCCACTGAAATCCTGTTCAACGTTGCTGCGACCTTCAAAGATCTTGAGTATATTGACTTTGGCAGTGGGTTCAAGGTCCCGTATAAGGAAGGAGATATTCAAACGGATATTGACGAACTGGGTGAAAAACTTTCCAAAAGATTCAATGATTTCTGTAAAGACTTTGGCAGGGATCTTACCCTGATGTTCGAACCTGGGAAATTTTTAGTCAGTGAAGCCGGTCAGTTTCTCGTGAATGTAAATGTTGTGAAACAAACCACTTCTACTGTTTTTGCCAGTGTTGACAGTGGGCTGAATCACTTGATCAGACCTATGTTCTATGATTCATACCACCATATCGAAAACATTTCCAACCCCAAAGGCAAAAAGCGGTTCTATACTGTTGTTGGGTATATATGTGAAACCGATACTTTTGGTACAAACAGGCAAATTTGTGAAATCAAAGAAGGCGACGTCCTGAGCTTCAAAAATGCAGGGGCTTACTGTTATTCAATGGCTTCCAATTATAATTCAAGGTACAGGCCAGCTGAAGTCATGGTCTACAAAGAAAAAGATTACCTGATCAGAGAAAGAGAGACCATAGAGGATATACTCAACAAGCAGGTGGAGGTAAATTTAGACATTTAAAACCCTTTTCAATAAAGCTACTGATTATATTGCTGATGACACAAAGTGCTCATTAACAATGTTTTTCACTATTTTATTGAGATTTTTCATTGAAGTATAATTTGAGTGCTCAAGGGTGATCACGACAAGGTCTTCTTCAGGATATTGCATCAAAGAAGTACTGAAGCCATTCCACTTCCCATTGTGGTAAATCACCTTTTCCGTATCTTCCTTGATCCTGAATCCAAAACCATAAGGAACCTTTCTATTGTATTTGGTCTCGCCTCTTGAGTACATTTCTTCCAAACTATTGAGAGAGATAATTTTACCCGAATTTAGTCCTTGGACCCACTTGAGCATATCCTCGGCTGTGGAGTAAACATTTTTATCTCCCACTACGGCATCATTGACTGTTCCTGATATCTTTGCATGCCATCTTCTTTTGTATAGCCTGTAACCCGTCAGCTGGTTTTCCCGGACCTTGTCTGTTTCATAACGATACACAAAACTGTGGTCCATGTGAAGGGGTTTAAAAATTTCATCATTCAGAAAATCCCCAAAGGACTTTCCAGAGACCTTTTCAATTACCGAGGCTAAAACCATATAACCCGTATTGGAATAATCAAAATTTGCCCCCGGACTAAAAAACCTTTGCACATCATGCGTAGCCAGCATATCCATCATCTCTGCATTGGAAGGCGGATAGTCCTTTTCCCATTTATGCTCTGCCAGCCAAAAATACTTTGGCAGGCCCGAGGTATGGTTCATTAAATGTCTTATTCGAACTTCGGTATAGGGAAAGTCTGGATAGAATCTTGTGACTTTGTCATCAAGGTCCAGTTGCCCTTTTTCTTTTAGTATCATGATGGCCGTTGCGGTAAACTGCTTGCTCACAGAAGCCAGTTGAAACACGGAATGATCATCGATCCTGGTTTTTTTCTTAAAGTCTGCATAGCCGTATTGGTTCTTAAAAACAACCTTTCCCTTTTTTGCTACAATCACACTCCCGTGAAAATCATAGCGCTTGTTGAACCTTCTGAAAACGGAATCAAGTTTTTCCGAAACATTTTTTGTAAGTGCTTCAGGATAAAATTCCAAAGGCACATCTGAATTTAACCCAATAGTCGTGTTTTTATCCACAAAACCAACATCCATATTGGACGTCGAGACACTAAAGCTGTTAAAAACAAAGAAAATAATAAGTAGAAAATACCTAATATTAACACTCCTCTTCATACAAAATTTGTTATTGTTTAAGACGCTGAAAGTATAAAAAATCACCCAGACCACAAAATCAGAATGACTACTTTTCCGTGTCTATATTATATTCATACCCTGCCCCTACATTTCTCTCAGCCTTTGATTTCGGGCCAATTAGCTCAGGCAAAATCATTTAACATGATATAATAAACGCAAAAAAAACGGATTTATTGAATCATCTAAAATTTTAAAATTTTGTAAACAATTATGAAAGAACTACTTAAGCCTACAGGCAATCCGACTGTTTTATAATCCTGCAGGGTTAAACAAACTCTCCTGCACCTTGCCAACCACGGTTGAAATGTACGAGCCTGTTTATGCTATTTATTGTTTTTAGAATGAATTATTTAGGGCAATGCAATCATAGGCCCTAACCAAAGCTATATTTTGAATCAAGCACTATTCGTATTTCGCTGATTTTCCGTTTGGAAGTGAATTTTCAATAAACTCACGAAGGTCATCATTGGCTGATTTGAGGTCTTCTGCCCTGAGATACATCATATGTCCGCTTCTGTAGGCTTTGAAGCTCATACGGTCTTGCATTTTACAGCTCGGATCGAGTTGCCACATCGTGTATTTGGCGTTGAAATAGGTCGTGGCTCCGTCGTAATACCCTGATTGGAACATGACATTCAAATAAGGGTTTTGCGCCATGGCCATTCTCAGGTTCTCACGCGTTTTGTTCTCCCTTGTGTCCCAGGGGTGGACGTCACCAAACATATTGTATTTGACGTCTGTCTTGAATTTCAAATGCTCCTTAATGTAATAATTAATCGCCGGCGTAAAGGAATGAAGCCATGACTTTAGTTCAGCATTGTATTCGGGTCTTGTTCCAGCCGCAATCTTATCCTGACCAAGATATCTTGAATCGAGCCTTCCAACCGTCTGGTTTGATTTTTCCCTTAACAATTCTTTCCAGAAAAATCCAGTAGGCACCGTTAAATTATGATCCATGATGCTTTTTGCGGACAGACCCGAATAATAAGACATTTTTTCTGCTACTTTCATTTTCTCACTGTTGCTCAATGAACCACCTTTCGCAATGGCCGGCATCAACACATCGAGGGCATAAGTTTCAGCCTGAGGCAAAATTTCCAGAAGATCTCTTTGCTGCAAATCATCCGGAAGTGCTTTGTGATACCAGGCCGTTGCCGTGTAATAGGGTAAATTAAGCGCAGATGAAATAGCCGGGTCTGACAGGAAGAATTTATAATCAGCCGGAGACACCAGGATCACCCCGTTGAGATACATCCATTGTTTGTCCTGAAGCTCAAGAGCCAGTCCGGATACCCTTGTGCCCCCGTAGCTCTCTCCGATAAGAAATTTGGGAGACAGCCACCTGTCATGACGACTCACAAAAGTATTGAGCCAGTCTGCCAGGTATTTTATGTCTGCATTGATTCCAAAAAAAGTCTCTTTTTTAACTTTTTCCCCGTTTTCAGGTATCGTTCTTGAATAGCCTGTATTTACAGGGTTAACAAAAACAATATCAGCAACGTCAAGAATGGAACTGTTGTTCTCATGAACGCCATAGGGTTGGCGGGGGAATCCCTCATCGTCAATATTGAGTACTTTTGGTCCTGTATAAGCAATGTGCATCCAGACAGAGGCAGATCCGGGACCCCCGTTGAAAGAAATCAAAAGAGGCCTGTTGGCCATGTCTCCCCCATTGTTCCTTTTATAATAGGTATAAAACAAGGTGGCAATCGGCTTTCCTTTATCATCCCATACGGGTTGGGTTCCTGTGGTAGCCGAATAGGCAATCTTAGTTCCATTGATCGTTGTACTGTGCTGCGTTACTATACTTGTATCGACGGCTATTGACCTTTCTTGAGCCATTAAATTGCCCATCGTCAAAAAAGTAATGACAAGGAATACGTAATATTTATTCATGGATGAATGATTTAAATTAAGCAGCGCTCTATTCCGGATATTCAATGCGCAGGTGGTAAATATTATTCAATTTCTTTTTAATCACTTTTTTAATGGTCTGAATTTCCTTGAAAGTGATATCAGAATTCATATACTGCCCCTGGCTCATTTGACCGTTTATGATTTTTTCAACCAGATTATCAATGAGCACGGCTGTTGGGTCCTTGATGCTTTTGGAAGCTGCCTCACAGGCATCACACATCATTAAAATAGCGGTTTCTTTTGAAAAGGGTATGGGACCCGGATAAGTGAAATTTTTTCGATTCACCTGATCCGGTGTGATCTCGTTTTGCTTCTTGTAAAAATAATAGACCATGCTGGTACCATGGTGGGTCCTGATGAAGTCAATGATGCGATCGGGCAAACGGTTTCTTTTGGCAATTTCGATCCCCCTGAGCACATGATCAATAATGATGGTTGCCGAATCATATGGAGGCAATTCATTGTGTGGGTTCACACTCGTTGTTTGATTTTCAATAAAATACATTGGATTTACCATTTTGCCTATATCATGGTACAAAGCGCCAGTACGCACGAGCATGGCATTGGCACCGATCTCATTGGCCGAGGCTTCGGCAAGATTGGCCACCTGCATGGAATGCTGAAAGGTACCCGGGGCTTTTTCATTCAACTCCCTAAGCAATTTGGAATTGGTATTCGACAACTCAAGCAGCGAAACATCGGATACCAGGTTAAACGTTTTCTCATAAATAAGGATCAGGAAGAGTGATAGGAATGACAGGACTCCGTTTAACGCAAAAAGAGCGAAATAAGAAAATTTAAGCTGCTGGGCATTCCCTTCCTGAATGATGGAAAAAGCGAGATAGGCCAACATATAAACAGCCGTGATCTTGATAATTGAAAAAAACAAATTCGCCCTTCTGTGCAATTCTGAAACGGTTAGAATGGTGACCATTCCGGCAATAATCTGCAAAAAGATAAATTCAAAGCTATTGGGTACGATAAACCCAAGGATCAACACCGTAAGCACATGAACAAATAATCCGAGTCTGGCATCAAAAAACGCCTTTAAAATAATAGGCAGGGTAATGACCGGTACCACATAAATATAATTGACCCAGTATTTTTGCACCATGGTGATCAAAAAAACGATGAGAATAATATTAAAAAAAATGAAGGTCAGCTTGGTGTTGTTCTCCCATATGGCTTTTCTGTAGCTGTGAAGAAACAGCATGAGCATCAGCAGCACCAGTGCCACCAATACGGTATAGCCAAAAACGATCCAATTGTAGTTTGACTTGCTCCACAACTGCGAATCATACTCGCTTTTTAACGATATTAGAATTTCATACTTCACCCCTTCGACTACATCTCCCTTGGCAATAATCCTTTCATTTTCAGTGACAAGCCCTTTATTGACGGTTATCCCTTTGATTTCTTCCTCGATCACTTTTTGGGTGAACTCTTCATCGTAAAAAATGTTGGGCTCCAGGATCTCGAAAAACAGCGTGGTGAAATTTTGTTCCAGCTTCTGATACCGGGTCTTGTCAAAGTATTTTTGAAGGGCCGGAACCAGCATTTCTGTAGTAAAAAGTTTATCGGAGAGAATATCTTCAGCCTCATTGCCACGACGCAGTGTAATAATGGTATTTTTTACAACCTTGTCATTGTCTGATTTATTCAGAAAGCCTGTTTTATAGACATTTTGCAAAAAACGCAATCCAAATGTTTTTATCCTGCTCTTACCAAGACCAGCCGCAGCTGAATCCTCCTGGATCAGAAGGATCTTATCCATGTACTTTTGTTCTACTTTGTCATATACATCTTCTCTTACGGTAAAAAACAACCTCTTGTTGGCCTCAATTTCCTCCATCTCCTTTTGAAGGTCCTCATCAGTTTTTAATATGGCAAAATCAAAAGGGGCATAAAGGTTTTCGTATTGCCATGGTTTTCCCTTTTGAATGTTGTACGGGAATTGACCACCTTGGGGAAAGAGATATACAATGATCACCGTGATTACTATAAACAGAAAAAATTTATAGATCAGGGCGTGGTTTTGATAGTATTTGTTCAGGAATTCCTTCATGCAATGAAATTACATTTTCAAATGTAAAAAATTAAAATTCAAAACTACCTTATTTAAAGAACATATGTTCCGGGCATTGAAATAATTAGAAAATCAAGAACGCTCCTTGCCTCATTCAGGGATGAATCCCTTTTTTGCAATGCGGGTTTTCTTTGATTCCGGAAAGAATTATTTCACTAAATTTAATTACTTTCGCAGTGTAAGAATCTATAGACATTTATAAGAAACGAAAGTTTCACATAAACATCATTGAATATGAGAGAAGTTGTTATCGTATCTGCCGTCAGAACGCCCATAGGAAGTTTTTTGGGCTCCCTCGCTGACATTCCTGCTACCAAACTAGGTGCCACTGCCATCAAAGCAGCATTAGAAAAGATTGATCTGGACCCGGCTTCGGTTGATGAGGTTTTTATGGGCAATGTGGTCCAGGCAGGCACTGGGCAGGCTCCGGCAAAACAAGCGGCTCTTTTCGCAGGTTTACCAGATAGCATTCCTTGTACTACGGTCAACAAAGTTTGTGCTTCGGGCATGAAATCAATCGCGTTTGCAGCACAGGCCATTCAATGTGGTGATGCAGATATTGTGGTTGCCGGTGGTATGGAAAACATGAGCAGTATTCCTCACTATTTACAAGGCCGGAAAGGACAAAAATTCGGCAATATGCAATTGGAAGACGGTCTCTTAAAAGATGGCCTTGTCAATGTATATGATGGAAAGCACATGGGTACCTGTGGAGATGCCTGTGCAGAAAAATATGATTTTACTCGTGAGGACCAGGATAAATTCGCCATTGCATCTTATCAACGATCCGCCACAGCCTGGAGCACAGGGAAATTCGACAATGAAACAGTTCCTGTGGAAATTCCTCAGCGAAAAGGGGATCCTGTATTCCTGAAAGAGGATGAAGAATATAAAAATATCATACTTGACAAGGTACCGCACCTGAGACCTGCTTTTGGCAAAGAAGGAACCGTAACTGCTGCCAATGCCTCCACCTTGAATGACGGGGCCGCGGCCTTAGTGATCATGAGCCGTGACAGAGCGGATGAACTTGGAATAAAACCCATTGCTGTGATCTGTGGCTATGCCGACGCTTCGCAAGAGCCTGAATGGTTTACAACTGCTCCGGCTAAAGCCATTCCAAAAGCACTTGCCAAAGCGAACATTCCTGCCAAAGATGTTGATTTTTATGAATTGAATGAAGCCTTTTCAGTAGTTGGCCTTGCCAACATAAAATTATTAGGACTCGACCCTGAAAAAGTAAATGTTCACGGCGGTGCCGTTTCCCTTGGCCACCCGCTTGGGTGTTCAGGTGCCAGAATCATTGTAACCCTGATCAATGTCTTGCTTCAAAATAATGGAAAAGTAGGTGCAGCAGGTATTTGCAATGGAGGGGGCGGCGCCAGTGCCATGGTGATTCGCTTGATTTGATTCGCGATTTGAAAATTTATACCGGTTAATTATTTTTCATGGAATTCGGAATTTGTCATTTAAATTGTGTCGCAATCAGAAAAGATCCCAGTGATCAAAGCGAAATGATTTCCCAGTTGCTTTTTGGGGACATGTTTCAAGTGATCGATACTACGGAATCATGGGTCAGGATTCACACGGACTATGACTATTATGAGGGATGGGTACAGAAAATACAGGTAAAAACTCTTGATGAAGACGTACATGGACGCCTGTTGAAAAACAATGACCATTATTCCGGTGAGATGGTAACCATGATCAGTGACAAAGATGATCATTTACAGATCATCAGCCTGGGTGCCAGTCTGCCGATGTATCGGGAACCGAATTTTACCATAGATGATTTGCAATACTCTTTTGATGGCGACGTGATCCATGGGAAAATGGGAAAGCAGCAGCTCGTCATGACCGCTTATAAATATCTAAATACACCCTTTCTTTGGGGAGGGAAGTCACCCTTTGGGATCGACTGCTCCGGATTCACCCAGATGGTGTACAAAATCAACGGGCATCAGCTCTTCAGAGATGCACACCAGCAAGCCAGTCAGGGAGAAGTTTTGAGCTTTATTGAAGAGAGTGAACCCGGAGATCTTGCATTTTTTGACAACGATGAAGGCGAAATCATTCATGCCGGAATTCTACTTGCCAACAATCATATCATTCACTGTCACGGGAAGGTGAGAATTGACCGGATTGATCAAAGCGGCATATACAATGTTGACACCCAAAGGCACAGCCATAAATTGAGGGTCATGAAGCAGTTATTCTAAATGACCTAATGCTGGGTTGCCTGAGAGGTAGTTTCTATTGAGGATTTTTGGCAAAAAAAAAGCTACCGACCCATAAGGACCGGCAGCTCTATAAATGCTGTGATTCAATTATTTTAAAGAATCATATTTTGCTCTCATTGTCTGGAATTTATCATCCATTCCTGTATTTTCATACAAGCTCATCAAAGTCCTTACCGTATCAATGTCATCAGGTCTCAATTCAAAGGCTTTTTCATACAATGGAATTACCTCCTTATATAATTCAACCTGTTTTGCTTTGACCTCATCATATTTTTTAAAATCATTAAGGCTCTTGTTCATTTCTTCCACAAGTAACTTGTCACCTTCTAAAATTGTTGAACCAAGATTGATGTAGGCATCCACATAATTCGGATCCAATGAAATACACTTTTTATAATAATCCTTTGCTTTTTCAGTTTCTCCTTGTTCTCCGCTAATCACACCAAGGTTGAAATACAGGGCAGCATTGTTAGGGTCCAGAGCAACAGCTTCATTCATCAATTTAGCGAATTCGTCTTTATTACCCAGTTTGATCTGTAAATTGGCTTCTGTCAGTATCAGGTTGACATCATCAGGCGCCACTTTTCTCGCTTCTTTTACAGCCTCAATCGCTTTGTCGGTATCTCCTTTTTCGACATAGATAAAAGCGATATTCTTAATCACTGAAGGTTGTTTTGATTCTGTAGTTCTAACGATAGGCTCCTTGTAGTTACCTGCCTTTACCATAAGATCCATATTCGTTTTAGACCCCATGTTTTCTCTTTCTCCAGTTTCGGAGTTAACAGCTGTGTATTCTGTTGTGATCCCTGTATATCCCAAGTCTCTTAAAGTACCAAAATGCTCCAGGGCCAAATCATAATCCTTGTCAAGGTAAGCTGCGTTGGCTGCATATTCCAAGAAAACAGTGTCTCTTAAATTAAGATCATATACCTGGTACAGCTGATCCTTTGCATCCGCATAATTTTTATCCTGATATGACTTGATCCCCTGAGATGAAATTTCAGAAACCATCGTATTCAAAGATGGGCCGGCAAGTTCAGTGTATTTGGTTGTACCCATTTCTTTTTCAACAGCAAACAAGGCCGTAAAGGCTTCACCTGCCTTGCTGTAGTTCTCTTTGCTTGGATCGGTCTTGGCGAGTCCCGCGAATGTTTCTCCCTTCAAATAATAAAATTTGGCTTTGGTCTTGTCATCCGCACCGGAAATCAATCCGTCTGCTTTGTTAATTTCAGCGGCAGCAGAAGCGTAATCATTTTTCTTAATCGCTTTTTCCGCCGCTTTGATTTCATCTTTCTGAGCATAAGTTGTCAAACACAAGAACAATGCGGCCAACAACATAAATTGGTTTTTCATTTTGAATATTACTTAAATTATAAATCCGTTTAATTAGCCTGCAAAATTATAAAAATTAGTCGTTATTTTCATGATTTTCATCAGTTTTTATTTCGCCTTCCGGATCTTCATTGATCTCCTCATCTTCATGCCAGACCTTGGCCACGGCAGCAATGGAATCATTGTCTTTGATGTTGATCAACTTGACGCCCTGGGTTGCTCTTCCCATGACCCTCAGGTCCGAAACACTCATCCTGATTGTAATTCCTGATTTATTGATGATCATTAAATCATCTGTATCAGAAACATTTTTAATCGCAACCAGTTCGCCAGTTTTTGGCGTTATGTTAATGGTTTTTACACCTTTTCCACCTCTGTTTGTAATTCTGTAATCACCTAATTTGGACCTCTTGCCATAACCCTTTTCAGAAACAACCAAAATATCAGATTCTTCGTCAGAAATGGAAACCATTCCGACAACTTCATCCTTGTCATCTCGAAGGGTAATTCCTCTTACCCCGGAAGCATTCCTTCCCATAGGTCTTGTTTTGCTTTCTTCAAACCGAATCGATTTTCCTGATTTTAATGCAATCATAATCTGGCTCTCCCCATCTGTCAGTTTGGCTTCAAGCAATTCATCGCCGTCTTTAATGGTAATCGCGTTGATACCATTGGTACGCGGTCTCGAATACTGCTCCAGAGAAGTTTTTTTAGTCTGGCCTTTTTTCGTTACCATCAAGACATAGTTGTTATTGACGTAATCCTCATCCTTCAGGTCCTGGGTTACAAGAAATGCCTTTACTTTATCATCGCTTTCAATGTTGATCAAATTCTGAATCGCACGACCTTTTGAAGTTTTGGTTCCTTCAGGAATCTCGTAAACACGCATCCAGAAAACTTTTCCTTTCTGAGTAAAGAATAACATGTACTGATGATTCGTCGCTATAAAAAGGTGTTCCAGAAAATCTTCATTTCTTGTAGCCACGCCTTTCTGACCTCTTCCACCCCTGTTCTGGACTTTGTATTCAGAAAGATCCGTTCTTTTTACATAGCCCGCATGAGAGATGGTCACAACGACCTTTGAATCAGGGATCATGTCTTCAATATTCAATTCACCTCCGGCATACTCAATTACGGACCTTCTTTCATCCCCGTATTTCTCTTTCACCTCCAATAGCTCTTCCTTGATGATTTCCATCCTTCTGGATTCATTTGCCAAAATATCCTTAAGGTCTTCTATAAGTGTCATGATCTCCTCGTACTCTGCCCTTAACTTGTCTTGTTCCAGACCCGTTAACTGTCTCAACCTCATTTCCACAATGGCTTTTGCCTGAATTTCGGTCAGCTCAAAACGATCCATCAATTTCGTCCTGGCCTCATCGGCATTACTGGAGGCCCTAATCAATTTGATGACTTCATCTATATTGTCACTTGCTATAATGAGTCCTTCGAGTATGTGTGCCCTGGCCTCTGCCTTATTCAGTTCATACTTGGTCCTCCTGACCACAACCTCATGCCTGTGGTTCACAAAATGAACGATCAGGTCCTTAAGATTCAGAACCTCAGGCTTTCCATTAACGAGTGCAATATTATTGACACTGAAAGAAGTTTGCAGTGCCGTGTATTTATAAAGTTTGTTTAAAACGATATTAGGAATGGCATCCCTTTTCAATACATAAACCAGTCGCCTTCCTTTTCGGCTTGTTTCATCTCTGATCGAAGCAATTCCGTCTATTTTATGGTCATTGATCAGGTCAACAGTTTTCTTTAAAAGATCCGATCCGTTTACCTGATAAGGCAATTCAGTAACTACGATACATTCCCTTCCGTTTACCTCTTCAAAATTAGCCTTGGCTCTCATCACGACCCTGCCTCTTCCTGTTAAAAAAGCCTGTTTAACACCTTCGTACCCGAAAATGATCCCGCCAGTCGGGAAATCCGGAGCCTTGATATATTGCATTAAATCTTCAACTTCAATAGCATTATTCTCTATATAAGCTACTGTTCCGTCGACCACTTCACTCAGGTTATGGGGCGCCATGTTGGTTGCCATACCCACCGCGATACCTGATGCCCCGTTGACCAAAAGGCTGGGAATCCTTGTGGGCAGCACAGTTGGTTCCTGCAAAGTATCATCAAAGTTCAACCTGTGATCCACTGTTTCTTTATCGATATCGGCAAGCATGTCTTCCGAAATCTTTTTCATTCTAACCTCGGTATAACGCATTGCCGCAGGACTGTCACCATCCGGAGATCCAAAATTCCCTTGTCCGTCAACCAATTCATATCTCATGCTCCAATCTTGGGCCATCCGCACCATGGCATCATAAACCGACGTATCTCCGTGAGGATGGTATTTACCCAAAACCTCCCCTACAACTCTCGCTGATTTCTTGTGTGCGCCGGTGGCTTTAATTCCCAATTCATGCATTCCGAACAATACCCTTCTGTGAACCGGCTTCAAACCGTCTCTCACATCCGGCAAAGCTCTTGAAACGATCACTGACATTGAATAATCAATG
>CBDUAP010000011.1:0-25748 GCA_965365165.1 uncultured Flavobacteriaceae bacterium
GGACAACTGTCTTTTACCGAAAAAAAAGAATTTAGCAGACTGGAAAAAGAGATTGTAGGCCTTGAAAAGAAAAAATCAAGTCTTGAGGCCTCTTTCGCTAATAATGAAATCAGTCCTGAAGCCATTCAGGAAGCCTCTGTCAAGTTACAGGGAATCCTCAGGGAACTTGAGCAAAAAGAAGAACGCTGGTTGGAATTATCCATGAAAATGGAAATTTAATCTGCTCTCGTAATTTGATCTTTTAAAAGCCTGGCTCCATTTACGAATCTCAAATAAACCCGGGTTACGGCTATGGTGTCATCCTCACAATACTTTACAATTTTCCTGATATCATGTTCGTGATAATATACATGAGCCACCTCATCTCCTGATATGCCTGCATCTTTTGGAGAGGGTATGCCCATGATATGAGTCAACAGTTCGAGTGAAGTGTAATGCTTGTAATCTCCAAACTTCCACATTTCGAGCGTGTCCAGATGTTTAACTTCCCAGGGTTTTTTACCAGATAAATTTAAGATGTCGGGAAGTTCAATCTGGTTGATGAGCATTCTTCTTGCGAGATAGGGAAAATCAAACTCCTTTCCGTTATGGGCACAAAACAAACTGCTTTTTGAATTAAACTTTGCCTCTACAAAGGATTTAAATTCACTTAACAGCATTTTTTCATCCTTTGCGTAAAATGACTTGAGCTTATATTCTCGACGTGTTGCATCCTTAAAATACCCTGCAGATATACAAATGACCTTCCCAAATTCTGCCCATATTCCAGCCCTTTCATAAAAATCTTCCGGTGAAATCGCCTCCTTTCGCTGATAACGTGTTTTCCTTTCAAATAATTTTTGCTCCTTATGGCTCAGATCTTCGTAGTGCGCAACCAGGGGCGCCGTTTCTATATCAAGAAACAAAATGTGATGTAAAAACCCCCTGTGAATCATATACTATTAATTCACAGGGGTTTTAAAAGTTAACTTTTCATGCCTAGAAAAGTATTTCTCTACATTAGAACCTGTAGGTATAACCCAATGAAATCCCTGTTCCAGGGTCCAGGCTGGAAAAAATCTGATCTTCTGCCTTGAAAGACTGGTACCGGGCTTCCATTTTACTACCCAGTAAGTTCTTCACCGAAAAATTTATGCTTGATCGTTGATCCTCCCCGAATGACTTATTCAAAATAAAGTCCAAGCTATGGAAAGGCATGGTGTAGGCATCCGGAACGTCTCCGGTTCCTACAACCTGCAGGGTCTTGCCCTGAACGTTGTAATACAAGCTGGTCTGCCATCCTGATTCATTGGCATAATTCAATCCGAAATTGATCAAATAGGGTGACTGCCCCTGCATGTCACGCGTATCACTTATTGACTCACCGTCTCTCAAACTCAAGGTTCTTCTTTCCAATTCAGCATCTGTCATTTCCAATTCTGATTTGATCAGGGAGAAGTTCAAATTAAAACTAAAGTCTTCCAGTTTCTCAAGAAGGAATCCGAAATTTTTCCTAAGCTCAAATTCTGCTCCATAAACAGTAGCTCTTCCTGTGTTCAAGGGTATAAACTGGTCAGAAGCTGATAAAAAATATGACAATTCAATAGGGTCCTTGAAATTCTTGTAAAAGGCACTTACTGCAAACATTTGCGCCTTATCTCCAAAATGTTCCCATCTCAAATCAAGGTTATTGACATAAGTGGGTTGAAGATCAATATTTCCATTAAAGGTCGTACTTGAGATAGGGTCAAAAATCTGTGTGATCGATGCCTCCTTGAAAGAGGGCCTCGCTGTAGTCCTCCCGTAAGCCAATCGAAGGTTAGAAGCATCATTTAGAGAATAGATGAAATTGGCTGATGGAAAAAAATCTGCCTTGTCAAGAATTTTCTCATCGTCAAGTACTATATCGCCCTGGTTATTCGTTCCCGTATAATACAAATCAAATTTCTCAAATCTCAATCCAACAATTGACTTTAGTTTCTCTGTAATCTGAAATTCTTCTGAAACATAGGCAGCAGCAATCGTCTGACTTGCATCAAAGGTATTGGTTGGTTCAAAATTTCCTTCTGCAAAAGTTCCTTTTCTTGAATTTACCGTCCAAATGTTCTGAGGCACCAACAACTGATCCGCATCTCCGTTAAAGTCTTGACCTGCGCCTCCCTGAATTCTCAATTGATAAGCATCGATAGAAAAATCCCTTTGCTTGTAGGTATAGGCTCCTCCAAACAATAATTTGGCTTTTTTGGTAAATAAATCGTGCCTTTTGGTAATGTCGAGTTTCCCAACTACATTAATCTCCTCAAGGTCCCTCCAAATCCTTTGAGGACTCCCTGCCGAACTTGGGCTGATAAAATATACGTCATCGCCTGAATCGTACTCAAAGGGTGTTACACGTACATCTTTGTCGTTAATTTTAGAAATGGTAGGAGCAACCTTCCACTCCACATTCCATGAACCATCATCATTTGAATGCTTTCCGTTCAACAGGATATTGGTGATCTGGCTTTGTTTGTATTCCAGGTTGTCCTTAAAGATAGTAACAGCGTCAGAAAACAATATCTCCTGTCTTAAATAGCCTGCACTTGATACCCCATTCTGAATATGAAGCCCCGATAATTTGTATTTGCTTTTGTCTGTTTTAAAAGTCAAACCTGCCATTAAGTTCCATAAAACATTGTTTTTTGCCAAGTCTCCCTTTTGCAATTTATCAGGATCAAGTTCATTTTCGTTTTTATCCGCTGACTTCCGCCAGTTCCCATTCTGCAGGTCTTTATAATACAGGTATTCATTTCTGTATGAGGCAACAGCCTGATAACCCAATTTATTCCCATTACCTACGTTAAACTGATTTCCTGCCGTTAATCCAAAACTGGTATTCATAAAACTGGTTTCGTTCTGTGCAGCCATCTCTGGCTCAAATTGAGAGGTCCAGTAGGATGTTGCCGGATTATTGGCAGATGGTGGTGGAATCGTAATTTCACGGGGAACCGGTTTTGATCTTTTTCCTCCGTCATAGCCCAAAGGATCTGCTACGCTTCCTTTATAGCTCAGGTAATCTGAATTAAAATGCATGTTCGGGTTGTACTCTGCACCCACCGAAAAACTGTATTCTTCTTTATTGGGAAAATCCTTGGTCACAATATTCACAACCCCTCCTGTAAAATCAGCCGGGTAATCTGCTGTGAATGATTTAACGACCTGAATATTATCCAAAATATTGGTAGGAAAAATATCCAGTTGAATTGTATTCCTGTCAGGATCCAAACCAGGAATGTCAACGCCATTCAATATGGATTTGGTATAACGGTCTCCCAAGCCCCTGACATAAACATACTTTCCTCCCTGAATAGATACACCCGGCACACTTTTTACAGCACTGGCCGCTTTACTGGCTCCGATCTTGCTAAAAGTCTGTGCTGAAATTCCATCCAAAAGGTTAATTGATTTTTTCTGAACATTTAGAATGGAAGCCTCGGTGTTTTCCGCTGTTGTTGCTTTGACGATGACCTCTTCCAGTTCATTTGACAAAGGTCCTATGCTTGCATTGACATTCGTAACCTCTCCCGCCTTGATTTGGACCTGGGAAATCTCAATGGTTTGATAGCCAATAAATGAAAATGACACCGTATAAATTCCCTCATCCAGTTTAATACTGTAATTGCCTTCAAAATCGGTGGTGGTACCCGTTCCCGTTTCTTTAATCACTACATTGGCAAAAGGCAGAATATCATTGTACTCCTTATCCATTACCCTACCCGTTAATTCCCCGGACTGAGCCATCGTCAGACTAGTCATCAACCCAAAAAACATAAGGTATAAAATTTGTTTCTTCATTTCGATCTTTCTTTTTGTTTGGTATAATAATTGCCCACCTTGGTACAGATGGGCAATTGCATTGTTTCGTTTCGTTCTGTTTTAGAAAGCGCCTTTGGCTTTGGCATAAGTCCAGTTGAACTGGCTTGCATCGGCACCGCCATTTTGACTGCCTTCATTGACCGTTGTTGTCCATGAAGCAGCTCTTTCTGTAAAGTCAGGATTTGTTATGATTTTTTCTTCAATGGGTTCATCATTCTCATCTTTCGCCACTTTTTCAACGAAAATACCGTTGCCAAAACCGACAACTTCCCATGTCCCGAACCTTAACTTCCCGGCCAAAAAGTTTTCAGATACCCCATTATTATCGAGTTCAACATCAGAACTTTCTTTAAATCCGTAGGCATACATATTTTGGGTTTCTCCCATTGCGAAGCTTCTGAAATCAGCGTATTCCCCGCCAGGGGTTTCTGCATTTCCTTTTAAAGTAATTCTATCCAAAAGGAATTCAGCTTCATACGAACCTTCAGGTCCGTCAATTTCAAGACCATGATCAGAGGTTTCTCCTAAAATTACCATTGAGTTTGACACTGTTCCTGCATAGGCCTGATCGATATCAAGTGCGTCATCACCCTGAGCCCAAACCAAAAGGTTAGAAGCATTGACTGTTCCTCCGAAAAATTCAACTCCGTCGTCAAAATTGGCAACAACTTCAACATTTTCAATCACCGTGCCTCTGCCAACAGCGCCCAAAGTAAGTCCGTTGATCTCATTTCCTTCTCCAATCAATGCGCCACCATGACGTATTGAAACATATTTAAAGACACCTGAATCATCTTCGTCATCATCACCACCATACAAACCATAGGTTTCACCAGCCGGGATTCCTTCAATTTGAACCTCAGTTACATCGCCTTTGAAGGATCCTTTGGCATACCCCAGAATCAGAACCCCGCCCCACAGGCCGTTATCGGCCACAGACAAATTTGTTCCGGCTTGCTGGCCCACAGAAATGTTATCATCTATTGAAGTAAAAATAATGGGTTGATCAGAAGTTCCTTCTGCCATAATCTTTGCACCTCGTGCAACGATCAAAGCTGAAGCCAGTGATCCTGTCCCTTTTTGACCTTTGATAATGGTTCCGGGCTCTATCTCAAGGGTTAACCCGGCAGGAACAACAACCTTATTCGCCAGCTGGTAAATATTGTTAGAGGTCCATTTTTCATTATTTGTCAATATACCTGATTTCACTATGATCCCCTGACAAGGTGCACAGTCAGGTCCTCCACAGTCCACTCCCGTTTCACCGCCATTTTGAATTCCGTCGTCACAAGTTGCACAAGGTGTGCAATCAGGGCCCCCGCAATCCACTCCGGTTTCTGTACCATCCTGAATTAAGTTAAAACAGGTTGAAGTGTCTTTCTCATCATCACTGCAACTTACAAGTGAGATCATTGAGAAAAATAAGGTTGATAAAATTAATTTTTTCATTTTTAGTCTTAGTTAGATTAATGGAATTAAAACGATGCAAAATTGGCTTTCAAATGTTACTGTAACGTTAATTTGGATTTAAGGCTCAATGAAATGTGTGTTCATGAATTGTTATCATATTAAGTTATTGTTAACTGGTCTTAACGCACTTAAAAATGCCTACTTTTGTGAAATAATCTTAAAGATTGTAAAATGGATAATGAATCAATCAAGATTCTGCTAGTTGATGATGAACCCGACATTTTGGAAATTGTGGGGTATCATTTGAAAAAAGAGGGATACCAGGTATTCAAAGCCTCTGAAGGAAAAGAAGCAGTGATAAATGCCAAGGTTATTCAACCACACCTGATACTCCTGGATATCATGATGCCTGAAATGGATGGGATAGAGGCTTGTGAAAAAATAAGAAATATTGAAGGGCAGGAAAATGTGCTTATTGCATTCTTTACTGCCCGTGGAGAAGACTATTCTCAAGTGGCGGGTTTTGAAGCCGGCGCAGATGACTATATTACCAAACCGGTTAAACCCAAGGTTTTGGTCAGTAAGGTGAAAGGTCTTTTAAGAAGGCTAAAATCAAAGGAGGAACTTGTGGAGAACGTCATGGTATTTGACGGGATCACGATTAATAAGGATCAGTATTTTGTTGAGATCAACGGAAAAGAAATAACCCTTCCCCGAAAAGAATTTGAATTGTTATCACTGCTGGCCAGTGCACCCAATAAGGTTTTTAACAGGGAGATTATCCTCAAAACGGTATGGGGCCAGGATGTGATCGTCGGAGGCAGAACCATTGATGTCCATATCAGAAAACTGAGGGAAAAAATTGGCGATGATTTTATAAAAACCATCAAAGGTGTGGGTTACAAATTTGTAGTTTAAAGTTATCTTCCCCTATATTTGGGGATGAAATTATCAATTCTTCAAAAACAGGCCTTAAAAGCTGCCTTCATCGGGCTTCTGTTTCTCGTCACATCTGCACTTCTTTTCTACTCATTTATTGATATCAACGTGATCAGCATTAGCGCTTATGCCTTGTTGGTATTTGCGTGTATTTATCTAATTTACCTTTCCCAAATAAAGGGATTCATGTTCCGTCAAATCAGAAGGGTCTATGAATCAAATCTTTTTCAGAACGAACCCTTTATAAAAGGTGATCTGGATGCTATCGATTTGGATGCCTTGATCAAAAAAATAAAAGACTTCGCAGAAAGAAAACATCAGGAAATTGATAAACTCAATGACAGGGATGATTTTAGAAGAGATTTTATCGGTGACGTATCGCACGAACTCAAAACCCCATTGTTTACAGCCCAGGGCTATCTTTTGACAGTTTTGGACGAATCAATTGACGACCCGGCTTTAGTACGCAAATATTTAGAACGAACCAATAAAAGTATTGAACGCCTCACGTACATCGTTAAAGACCTGGACATGATTGCAAAACTTGAATCAGGGATGAAATTAAATTATCAAAATTTTAACCTCATAAAAGTAATTCAGGAAGTGTTTGAGATTTTAGAAATGAAAGCCAATAAAAAAAATATTACCCTGAGTTTAAACGAATCTTATGATTATCCTGTTTTGGTCAGGGCAGATAAAGAAAAAATAGAACAAGTGCTCATCAATTTGCTTTCAAACTCGATCAAATACGGCTCTTTAAATGGTTCAACCGTTTTGAGTATTGATTCTTATTCCCCGCATCAAATAAGTGTTAATGTTACAGATAGCGGAGTCGGTATAAGTAAGGAACATATCCCAAGATTGTTTGAAAGATTTTACAGAGTTGATAAAAGCCGCTCAAGAGATGAAGGAGGATCCGGTCTGGGTCTTTCAATTGTGAAACACATCATAGAGGCTCATGAGCAGGAAGTTTTTGTTAAAAGCAGTCCTGAAAAAGGTTCAACCTTCTCATTTACAATCAATAAAGTTCTATAAATAAATTCGAAAAAGCGCTTTTTGAACAATATTCCTTTGTTTCCAATGTTAAGTTTATGTAAACTTATTGTTTATTTAAGGTTAAATATCTACTTTTAATCTGTAAAAATTCAAAAACAAGGATTATGAAAAAGTTAATAACCAGCGTTATTATAATGATGATGATGACCAATATATCATTTGCACAAGAGATTGAACCCAAATTTGAAAAACAGGATGACCTGGTAAAAGCAACTTACTATTATGATAACGGAGCCATTAAAGAAGTTGGCTTTTTTAAAGATGAAAAATTGCACGACCAATGGATTTCTTACAACAAAGAAGGGAACATTAAAGTTGTTGCCATGTATAACAATGGCAAGAAAGATGGGAAATGGTATTTGGTAGGTGATGACGTTGTTAAAGAGGTAACTTATGAATCAAATAAAATTGTCAAGGTTGAAGAGGTAAAGGAACTGAACATGTCCTTTATTTAAACTGAACCCATTACTTAAAAACATCAAAAAGCGACACATCAAAGTTGGTTTTTGATGTTTTATTTTGCCCAAAACCCTTGTATTTTGATCCCTGATGCAGTTTTTCAAGACTGAATTCGTTCTGATAAACGAAATCTGAATATCCCAGATTCTTCATATGTCCTGCCAGATACTCTTGTTCATACTGACCGGGAGTAGGCACAAAAAAAGTCTTTGCTCCTATAGCTTCAAGGTCCATAATACTGCTGTACCCGGAGCGAGAAATGACCAGCTTGCTGCGGCGCAGAGTCCTTTCCAATTCTCCAGTAAGCATGAAATTGATGAATTTTATGTGACCATTCTGATCCGTTTTTTGCTTGTCCTCAATAAGCCCCCGAACCATTAAAACTGTACCTTCAAAGTTTTTTAATTCATTTTTTAACTTGTTTTCAAGCATGCTCCTCTGGGGCTCGGGGCCACTCAAAACAATGAGCAAGTCCAGGTCCTTGGTCTTTTTCTTAGTCGTAAACCTGCTTAAGGGTCCGATGAACCTGAGAGGAATATTAAAGTTCTCTGCCTGCGATAATTCTCCGGAAAGGCTTTTACCCCCTTTATAATCCGGGATCCAACATTCCTGAAACCCGGAAATAATGTGTTGGTGTATTTTACTTGTAAAACGGCTTGTGCTACCCGATAATACTTTGAGCTGGTGGGTCAGATATACGCTCGGAATTTTATCAGATCGCAAGCCAAATCGATTGTCAGAAATGATTCCCTTCAAATTTTCCTTTTCAATGATTTCGTTAAGATTTTTTTTTTCTTCCGCCATAGCCAGAAGAATTCCGGGGACCTTCAAAAGGAGTTTATATTTTAAATTGCCCGCTTTTTTTGCATAATGAATCCCATAAGAAGGAAGTTCATAATGTCTTAAAAAAGGAAATTCCTTAATCAGCAGTTGTAACGATGAACCGTCTCCGGCCAGAATGGGCTGAAAATTCTCACTGATCAGGCTCTTTACAATGGGAATACAGCGCGTGGCATGTCCCAGGCCCCAGTTTAAAGGAGCAACAAGAATTTTTCTATGTTCAGACTTCTCAGACAATATGTACTAATGATAGATCGCTTCAAGCACTTCTGATGCCTTAAAGATCAAAACCTATATCCTTTCTGAAATTCATCTTATCAAACTTAATGTTTTCAATGTTCCGGTAAGATTTTTTCAGCGCAACATTGAAATCCTCCCCAAAGGAAGTAACGGCTAGCACGCGGCCCCCGCTGGTGAGCACCTTGTTGCCGACTAGCTTGGTTCCCGCATGAAATATTATAGAATCATCGACCGCTTCCAGGCCTGAAATTTCCTTATCCTTTTGATAGGCTTCAGGATACCCTCCCGATACCATCATCACAGTTGCTGCTGAGCGCTCATCAATCTCCAATTCAAAAGAATCCAATTGCTGATTAGCGGTAGCTTTTAAAAGGCTGACCAGGTCAGACTTAATCCTGGGAATAACAACTTCTGTCTCGGGATCACCCATTCTGACGTTGTATTCGATCACATAAGGTTCGTTATTCACACGTATCAAACCGATAAAAATAAATCCGACATATGAAATTTGATCTTTCTTGAGCCCTTCGATTGTCGGAACAATGACCCTTTCTTCAACTTTGGTCAAAAATTCCTGGTCAGCAAAGGGAACTGGAGAAACAGCTCCCATTCCTCCTGTGTTCAGGCCTTTATCCCCCTCACCAATTCGTTTATAGTCCTTTGCATTTGGCAATATCACGTAATTCTTTCCGTCGGTGAGGACAAAGGAACTCATTTCTATACCGTCTAAAAACTCTTCGATCACAACCTTGGAACTGGCGGCGCCAAATTTTTGACCAACGAGCATCTCACTGAATTCTCTTTTTGCCTCCTCCAGATCATTCAGTATCAACACCCCTTTTCCGGCAGCCAAACCATCCGCTTTCAAAACATAAGGTGGATTTAAGGTTTCCAGAAAAACATAGCCTTCCTGGAGCGAAGAAGTTGTAAAACTTTGGTATTTGGCTGTAGGGATATGATGCCTGTACATGAATTCTTTTGCAAATTCCTTACTCCCTTCTAGTTGGGCCGCAAATTTTTGAGGGCCGATCACCGGAATTCCTTTCAGATCAGGATCTTCAAGAAAAAAATCATGAATTCCCAGTACCAGAGGGTCTTCAGGGCCTACGACAACCATTTGAATATCATTTGCCTGTACCGCGCTTTTTACCTCTTTAAAATCATTCGGATTGACTTGCAGGTTCTTGCCATAATCCAGGGTACCTGCATTACCGGGTGCTATAAAAAGATTTCCACAGTTTTCACTTTGAGCGAGTTTCCAGGCCAGGGTGCATTCTCTTCCTCCAGAGCCTAAAATAAGAATATTCATATATGCTTTATTTATGCCCGCTAAAATACTTTAAAAAAATATATTAGGAATATAAATACCCCTGAAATACTTCATTATCAGCAGGGAGATTCCCACATCAAAAAATCTGTTCGAGTATTTTTTGAGTGATGACATAAGTAGGTCTCACCCCTGCAGTGCCCAGCCCTCCGGAAGCAAGTGTGCTTCCTGTTTCCAATGGGTTATCAGAGGCGTAATAGGCATACCTGACCTTAATGTCTTCCCTGATATTCCCCCTGATTTTTGAGGCCGACTGTATCGCCTTCTGATAATGTGCTCCTTCCATTTCCAAACCAATTACTTTCCAGGTTGAATTATAGAAAAACTCGAGAAGGTCCCTGTTCTGAAGTGACGTACCCAATACAGTGATCATTGAACCTTCAAAGACCTGGAGACCATTATCTTTCAAGTCTTCTGGCTTCAACTCATTGTCGAAGGGATAATTATCGGCAGTTCCCTCAAAAATATGAGACGTGGGGATCATGATGTCTCCTTTTCCTCCTGACAAAATACCTGCCTTACCCATGATGGAAACAGATTCAACATCCAAATGCTGCTTTTCCCCCGATTCGAGCTCATATGGCTTGAGAAGCTCATCCAGCGTTTCATAGGCCTGTTCTCCAAAGGCATAATCCATGACAATAATAACAGGTCTTTGCTTCCCTGAGTGTTTGATGTTGTAATTTGTTTCTTCCAGGTCTATTTTTTCTGTGTCAATAATCTGAACGTCAATATTGGCACCCGTGGTATCCTTTATAAAGGTCAGTCCTTTTTTAGCTGCTCCTTTTTTTATAACACGTCTGAGCTCTCCGTTATTTGTTTCTCCAATCAGTTCAAAAAGTGCTATGCCTTCATTTTTTCCCGCTTCCTTGGGTAAAAACATAGGACCATAAATAGAATTCATCACACTATGCATATTGGCACTGATGATATGGATAGGACGTTTGAGTAAATTTTTTTTGAAGAGTACATCTTTGATGTTCATGGCCCAAATCTCACCGTAAATATGATGGCCGATTCTTTCTCTTAAAATAGGACTGAACGTAATTTCATGCTTTTTGTCTTCTACCATCTCGTTTAAGGCCAGTTTTCCCATCCAGTAGATAACATGAAAAAAGCGGTTGGGTTGCCTGGATGTAGCAAAATCCATGTCTGCTTTTTGAATCTCTTCAAAACTTCGGCCTAAAAAAGTTGATAAATGCGCAATGAGCACCTCTCTCTCGTTTTTGTTTATGTTTTTGTTCATGACAACGACTTCCTTGAGTCGCTTCCATTCCCGGATGGTCTTTCCTTCGTCATTGATCAACACTTTTTTAGCAATTTTATTGGCTTCAATAAACATGAATGTCAAATGGGTGAGAATGTCATAAATGTCAGACCTGCCCCTGGTGATTTCAATATTCATCTGGTCCTTGTCAATCCGGTAACAATTCCTTCTGCGCTTCGCGGGAATGATATTCTTAAAATGGGATCCGTCAAGTCCTTCATCGGCAGTAAGATTGATATACCTGCATTCTGCTATTCCGTCAGGCAACCTGTCAATAATATACAGTAATCCGTCAAGTTCTGCTATTTCTTCGCCTATTGAGCCGTAAATCTCGGGCCGCAGGATCAAAAGTTCATTGATCAGTGCCTGCCCTGATATGCCCATTGGCTTATAAAAGCCACGGATGAACAAATGCCGCATTGTAATGTAGATCCTTTCTATGGCATTGGTGGATATCTGAGCCCTGGTACGAATGGTTGTTTTCATTTTTTTAAAATGCTGCGATACTGGTTTTCATTCTCAAGCACGGAAATGGCCTCTTTAATAAATTCACTGAACACGATATCATTTTGGTATTCTCCTTTTTTATAATAATAACGGTTGATGATCTCATCGCTCAAAAGCGCTTTGATTGCTTCTTTATTCTTGTTCAGTTCTTCAATTTTTTGAGCCTCCAGTTGTTTCTTCAATTCCTCATATGAGGTCTGAATTCCTGATGAAAGGTTTTCCTTTTGAGAAAGTTCAAATGCTGTTTCGAATTTCTTTTCTGCCTGGGTCTTAAAATTGTTTTCCCCTTTATTCAAAAAAGAAAGGAAATCATTGTACTGTGATTCTTCCAAAACAAAAGTTTCGGGTCCTGCAATACTTTGATGTTCGTGATAGTAACTTGAAGCAAAATTGAAAATCGCGTCAGACTTCAGTAGCGCCTCGGTTGATTGGGTCACCTTTGGCCTTTCAATAATTACATCCGGAGCAATTCCACCCCCGTCATATACGGTCCTGCCGTTTTTGGTTTTAAAGGCATTTCTGTTCTCCATGGCAAATTTGGGAATGCTGTCTCCGTCTCTGTGTGTATAATCCAACTCCTGAATGTTCCTTCCGCTAGGTGTGTAGTATTTTGAAATGGTCAATTTCAACTTGGTGCCGTAGGTGAGGTTCCTGTAGCGTTGCACCAGGCCCTTTCCGAAGGATCTTTCTCCAAGAATCACTGCCCGATCCAGATCCTGAAGCGATCCGGCGACGATCTCTGAGGCAGAAGCCGATCTGCCGTTGATCAGCACAACGATTGGAATCTCAAGATCAATCGGTTCATATTTGGTTTTATACACTTCACTCCATTTCTTTAACTTGGCCTTGGTGCTTACCACAACCTCATTCTTAGGAACAAAAAAGTTCGTGATATTGATTGCTTCATTCAATAAACCACCAGGATTGCCTCTTAGGTCCAGTATAAGTTTCGTCATTCCCTTTTCTTTGAGTTCAACGAAGGCAGATTTTACCGAAGAGGATGCCTTGTTATTGAATCTGTCAAAAGCAATATACCCAATATCCGAGGTCACCATTTGAAAATGCGGCACCGGATCAACAATGATTTTTTCTCTTTTCACTGTAAAATTAAGGGTTTCTTGCTGTCTTTTAACCACCAGGTTTACCGAACTTCCGGGAACGCCTTTTAAAAGGGTAGTGATCTGGTTGCCATTAAAGTCGGCAACAAGCACATCGTCAATTTTCATAATCTGGTCACCCACTTTGATCCCTTCCTTTTCAGCTGAATATCCTTCATAAATCTCCGCAATGACCAATTTATTATCGTAATAACGTGATTCTGCTCCAATGCCGCTGTATTCACCAGAAGAATTGATCTTTACCTCCTCTACTCCCTGTTCATCGTAATATCGGGTATAAGGATCGAGGTCATTAAGCATTTCATTAATTGCTTTTTCTGTCAATGCCGCAGGATTGATCTCATCGATATAATACAAATTGAGCTCCTTGAACAAGGTTGTATAAATTTCAACCTGTTTTGCGACTTCAAAAAAATCAGACTTAAAGGCAACGAAGAAAGTACTTACGATAACCAGGCTCACGATCATTAATCCTTTTTTAATTCTTTTCATCTTTCTTGTTTTTTTGTTTAAGAAGAAACCTTTCTAACAAGAGAACCATCTTTTCTTCCATGAACTGATAAGAAACTTCATTTTTTCCTTGATATATAAACATAAATATATGTTTTTTAGTGTCCTCCGAATTGTAAATCAAGAATTTATTTTTTCTGTAAGCTTCGCGCATCAATCTTTTGATACGGTTTCTCTGAACTGCTTTTTTGAAATTTCTTTTTGACACCGATACTCCGGCCTGGACCTTGTAAGTCGAATCATGGTCTATATCAAGATAGATCATCTTCAAAGGGAAAACCGAAATTGACTTGCCGCTGGCAAACAATTCAGCAATCAGAGTTTTCTTTTTTAGCTTTTCTTCCTTTCTAAAAGTGTTCTGCATTGCGGGTAAAGTTAATCATTTATCATTATGAATTTAAAAGTATCCGGCACTTGTTTTTATCGAACCAATAATTGTAAATTTGCTTTACTAACATTCTAATAAAAAGATATGGCTCCAGATCAATTTCAAGCTCCAGATTATTTTCTTCTTGATGACCTTTTAAGCGAAGAGCACAAGCTCGTTCGGGATGCGTCCAGAGAATGGGTAAAAAGAGAGGTTTCTCCAATTATTGAAGATGCGGCACAAGACGCAAAATTCCCAAAACATTTGCTTGACGGCTTGGCGGAGATTGGCGCCTTTGGGCCCTATATTCCTGAAGAATACGGCGGGGCAGGTTTGGATCAGATCTCATATGGGCTAATCATGCAGGAGATTGAAAGGGGTGACTCAGGAATTCGATCAACTGCTTCTGTGCAATCTTCCCTGGTCATGTATCCGATATGGAAATATGGAAATGAGGCCCAGAAACAAAAATACCTTCCGAAACTTGCCTCCGGCGAGTTGATTGGATGCTTCGGCCTGACCGAACCCAATCACGGATCCAACCCAGGTGGGATGGAATCAAGATTCAAGGATGCAGGAGACCATTATTTACTTAACGGAGCCAAATTATGGATTTCAAATTCCCCCTTTGCGGATATTGCGATTGTTTGGGCAAAAAATGAAGAAGGAAGGATTCATGGTTTGATCGTTGAAAGGGGAATGGAAGGGTTTTCGACTCCTGAAACACATCACAAATGGTCGCTGCGAGCATCAGCAACCGGAGAGCTTATATTTGATAATGTCAAGGTTCCTAAAGAAAATCTGTTACCCAACAAAAGTGGGTTGGGGGCTCCATTGGGATGCTTGGATTCTGCAAGGTATGGCATTGCCTGGGGCACAATCGGAGCTGCAATG
Source organism: uncultured Flavobacteriaceae bacterium (assembly GCA_965365165.1). Taxonomy (GTDB): domain Bacteria; phylum Bacteroidota; class Bacteroidia; order Flavobacteriales; family Flavobacteriaceae; genus Lutimonas. Next base: position 14,769 of record CBDUAP010000011.1, read on the forward strand.
GATTGTTATGATACTGCCCTTCGTTATGCCAAAGAAAGGTCCCAGTTTGGCAAACCTATAGCCGGTTTTCAGCTCCAGCAAAAAAAACTTGCCGAAATGATCACTGAAATCACAAAGGCACAGCTGCTGACATGGAGGCTGGGAGTGCTCCGCAATGAAAACAAAGCCACCTCTGCACAAATCTCGATGGCAAAGAGAAACAATGTGGAAATGGCGCTAAACATTGCCAGGGAAGCAAGGCAGGTATTGGGTGCCATGGGAATCACAGGTGATTATTCAATCATGAGGCACATGATGAATCTTGAGTCTGTTATCACCTATGAAGGAACGCATGACATCCATTTGCTGATCACAGGAATGGATATCACAGGGATCCCTGCGTTTAAATAATGCCGTAGGCCCCTGGTTTAAATCAGTTTTTTTAAGCCTGAAATTATTAAAAAAATGTACTCCTTGTGCTGGCTAAGACTCCTGACCTTTGGCCTATGTAACCACATGGACCGAAATGCGTCCTATCATAAATAAAAATCTTTGTGATATGAAATTTTGCTTTCCAGGCCGTGTTCTGAACGTTTTGATCCTTTTTTTTGCTCTTGGCGCCACCTTGCCCCCTTCAATTTATGGGAATCATAAAAACCCCGGGGCGCACTATACAATAGAGATCACATCAAATGAATATAAAAAAGCAAAGGTTGATTTCTCATTTTCCGTCCAGGACAGTATTTTGCACATGAGTGGCATTGGCGCCAATCAAATCCCGAAAAGATGGGCTGCCTTTGTTCATGACTTAAAAGCAGTATCCGCTGAAGGAAAACCTTTAAAAATTGAAGCTCTGGAGGGTGCCCAATGGAAAATTCACGCCCAGGAAGGAACTCATGTGAAACTTACTTATATGATTCATCTCGATCACGAAAGCTATGCGTGGAGCGGAGGAATAGATGGAGCTGCCTATGCCAAGGAATGGGGTGTTTTTTATACAGGACGGAGTCTGTTCATCATGAATGGGAAAAAAAATGTAAATCTGAAAGCAACCTTTAAGATCCCTGAATCGTGGAAAATATCAACTCCCTGGCAACAAATTGAATCAGAGGGCCACACCTACGCAATTGCGACGCAAACCGACCTTGAAGACTCCATGATTTTTGCAGGGAAGCATGAGGAAAAAGTAATCAAACGAGATCAATTCGAATTGATATTTGTACTGGGCGGATCAGAAATCACTGCACAAAGGGAATCTTTTGGTCATCTTGCAACGGGAATTCTCGATTACTATATTGATCTTATGGGTGGCATTCCGAATCCCGCCCCTGATAATGCATTCAATAAATCGATTGTGATCATCAATTCTTCTTCCCGCACTGACGGAGAAGTGATTGGCAACAATATCAGCATCCTGCTGGAAGCTGGCGGGGACGAAATGTCTCAAATGGTTGGCATGTTTATTTTTGCCCATGAATTTTTCCATTTGTGGAACGGGAAATCCTTTTCCCCTGTCAACAATGATTGTGAATGGTTCAAAGAAGGCTTCAGCAATTATTATACCCTGAAATCCTTGTTCCATGTTGGTTATTTGACTCAGGAATCCTATCTGCAGGTATTGAACAACTTATTCTATCAGAAATATGATCAGGACGACGGACTTGGCAGACTTTCCATGACCGATGGAGATCAAAAGCACGAGCACTGGGGGTTGATTTACTCTGGAGGATTATTTGCAGCAATCGCCCAGGATATGATCATTAGAACTGCCACCAAAAATGAAAAAAGTCTGGATAACCTGATGAGAGGCTTATTCCAAAAGTACGGGGGTACTCATCAGGGCTATACCCTGGAAGAACTTGAATCTTCATTGTCGCAATTGAGTGGCTTAGACCAGTCTGCTTTTTTTGAATCCTACATTAAGGGCACCCGGAGGATTCCTATTGGGGACTATTTGAATATGGGCGGTTTCAACGCAACCGAAAAAAATGGGAATATCAATATCTCCTTGAGGGTTAAGTCTGATTTGAATACCCAGGAAATTACAGAGGGACTGTTTGGTATAAATTAGTTGTTCTTGGCTTGATTTCTGTTGACACAAGCCTTATTTTAGCCAGACATTTTTAAATGAAATGCTTGTAAGAAAGTCCCAAACCAAAACCCTGGCCGATGCTTTCCTTGAAAAAAGGATGGGCGAATCAGGTCTTTTACTGAAAAATTCCTTTATCAAATCAGCCACCTTTGAGGGTATGTATGATTATGGGATCCCGAATCAAAATCTTATTGATCACCATGTTAACATAGCCAAGGGCAAAGTAGCCCTGACCACCGTTTCCTACGGAGCTGTTTCCGAAGCGGCAAAAACGTTCGCCGATCAAATGCACATCCACCCCGGGAGCCTGAAACCATTGAAGAAATTGGCCAGGAAGGTTCATGAAGCAGGAGGCAAGGTCTCGATACAGTTAACCCATTGCGGTTATTTCTCAAAAAATAAATTGGCTAAGGAACTGCTTGCACCAAGTCGTCTCTTCAATACTTACGGGGCCTTGTCTGGCCTTTTGTTCTCCAGGGCCATGAATCAGAAAGACATGGAACAGGTTGCCAACGATTTTGCCCAAGCCGCAGTGTCATTGAAGTCCATTGGTTTTGATGCCGTTGAAATCCATATGGGACATGGATACTTGTTGAGCCAGTTTCTGAGTCCGATGACCAACAAAAGAAAAGACCTGTATGGAGGTACAATTGAAAACCGCAGTCGATTTCCGCTGAAGGTATTTAAAAAAGTTTTTGCTTCTGTGGGTCCTGATTTTCCGATTCTGGTAAAACTTAATTTAAGTGACGGCATCAAAGGAGGTTTTTCAATTGAAGATTGTATCTACGTCTCAAAATTACTTGAAAAGAATGGCTGCAAAGCCATAATCCTCAGTGGAGGATTCACCAGTAAAACCCCTTTTTATATGATGCGGGGTAAGATCCCGTTAAAAGGATTGATCAAAAACGGAAATTCCGTCGCAGAAAAATTAACCCTCAGTCTTTTCGGGCCTTTGATCGTTAAAAAATATGACTATGCCTCCCATTTCTTTCTCACTCAAGCCAAAAAGGTAAGAGCGGAAGTTGACATGCAACTGGTTTATCTTGGCGGTGCCGATTCTAAAGATTCCTTTGAAAAGATATTGAATGCCGGATTTGACTTCATTGCTCTGGCCCGTCCTTTGATTCATGATCCTGCCTTTTTAATAAAGCTGGAGTCAGGATTGATACAAAGATCATTGTGCAATCATTGCAACGAATGTATCGTCCAAATGGAAAGAGGAGGCATCAGTTGTGTCCTGGAGACTTCTGCTCTCTGATTGCATCGCATAAATTTGTAATTTAGTTTCTCGTGATCGGTCAAATGAATTGGTAAAAAATCAGATAAATTGGCATACAGTGAATTTTTAGCGGAGCGGGTTCGTCAAAGACTGTCCAAATCAGGAAATATCGTTGAAAAAAAAATGATGGGAGGCCTGATTTTCATGATCAATGACAAAATGTGTATAGGAATCGATACGGATAAAAAGAGCCAAAAGGACAGACTGATGGTAAGGGTTGGAAAGCTTCCTTATACTGAACTTTTAAAAAAGCCGGGTAGCCGCCCCATGGACTTTACGGGCCGGGTCATGAGAGGGTTTTTATTTATTGACCCCGAAGGATTTGACCAGGAAGATGATCTTGATTTCTGGGTCAGCAAGGCGCTTGAATTCAATAAACTCATCCTGAATCAATAATTTTTGAGTCGTTCAGAATGACAAAAAGCTTGAATCGAATACAATAATAAATTTCATGAAACTAATTTTCAAACAGGCAGACAGGGATGAATTCGAAGAAGCTTTGGCTCTTTTTAAAGATGCCAGTCATGCCCTGAGGAGAAAAAACCTTTCCCAATGGCAGTACTGGGATAAGCCTCCCGAGGAGAAAATAAGCTGGGTTAAACAGGGATTTGAAAAGGGGGAGTTTTTCTTCGTTTATGATGAAAAGAATAGTAAAGTAGGCATGTTTAGGCTTTTGGATACTGACACGCTTTACTGGAATGAAAAAGGAACGGAACACAACACGAGATACGTACACTCTTTGGTTGTTTCCAGAAACAGAACAGGAAAGGGCATAGGGATACATATTCTCCAAAAACTCAAGAATCAGTTGAAAAAAAATGGAATCAGTAAATTTCGTCTTGACTGTGATGGTTCCAACCAGCGCTTATGCAAATATTATGAGGACTTTGGATTTAGAAAAACAGGAGAGAAGAAAACCAAATATGCGATCAATAATTTATATGAAATGTTACTGTAAGAGTTCATGAACATTTCTTTTATTCTCATTATCTTTCAGCTATGAAAACAACACCCCAATCTTATTCAGTAGAAGAACTTAGCCAGCTGATAGGCGGAAAAATGATCGGGAAAACCAGTCACCGCATTACCGAGCCCGAACAAATAGAATCTGCAGGTTTGCAATCTATCACCTTTATTGGTCATAAAAAATATGTCCCACTTTGGGAAAAATCCAAAGCTTCTGCTGCCATTATCAACCGATCACTCGGGCTGACTGAGCCCGGAGAAAACAGATCCTTTATTGAAGTTGACAATGCAGACCTGGCAATGGCCAAACTGCTTGATCTTTTTATGCCGGATCCGGTAAAACTGAATTCAGGCATTCATCCTACGGCTACTGTTGATGCCTCTGCAAAAATAATGGAGGGGTCAGTCATCGGGGCTCATACCTATATCGGTGCCGGTGCAAAAATTGGAAAAAATACCATAATCTACCCAAATGTGACAATCATGGATGATGCCGTCATCGGAGATGATGTGAAAATCAAATCAGGCTCAGTGGTTGCGGAAAGGTGTATCATAGGACATCACAGTATTCTGCATGCCAATGTCAGTATCGGTTCAGATGGTTTCGGCTATCGCCCAAGCCCGGATGGAAGAGGAATCATTAAAATTACCCACATCGGAAATGTCGTAATAGGGAATCATGTCGAAATTGGATCATCAACCTGTATTGACAGGGGTAAATTCAGTTCAACGACCATCGGAGACGGAACAAAAATTGACAACCTTGTTCAAATAGGTCACAATTGTAAAATAGGGCGTTCGTGCATGATCGCCGGACTTTGCGGAATTTCAGGTTCCGTAACTCTTGGAGACGGAGTGGTTATGGCCGGTCAAGCAGCTATTAAAGATCACATCACCGTAGGAAACGGTGTGACCATTGGTGGGAGGTCAGGCATCATCAACGACATTCCCGATGGGCAAACCATACTGGGTTATCCTGCGGTTGAGGCCAAAGAAACCCTAAAACAGTGGGCTGTTTTAAGAAGGCTTGCCAAAAAGTAGTATTTTTAAATTTGCATTCCAAGTGCAAAAAATATACAAATAAAGACTTCAATCTATGAGAATATTAAAAATCCTTTCTATTTGTTTGTTTCTGGCCTTTTTATCTTGCAAAAAAGAACAAAATACTCCTGAATCTGTCAAAGACGCTTCAAGTATTCAGGATACACTATCAACAGAGGAAACCTTAAAAACAGATGTAATGCCCTTTGTTCCTCAATCTACTGATGAGCAGACCGCCAATAACATCAAAAATTTCCTGGTCAATGATTTTTTAAAAGATGACATTTCATTCCTTAAAACTGATGAGCGCAAATTCCAGTTTTATAAAATCGACCTGAATGAAGACGGTAATGAGGAGATTTTTGTCAGGTTGATGAGCCCCTATTTTTGTGGCTCAGGAGGCTGTACCTTTTTACTCTTGGATAAATATGGTGAGATTATTACAAAATTTACAGTGACCAGGGCGCCCATTTTTGCTGAACCCACAAAAGAAAACGGATGGTCTTTATTGCTGGTCAAAGATGCCGGTGTCTTTAAAGAATTAAAGTTTAAGGAGGGTACTTACCCTTCTAACCCTTCATTATTGCCAAAAGCTCCATACGAAGCTCCGAGCGGCCATGCGCAGGTAATGTTTGGTGATGGTCTCTACAGTTGCAAAACCTTTGAATTTTAATGTCGGTGGCACAAACCTTTTCTAAGGCCAAAGCATCATTGTTTAAAAACTTAAATTAAAAGATATGTTTGACAGAATTGAACTAATTCCTGCAAAAAAACTGTTGGGAAGGTCCTTGAAAATGTCCTTGAATGAAAATCGTACCTATTCCTTGTGGAGCGGCTTTATGTCCCTTAGAAATAAGATCAGGGGCCGGGTTGACAATCTTCTTTATTCCATGCAGGTCTATGATGAATCGCTTGATTTCAAAGACTTCAGCCCTGCTACTACTTTTACCAAATGGGCCGCTTTAGAAGTGCTTGATTTTGATCATATTCCTGAATCTTTGTCACCTTATAACCTCAAGGGAGGATTATATGCTGTTTTCATTCACAAAGGGACCCCGGCCTCCTTTCCCAAAACCGCACAATACATCTTTGGGCAATGGCTTCCCTCATCGGCTTATGAGCTGGACCAAAGGGAACATTTCGAAGTTTTTACTTCGGACCACAAACCCGATGACCCTGAATCTGAAGAAGAGGTCTGGATACCGATCAAAAAAGCGATTCATTCAGCATGACAGAAAACGGATATATATCAGTTACCGGAGGAACGGGTCATTTGGGACGGGTCCTGATCATGAATCTGCTTGAACGGGGAAAGTACGTTAAAGCTTTGATCAGAAGTAAAGACAAGCCATTTGAGCACCCGAGATTATCATGGATCGAAGGTGATTTAAACAATGCCGGAGCACTTGAGGCCCTCACAGATCAAAGCGAGGTGGTCATTCATTGTGCCAGTGCCATTTCTTTGGGAGAAATTGATCAAAATCTTGTTTTCGACGTGAATGTTACGGGTACTTCAAATCTCATTGACAGCTGTTTGGACAAGCCCTTGCGATTCGTGTTCATCAGCTCTTCAACAGCTGTAAAAGAAGGATTATCCGACGAAATTATTGATGAAAAAAGAGACTATAAAACCGATACCAAATTCTATTATGCCTGGACCAAAGCAATAGCCGAACAGCGCGTATTAGATGCTGTAGTTCATAATCGTCTTGATGCATTTATCATCAGGCCCACGGCAATTGTCGGGCCACCAGATCTTGGTCCTTCCAGGTTTGGCCGGACCATACTGGATCTTAACAAGGGTCAACTTCCTTTTATCACAAATGGCGGATACAATATGGTTGATGTGAGAGACCTCGCACAAACCATTTTCAATAGTATTTCCAGGGGTAAAAAAGGAAATATCTACCTGGTGGGTGGAAGCTATACCAGCCTTGAGGCCCTGGCTCAGTTAGCCCGGGCTCCAAAATCGCCTTTAAAAATTCCAGTCAACCTGCTTCTTTTCATCCTGCCTTTGATCAGGATATACGACACATTATTTCCTCTTAAATGGCCTGTGAACAGGGAAAGTCTGGTTACCTTGAAATTTTCTTCAGCAAAAATGGATTTTTCAAAAGCCATCCGGGAGTTGGGTCACGAGGCAAGGCCTATCCAGGTTACGATCAAGGATTTAATATCATGGTTCCATCAAAATAAAATCAAATGACACTAGATACTTTTAACCATTTGTGTGTGATATGGGCTGCCGTGGGCATTGGCTCATTTATTTTACTTCAATTTGTTACGGCACCTTATGGAAGACACCTTAAAAATGGCTGGGGGCCACAATTGTCAAACCGAGCCGGATGGATCATCATGGAAGCGCCCTCCTTACTGATCATTCTCTATTTTTATCTGACTTCTGATCAAAGTGCCTACGCCGGGCTTTTATCCATACTGTGGATCATTCATTACACCAACAGGACCCTTGTTTATCCCTTCAGGATTAGGACCCGTGGGAAAAAAATGCCTTGGGTCATCGTTTTATCGGCCATCTTTTTTAACTGTGTCAATGCCGGCTTAAACGGATACTTCCTGGCACATTTTGACCCTTATGAAACCTCTGCTTTTGCAGACTGGAATTTTTATACCGGTATTACCCTTTTTATTTCGGGCTTACTGATCAATCAAATAAGTGATCACATGCTCATCCATTTAAGGAAACCCGGAGAATTGGGCTATAAAATTCCCAGAGGGTTTTTGTTCAAATATATTTCCTGTCCGAATCTCTTTGGGGAATTGATGCAATGGTCAGGATTTGCAATTATGGCCTGGAATTATCCAGCCCTTTCTTTTCTCATATGGACAGCTGCAAACCTCATTCCCAGGGCGTTGGGTCATCATAAATGGTACAAAAAACATTTTGATGACTACCCCGAAAATCGAAAATCACTAATACCGGGAATCTTATAATAAAAACTAACTCACCGTATGTTATAAGTTCAATTTATTTTTTTAATTAATATTTAGTATCTTAGGAGAGTAAAACCTTATTTAGCGTATTGAATGAGGTTTTTCGTCTTTCCTTCCCTAACATATATGTTGACAATTCTCGTGTCCTCAATAGAAGGTTGAATGAATTGTTGTATTAATTGATCTATTTTTTATATCCTTTATTGGCATATCGGTTTAATTTTAGGTCAAACTATTAAAAAAATCCAATAACTAATCTAAATATCAAAACCTATGGAATCTAATTTTGAAGACTTTAAGGGTCAAATCCGAGGAGAAATAATTCTTCCGGAAAATGAAAATTACAATGAGGCTAGAAAAGTATACAATGCCATGATCGATAAACGACCTGGTATGATAGTCAAGTGTGTTGATGCCGCTGATGTGATCGCGTGTGTAAACTATGGCAGGGAAAACAACATCCTGATTGCTGTAAGAGGCGGTGGTCACAATGGGGGCGGTTTAGGCATTTGTGACGATGGAATGGTCATTGACCTATCCGGAATTAAATTTATCAGGGTAGATACAAGTGATAATACAGTAAGAGTAGGAGGAGGAAACGTATGGGGAGAGGTTGATCATGCCACACACCCGTTTGGACTGGCGGTACCGGCCGGTATCATTTCCACAACCGGGGTGGGAGGTCTGACCCTCGGAGGAGGTGTTGGTCATTTATCGCGTAAATACGGATTAACCATCGATAATTTACTGGAAGCCGATATGGTTTTGGCCGATGGTTCCTTTGTGACGGTGAATGCCTCTCAAAATTCGGATCTGCACTGGGCCATTCGAGGAGGAGGTGGAAATTTTGGTATTGTAACTTCCTTTAAATTTCAGGCACACCCGGTAAAGAATGTGATCGGAGGACCAACCCTTTGGCCCATAGACCAAACTGAAGAAATCATGGAATGGTACCATGACTTCATTCATGATGCCCCTGAAGATCTCAACGGTTTTGTGGCGACCATGGTCATCCCGGGGCCACCATTCCCCGACTTTTTACACATGAATAAGTATTGCGGAATAGTGTGGTGCTACACAGGAGACCCGGCAAAATTCGATGAACTTTTTCAAGTAGTACGTGATAAGAATCCAATCTTCGAGCACGTTGGCCCCATGCCTTACCCTTCGGTTCAAACCCTTTTTGACGGACTGATGCCCGCCGGTATGCAATGGTACTGGAGAGCAGATTTCTTCTCAGAACTGGGGCCCGAAGCCAGAGCGGCTCACAAAGAATATGGATCAACCATTCCGACACCACTGTCACAAATGCACCTGTACCCGATAAGCGGAGCGGCTAGCCGACCCGGATTAACCGATACTCCTTGGGCTTACAGAGATGCTAAATATGCAGGTGTTTTTGTTGGTGTGGATCCCGATCCGGCCAATAAGGAAAAACTGACCAACTGGGCCAAAGCCTATCAGGAAGCCCTTCACCCTTATTCTTCTGGTGGTGCTTATACCAATTTTATGATGGATGAAGGACAGGAAAGGGTTCAGGCCAGTTACAGGCAAAACTATGACCGCCTGGTCGATATCAAAACAAAGTATGATCCGGACAACTTGTTCAGGGTAAACCAGAATATTAAACCAAGATCATAAACCTTTAACAGGTTTCGCCTGTCTGACCAAAGAGGGATTCTTTTACATGAAGTAAAGAATCCCTTTTTTCTGTTTTTCAAATCATTTTTTAACCCATAATCTGGTGAAAAATTATACATTTGATTCATCATTCTATATTGTATAATTCATGAAACTGATAGCCTCATTCTTTGTGATCCTGGTCGCTTTTATTACAGTGTCATGCAAACCGGAAACTAATGATCCCCGAAGGGAAACCTCCCTGAAGAACCTTGAATTCAACTATAAGGATTATATAAAAAAAGATGCGGATCTCATCATTTCAAGAGCAGAATACCACAACAGGCTTTATGGTTTCTGGTTGGGACAGTGTATTGCAAACTGGACCGGCCTGGTAACCGAGATGGACAAGATCGGTAATATAGGAGACATAAAAACCGGTGATTTTTACACCCGTGACGATTGGGGCAAGCCCGACCAGCCGAGTATTTGGGGAGAAGGGGTTCCCAGCGACCTGTCTCCGACCATTGATTTTGTAGTTCAAGGGGTAGATGGTATTTGGGGGGCAGATGATGACACGGATATAGAATATATGTACCAGCACCTTTTGTATCAGGAGAAAACCAGTATCCTAAGTCCTGAACAAATTCGTGAAGGATGGATGACACACATCAAAAGGGAAGAAGAAAATTATTTATGGGTGTCAAACCAAATGGCATTTGACCTTATGCACGAAGGGGTATTACCCCCGAAAACAGGTCATCCTGATCACAACGAGAATTATATGATGATCGATGCCCAATTGACGACTGAATTGTTTGGTTTATTGGCTCCGGCCCGTCCTGATATAGCCTTAAAAATGGCTTATTTACCCATAAGAACCACGGCATATGACGATGCCGCACAGATTGCTGAGTTTTATGTGGTCATGCATGCTCTTGCTTCCTATGTGGATCAGGACCTCTCTTTGAAAGACAAAGTTGAGTGGATGGCCAATGAAGCGAGAAAAACACTTCCTGAAACTTCCTATTCGGCTAAAATGTTCGATTAT
>CBDUAP010000012.1:0-25337 GCA_965365165.1 uncultured Flavobacteriaceae bacterium
AGATCGAGATCAAGACAAGAAGGTTGTCTGATCATATCTTTTCAGGAGAATATCACAGTTCTTTTAAAGGGCGCGGTATGACCTTTTCTGAAGTACGGCAGTATCAGTTTGGAGACGATATCAGATCGATCGACTGGAATGTGACGGCAAGATACAATGAGCCTTATGTCAAGGTTTTTGAAGAGGAAAGGGAACTGACCATGATGCTGGTGGTCGATATCAGTGGCTCAGAATCTTTCGGCACGCAGCAACAGTTTAAAAAGGACATACTTACTGAAATCAGTGCGACTTTAGCATTTTCAGCCATACAGAACAATGATAAAGTAGGGTTGCTTTTGTTTTCAGATAAAATAGAACTTTTTATTCCGCCTAAAAAAGGAAAGACACACGTGCTTCGGATCATCAGAGAATTGATAGAATTTGAACCTGTGAGTAGAAAAACAGACCTTACTTTTGCCCTGAAATACCTATCAAATGTGATGAAGAAAAAGGCCATTGTCTTTATTTTGTCAGATTTTGTGGATCAAGGCTACGATAATGCCTTGAAAATTGTTGCTAAAAAACATGATGTAACAGGAATCAGGGTCTTTGACAAACTTGAAACAGAAATTCCAAAATTGGGAATGGTTCCCGTGAAAGATGCTGAAAGCGGAGAAATTGTTCTGGTAAATACAAATTCAAAAAGGGTAAGGGTTAATTATCGCGCACATTATTTGAAAATGGTCGATTATTTTGAAGATGCTTTTACAAAAAGTGGTTCAGGTATCATCCATACAAGAATTGATGAAAGTTATGTAAAAAAGCTACTGGGGTATTTTAAAAGAAGGGGATAGCTGGTATTTGTGCCTTGGCATGTTATGAAAATTTGAAAAACGGGAATGAGAAATTTATTTTATTTACCATATAAGGGGGAAAAAATCCTGAAGGATGGAAAGCCTGTAAAGAAGCAAGCCTCGCTAAGGATGCTTCTTATGGGAGGTTTCTTGTTTATGTGGTTTTCTGGTTTTTCACAGGTATCGAGTCAAATAGATACAACGAGTATTAGAATCGGGGAGCAGTTCAATTATGAAATAACAGTCGATGAAACCAAAGATGTTCGTTTTCCTAAATTTGAATCGGACAGCCTGAATCGGATAGGAGTTGTCACTTCTCATAAAATCGATTCATTAAAGAATCAACTGATCAAAAAATATACTTTAACAAGTTTCGACAGTGGCCGCTATGTTCTGCCCGGCCAGGAAATTTTTATAAAAGACAAACGGTTCTTGACCGATGAGGTAATAATAGACGTAGGAACGGTTCCGGTGGATACCCTGAAACAACCGATGTACCACATCAAAGAGATCAACAACGAGCCCTATTTGTTCAGTGATTATTTAAATTACTTTTGGGGCCTGATTCTTTTACTGATCATCATTGCTGTAATTCTGTACTTTGTGTTGAAAGATAAGCCTACCCAGGAAGAAATCATCTCAAGAATTCCACCTTTTGATGCGGCAAAAATGAGATTGAAAGAATTGGATAAAAAGGAACTCATTTCAAAAAATAAGATCAAACCCTATTATGTTGAGTTGACTGATATTGTGAGGACCTTCATTGAAAAGGAAATGAATATTCCCGCACTTGAATCAACGACGGATGAGCTCTTGGAGATCATCACAGATTTTAACAGCAGCAGTCATTTAAATATCTCAGAGGATACCCTTCTGAAATTAAAGCAATTGCTGAAGGAGGCTGACCTGGTGAAATTTGCAAAATCCAGGCCGCTACAAAATGAGATTGCCCTGCACAGGGAAGATGCCGAGGGTATCATAGATACTTTGCATCCTAAGAAAGTTGAACCTAATACGGAAGAAGATGATAGGGAGTAATATGGAATTTACCAACCCAGGTTTTCTGTGGCTGCTATTATTGATTCCGATTTTAGCAGTATGGTATTTTTTGGTTCGAAAAAAGGACAGTGCGAACTTAAATATGCCTAGTATTGCAGGATTCGCTCATAAAAATATGTGGTCAAAATTAAAGCCTTTGCTTTATGTATTCAGGCTTATTGCGGTTGCCTTGCTCATCATTGCACTGGCAAGACCCCGCAACGTAGAAGTCAGTAAAAGAACCAAGACCACGCGTGGGATAGACATTGTCATGGCCATTGATGTTTCAGCGAGTATGCTGGCCAAAGATCTCAAACCAAACCGTCTGGAGGCCTTAAAGGAGGTGGCCAGCAAATTTGTTCAAAAAAGACCCAACGACAGAATTGGAATTGTCGTTTATGCAGGAGAGAGTTTTACTCAAACCCCAATAACGAGTGACAAGGCGATCATACAAAATACAATCAGGAAGATCAGGTGGGGTCAAATTGATGACGGAACGGCTATAGGCATGGGGCTCGGGTCAGCAGTAAACAGGTTAAAAGACAGTAAGGCAAAAAGCAAGGTAATCATTTTGCTGACAGACGGAGTCAACAATACAGGGTTTGTAGATCCTAAAACCGCCACAGAGCTCGCCAAGGAACTCAATATTAAGGTTTATACCATAGGCCTGGGAACTAATGGTACTGCTTTGTTCCCGGTTGCCAAGGATCTTAATGGCAAACTGATTTTTAGGAATGCCCCTGTAGAGATCGATGAAGAGCTGTTAAAATATATTGCCAGTGAAACAGATGGTAAATATTTCAGGGCAACCGGGAACAAAAAACTGGAATCTGTTTACAATGAAATAAATAAACTCGAGAAAACAGAAATCGAAGAATTTAAATATTATAATTATCAGGAAAAATTCAGACCGTTGATCCTGGCAGCCGGATTTTTAATTATGCTGGAGATGCTTTTGAAGTTTACGGTCTACAGAAGTTTTATATAGGTTAGCAAGAAAGAAAATGTATCAAATAGAAGAGCCGAAATATTTTTATTTTTTTATCGCCGTCGCGACCTTGTTACTGGTTTATTTGCTGAACTGGTTATGGAAGCGAAAAAAGCAGAGGGATTTTGCTGATGCTGCGCTATTGGATCGGCTGAGCCCTGAAAAATCTGTTTTTAAACCTGCCTTGAAGATGGTCTTTGTTTTATTGGGGATGTCTTTTCTGGTTCTGGCCCTGGTCAATCCAAAAATGGGAACACAGCTTAAAACGGTGAAAAGGCAGGGCGTTGATATTGTATTTGCCCTTGACGTTTCAAAAAGCATGCTGGCGGAAGATATTGCCCCGAACAGGCTTGAAAAATCAAAGCAGATTATTTCCAGGATCATTGACAAGCTCGGCAGTGACAGAGTGGGCATTATTATCTATGCGGGAAATGCTTATCCGCTTTTACCGATTACGACTGACCACGGAGCCGCAAAAATGTTTTTGCAAAATGCAAGTCCTGATATGGTTGGCTCTCAGGGTACGGCCATCAATGAGGCGCTTGAATTGTCTAAAACCTTTTTTGATGATGATACCCAAACCAACCGTTTCCTGTTTATCATTTCGGATGGGGAGGACCATGAGGAGAATTCGGATAAAATTGCGAAAGAAATCGTTGATATTGGAATCAGAACTTTCACGATAGGCGTGGGCTCCAATAAAGGCGGCCCAATACCAATCAAAAGCAATGGAAAATTTGTGGGTTATAAGAAAGACAATAAAGACGAGGTGGTCATTACCAAACTTAATGTAAAGACCTTAAAGGATATTGCGGAAAGTGGAGAAGGGAAGTATATTTATGGAAATAAAACCTCCAAAACCATTGAATATGTGGAGGAATTATTGCTGAAAGCAGATAAAAAGGAGTTTGAGTCCAAACAGTTCTCTGATTACAAGGACCAGTTTCAATGGTTCGTAGGTTTGGGCCTCCTGTTACTGGTTTTAGATATTTTCTTATTGAATAAGAAAACAAAATGGGTACAAAAATTGAATTTGTTTAATGAAAGATAAAATGAAATATATAATTTGTGTTTTGTTGCTTTTACCCCTTGGAATGTTGTCTCAGGAAAAGGAGCAGGAAGAACCGGTTAAGATCAAATTAACCGAAAAACAGATTTTGAGGAAAGGCAATGATCTCTTCAAGCAGCAAAAATATGTTGATGCCGAAGTGAAGTATAAGAAGGCCCTAAAAGAAAACCCCTATTATGAAAAGGCGGGGTATAATCTGGGAAATGCCGTTTATGAACAAAAACGGTTTAAAGATGCCTTACCACAATATGAATTGGTTGCGAAAAGCACCAAAGACCTAACAACCAAAAAGAAATCTTTTCACAACATTGGGAATGTGATGATGAAGGAAAAACAATACGACAAGGCAGTGGCTGCCTATAAGAATTCTTTATTGCTTGACCCAACAGACGAGGAGACCAGATATAACCTTGCCCTGGCCCAAAAGTTGTTGAAGGATCAGCAGCAGCAGCAAGATCAGAACAAAGACCAGAATCAAGATCAAAATCAAGATCAGGAAAAGGATCAGAACCAGGACCAAAACAGCGAGAACAAGGATCAAAACCAGGACCAGGGAGAAGATGACAAGAAAGAAGAAGATCAAAACAAGGGTGATAATGAAAATGACCAGCAGGATCAGCAGAATGAGGGAGACAAGAAAGAAGAGCAAAAGCAGCCTCAGCCAAATCAATTGAGTCAGCAGCAGATCGAGCAGCTGTTGGAGGCCATGAACAATGAAGAGAATAAAACGCAGCAAAAAGTTAATGCTAAAAAAGCCAAAGGGAAAAAAGTAAAACAGGAAAAAGACTGGTAGCCAGGAATATATTGTATGTATCGATATAAAATGGTCATCTCATATAAAATGAAAAGGAACTATTTAACCATATTGATTCTTTTGATCACAGTACAAAGCCTTATCGCGCAGGTAACGTTTAAAACTGCTGTGAGTAAAAGTGAACTTGGACTCAATGAACGGTTACGGATAGAATTTTCTATAGACAAGCAGGGGGCTGACGATTTTACTCCTCCTGATTTCAAAAATTTTAAAGTGCTTGCCGGGCCCAGTCAGTCAAGTAGTTTTTCATCGATAAACGGAAGAACTTCCTATAAACTGACCTATACCTATATTATCCAGCCCTTGTCAAAGGGTACGTTTACCATACCTTCAGCAAGTATTACCTATGACGGGGAAGTGATCAGGTCCAATACCGTGAGGATAACCGTATCTGACGCCATTGAAATACCCGAAGACCCTGATGATCCTAGATATGTGGCACAGCAAAATATTCATTTGGTGGCAGAGGTATCGGATATGACACCTTATGTAGGGGAAAGTATTTCGGTGGTTTACAAGTTATACGTGAACACTAATTTTGTTAATGTTCAGAATACGAGGGAAGTTTCCACGCCTTCATTTAGCGGTTTCTGGAATCAGAATATTGATGTTAAAAAATGGGTGGCCAGAAACGGAACCTACGGAGGCAAGCCGCACCGTTATGTCATCGTCAGGAAAACAGTGTTGATTCCGCATAAGAGTGGCAGCCTGGATATTGAACCCCTTGAGATGGAAATAACTGCCGGAATACCTATTGGCAGAAGAGATTTTTTTGGAAATATGCTCATGAACGATGTCAGCCTTACAATGACTTCAGGCAAAAAGACGATAAGGGTAAAGGAATTGCCTGTAAAAGACAAACCCTTTGATTTTGCAGGAGCCGTTGGAGATTTTAAATTTAACATAACACCCAGTAAAACTGACCTTGGAGCCAATGAATCTGCTCAGATCAAGGTTGAACTCAGTGGACAGGGAAATCTAAAATTAATCAAATTACCGGGTATTGAAACGCCGAATGGCCTGGAGGTCTATGAACCTGAGCACAAAGAGAATATCAAAACAACATTAAACGGACTTTCGGGAAGTGTATTTGATCAATACGCAGTAGTTCCTCAGGCCAGGGGCAAGTTCAAGATTCCAGGTGTGTCTTTTTCGTATTTCAATCCGAAGGAAGAAAAGTATCATACCGTGATTACTGACCCTATTGTTTTAAATTCTTTGCAGGGAGCCTCATATATTGATGAAACGGTGAGCTCAAACAAGGTCCCAGTATTGAGTAAAGAGGGTGATATAAGGTTCATTCATTTGAACACAACTTTTGTATCCACATTAAAAGTTAAGGACTTTTTTGGTTCGAATCTCTTTTACATCTTGATGATCCTGCCCTTACTGTCTATTCCTTTGGGGATATTCATCGGGAAAAAGAAGCGTGAGAGGGACAGTGACATTATTGGAAACAAAAGAAGAAAGGCGGACAGGCTGGCCAGAAAATACTTGTCACAGGCCAAAAAGCAATTGGGTAAAAAGGAAGCTTTTTATATTGCTTTGGAAAAGGCACTTCACAATTATCTGAAGGCAAAATTACAGGTGGAAACGTCAGAGATATCCAAGGAGAAAATTGCGGAAATCCTTAAAAAGAGGGAAGTGGATGAAAATATTATCGAAGAGTTCAATAAGGTACTCGATAATTGTGATTTTGCCCGCTATACACCCACCACGAATGTGATGATGAAGCAGGAGTACGAAAAGGCCAAGGAAGTCCTGGCCAGAATAGATAAAGAATTATAAAACTTGAATAGTAAAAAGGTTAAAGGTTTGAAGGTTAAATTGAACATCGTATTGGTTTTGTTTATGCTCCTGACGGGAATGTTGGCGCAAGCACAAGAGCCCGACAGTTTATTTAGCGCTGCCAATAAATTCTATCAGCAGGAAAATTACGAGAAGGCCCTGGAATATTATCAGCAAATTGAAAAACAGCAGCTGGAATCAGCCGAACTATATTTCAACATGGGCAATATTTATTATAAAACCAATCAGGTGGCTCCATCCGTTTATTATTATGAAAAGGCCCTGCAGTTGAGTCCTAATGATCAGGACATCAGATTCAACCTTGAATTTGCCAATGCCATGGTATTGGACAATATTGAACCCTTGCCCAAAAGTCTTGGTCAGAAATTTATAGAATTAATTGTCCTGAGGTTTACTTATGAGACGTGGGCTAAGATTTCTGTCAGTCTGGCTTTTGTTTTTGCTATTTTATTTTTGCTTTATCATTTCTCATACAGTACTGTGAAGAAAAGAATTTATTTTGTGACGAGCATCCTGACGGTGATTCTTGTGACCACTTTTCTCTTTTTTACCTACAGGAACAAACATTATGTTGACAATAATATCAGTGCGATCATATTTTCAAGCCAGGCTGATGTTAAGAGTGCTCCAACCGGATCAAGTGATGTTTATTTCGAACTTCACGAAGGAACAAAAGTTCGGGTCCTTGAGACATTGGATAACTGGAAAAAGATCAAGATTGCCGACGGTAAAATGGGGTGGATCAACGCTGCAGATTTGAAAGAACTTTGAAACCAGCCTCAATTGTCAATTATCATTAAGTCTTTTTTATAAAATGGACAGGATTTTTTTCTGTTGAAAAGTATAAGAAAATAACTCAGTGGTCGATGTTCTGATCACATCCCGAAGATTCAAAAATTTATTTGGTACAAACAGGCAGGATCTCTCCTTTTGCCAGGCAATACCTGTCAACCAGTTCAGGTGAAAGCAAAGAGGAATAATCAATTTCCTTTACTGCAAAACCTACATTTCTCAAACGGTCAAAATAGTCTTTTCCGTAGATACGGACATGATCATACTGACCAAAATGCCGGGCGCGTTCTTGCGGATCGGTAATGCTGAAATCTTCATAGGATTGTTCAAGGCTTAGATCCTGTGGTATTTGAAAGATGCCCCAGCCACCTGGTTTCATGACCCTGTAAAGCTCGCTCATAGCCTTGTGATCATCTTCGATATGCTCCAATACATGGTTGCATAAAACCACGTCAAAAAGATTCGATTCAAAGGGGAGGTCAAGGATGTCTGCCTTGACGTCGACAATTGGGGAATAAAGATCTGCCGTGGTATAATGAAGGTTTTTCATTTCTTTAAACAAGGACAGAAAGCATTGTTCAGGGGCCATATGCAAAACCTTTAAAGGCTTATTAAAAAATTCAGTCTCATTTTGAAGATAGAGCCAGAGCAGCCTGTGGCGCTCCAGCGAAAGGGTACTTGGTGACAGCACATTGGGTCTTTGCTTTGCGTACCCGTAAGGCAGAAAGCGTTTAAAACTTTTGCCATCTATAGGATCTGTGTAGGTATCACCTTTCAGCCATATAGACAGAAGCGGGCGAACCAGATAACTCATTTTGATCAAATAAGGCCGGGGAATCGTATTGAGCAGGTATTTGAAGATCTTCATCAATGAAATACTTATGAGGCCCTAAACTCGGCTTCTTCATCAGTCTGTATCCCCAGGGCTTCGTTGATATAAGAGAAAGTAGAAAGGAGCTGTGGCTTTCCGTTTATGATGGCAACATCATGCTCAAAGTGGGCACTTGCCTTTTTATCTGCTGTTTTAATGGTCCATCCGTCACTGTACTGTTTTATCCTGTGGGTTCCCAGGTTGATCATGGGCTCAATGGCAACGACCATCCCTTCAGTGAATTTTTTACCCTTACCACGCCTTCCGTAGTTGGGCATTTCGGGATCCTCGTGCATTTCTCTTCCCAAACCATGACCTACCAGTTCACGGACAACGCCATAGCCGTGTTTTTCAGTATAACTTTGAATGGCATGACCTACGTCTCCAACCCGGTTGCCAGCTCTGAATTGACGGATGCCAACATACAAGCTTTCCCTGGTCACCTTTAGCAGTCCTTTTATTTCATCATCAATTTCTCCTACAGCAAAAGTGTAGGCATGGTCACCATAAAAACCATTTTTAAGCGCACCGCAGTCTACAGATATAATGTCTCCTTCTTTTAAGGGAATATTGTTTGGAATACCATGAACCACTTGTTCATTAGGGCTCATGCATAGGGTATTGGGAAAATCATACAAACCCAAGAACCCGGGAACGGCCCCGTGGTCCCTGATAAACTCTTCAGCCAATTTATCGAGTTCAAGTGTAGTAATACCAGGCCTGATCGCTTTGGCTATTTCTCCCAGCGTTTTTGAAACAATCAATGCGCTTTCACGCATCAATTCTATTTCTTCAAGAGATTTAATTTTAATCATGCTTTGGTATTAACGGTGCAAAGATACTCCAAAAAGTAAAAAGATTGAATAAAAGAAAGTGGAAAAAAACACATGGATGCTTCAAATTCAATTGAAACACCCTCAGTCCTAAATAAGTCTTAAAAGGTTCTGAATCACCTGGTCAGGGCTGATACTCGCCATGCATTCTTCATAACCTTCAACTATCTTTTTCCCATAAATTGAGGTGGGGATTAAAGGGTATTTTATCCTGTCTGGAGTGATACCGTTTGCTTCAGGTTGGCGAAAGGGAGCAAATCCTGCACTGGGATGCGTATTGCCCCATATTGTCACCACCGGAACACCGTATATGGCTGCCAAATGTCCGTTGCCGGAATCCATACTGAGCATCAGATCCAGTTTGCTTATCAGTTGCAGTTCTGCCTCAAAACTGAGCTTTCCAGCCACATTGATACATTTTTCACTGACTAAAGACATCTTATCCAGTGATTTGATTTCCTGATCTCCTCCTCCAAAAAGGAATATCCTCACATTTTTCAAAGCGAGCTGCTCAATCACCTGTTGCATGAGCTCCAAAGGGTACATCTTCGTTTTGAAGGCGGCAAAAGGAGCTATTCCTATCCACTTGCAGTTCTTTTCTCCGGTTAAATCTTTGATTTCAGAAGAAATTTCTGAGGCAGATAACAATTGGATCTGTTCCAAAGAGAGGGGTAATTGCAGTTTCTTAAAAACTTCCGCATGCCTTTCAACGATGGGTTTGATCGGGAACAGGTTTTTAGGCTTTAGCGCTGTCAGTTCTTTGCGTTCGGCCCTGCCTTTATTCATAACCACCACGGGAACCCGGCTGAGCCTGAAGAAAAAACCAATTATTTTTGACCTTAATACATTGTGAAGATCGGCAAAGGCATCGATACGCAGACCTCTCAATTCTTTGAACAATTTGTACAATCCAAAAATCCCTTTGTGCTTTCCTTTCACATCGATGGCATAAAACCCAATTTCCGGAATGCCACTGAACAAAGGTTTAAAGAAGGCTCTTGACAGCACTGTAATTTTAAGGCTAGGATATTGTTGCCGTAATCCCAGTACAAGAGGAACGATCATGGCTACATCTCCGATTGCAGAGATCCTCATGATCAAAATATGTTTTGGACGGGGCCTTTTACTTTCGGGCACGAAGGACTGGATTTAGGCTGTCATCATTGTACATTTTCATTTGCCTGTAAACCTTCATATATTTTTCACCATGTTCAAAATCTTCAAGCAATTCATCAATGGCCGTAGACAGGTCTGTTCTTTGTTCCAACAATACCTGAAGCTTGGCATTACATGCAGCCCTGTGCTCCTCTGAAGCATCTGAACGCTCAGCTTCTTCCTTCATATGGAAAATTTTGAGTGCCAGAATAGAGAAGCGGTCATAGGCCCAGGCCGGGCTTTCAGTATTGATTTTGGCGTCTTTTTTAATTTGAACATCTTTGTACAGGTCCAAAAAATAACTGTCAATATATTCCACCATGTCTGTGCGAACCTGATTTGACTTGTCAATCCTTCTTTTTATTGCAAGGGCTTCCTGAGCATCGATCTCCGGATCCCTGATGATATCTTCCAGGTGCCATTGTACGGTGTCAACCCAGTTCTTATGATAAAAAAGATGTCTGATATCGTCTTTTTCAAAAGGATTATTCATTGGGGTATCAACATGATCAGACATATGATAATCATTAATGCTCTGTTCAAATATGCGGTAGGATTCCTGTGATTTCATAAGCGGGTTATTTTTAATTTGAAGGTGAACTCAGGTTTTCTGATCACTAACAAATGATTTGTATCAAGGCTTGATGCAAAAATTCCTTTCTGACAAGGTAAGCACAACGATAAACAACGTGCTGAACAAGCCGTTGCAAAGATATTTTAAAAAAGGAAAAGAATAAAAGAAAACAGCATTAATTTAGTACTCCTGATAATTGGGAGTTTCTAGTGGAAATTCAAAAAAAAGCTGAATTTTAAGTTTAGGATTTGTTTCTCAAAAACCCAAAAAAGCCTTTTTTGTTTTTATGCTCTTTTGGTTTTTCTGTTTTTAACAGTTGCTGATAGATTTCTCCCCAACCCAAAAGGCCGCCAACATTTCTGTCATCGATGAATACATCGGCATTTACTTTTCTGCTGATGCTTCCGTCGAATTTTTCTTCAGGATAACTTTTGTTCACGGCATAGAATTCAAGGCCGTTCTTCTTGCAAAAATCGACTGCTTCCTGTAACCTTTCACCATAACGATAGGTCCACAAAATCAATCGGTGTCCTTTTTGCTGTAATTCCAAAAGCGTGTCAAAGGCGAAGATCTTGGCAGGGCCAATCTTAGGATAATCATCTTCCACGATTGTGCCGTCAAAATCAACGGCGATTAACAAGGAATTTTTAGGTAACATTCTCATCTTATGCATTTATCAAAACTAATCATAAATGGGCTGTGAATCTAATATAAAGCCCTTATTATGTACTTTATCATTAATTTAAACGAAGCCTTTGTCTTTTTCTTATATCCCGTAAATAACTATTCACTTGTACTATTCCTTTATCAATAAGGTGCTTCGCGTCATTACCGGGGGCTTGGCGATGTCGAGAAGGTCAAGGACTGTAGGGGCAATGTCCCCTAAAACTCCGTCTTTAATTTTATTTTCTTTGTCTTTTTCAACCAGGATCAACGGAACCGGATTTGTCGTATGCGCCGTATTGGGTGATCCATCTTCATTGATCATTGTCTCACTGTTTCCATGATCTGCTATGATGATACTTGAATAGTCGTTTTCCAATGCTTTGGTCACTACTTTTTCAAGACAGGCGTCAACAGCTTCGGCCGCTTTCATGGCTGCCTCCATAACACCTGTGTGACCAACCATATCGGTATTTGCAAAATTCAAACAAATAAAATCTGCTTCGCGCTTTTCCAGTTCCGGGATGATGGCTTCTTTGATATCATTCGCACTCATCTCGGGTTTGAGATCATAAGTCGCTACTTTTGGCGAAGGGCAAAGCAACCTTTTTTCACCCTCAAATTCTTTCTCTCTTCCGCCGGAAAAGAAAAAAGTAACGTGTGGATATTTTTCGGTTTCTGCGATCCTGATCTGTTTTTTATTGTTTTTTTCCAACACTTCTCCCAGGGTTTCGGAAAGGTTATCTTTAGGATAGATTACCGAAACATTTTGGAACGAATCATCATAATTTGTCATGGTCACATAATGCAAAGGCATTTTGTGCATGTTATATTCAGGAAAGTTTTCCTGCGATAGCGCCCTTGTAAGTTGTCTCCCTCTGTCTGTCCTGAAATTAAAGAAGATGATCACGTCATCAGGTTCTATGGTAGTAACAGGTTGACTGTTCTCATTTACCATGGAGATGGGTTTGATAAATTCATCTGTGATTCCTTCATCATAACTCTTTTGAATACTTTCAACTGCGTTGGAAGAAGTTTCGCCGATACCCTTAACCATCACATCATAAGAAAGTTTTACCCTTTCCCAACGCTGGTCACGGTCCATGGCGTAATATCTTCCACAGACAGAGGCCAATTGACCCGTTGAATGCGCCATGTGATCCTCAATTTCTTTTACAAATCCTAAACCTGATTTAGGATCCACGTCCCTTCCATCAGTAAAGGCATGAACAAAAACGTCCTTTAACCCTGATTTGTTTGCCGCATCGAGAAGCCCTTTGAGGTGATCAATATGTGAATGGACACCCCCATCAGATAAAAGCCCCAGGAAATGTACTTTTTTGTTTTGATTTTTGGCATAAGAAAAGGCATCTTTAAGCACTTTTTCTTCAGCGATTGAACCATCAGCCACGGCATTGTTTATTTTTACGAAATCCTGATAAACGATTCTTCCTGCTCCAAGGTTCATATGGCCCACTTCAGAATTACCCATTTGGCCCTCTGGCAATCCGACATGCAGCCCGTCTGTTCTGAGGCTTGCATTGGGGTAATTTTTTAATAAGGAATCAAAAAAAGGAGTTTTGGCTTTATAAATCGCAGAAACATCAGGATTCTGGGTCTCACCCCATCCGTCCAGAATAATCAGAATAACTTTTTTTTCCATGGCTTTATCTGTATTGAAAAATTCAGATGCAAAGATACGGAACATATAAGATTTGACGCCTCTTTACTCGAAAAAAATCCCTTTTTTCAAAGGGAACAAGAGGCCTTTATCCTTCTTTTTTGATGCTTTATAATTCGTTGGGAACCAATCTGAAGATTCCTTTTTGTTCTATCGAAACATAAATATATCCATCGGGACCCATTCTAACGGTGCGCAAGCGTCCCAGGCCATCAAGCAGTTTTTCTTCTTTGATGACTTTTCCATTTTCCAGGGTAATCAAATCAAGGTATTGAAATTTAAGTGAGCCCACAAGGAGCTTGTTTTTCCATCCCGGGTATTGATCGCTGGTGATAAAAGCCATGCCACTGGGCGCAATGGAAGGAACCCAGTAATGTAAGGGCTGCTCCATGCCAGGCAAGGAAGTATCGCTGGTAATGGTGGAGCCATCGTAATTTACCCCATAAGTTATTTTAGGCCATCCGTAATTTTTACCGGGATGAATGATGTTGATTTCGTCACCACCTTTTGGCCCATGTTCGTGAACCCATATTTTTCCACTTTCCGGATGGAGGGCCATGCCCTGTGGGTTTCTGTGGCCATAGGAATATGCTGCAGTTTTGGCACCTGCTTTCCCCACAAAGGGATTGTCCTGAGGAATGCTGCCATCATCATTCAGCCTGTAAATCTTTCCTCCGTCACGAGTGATATCCTGAGGATTCTGGTCTCTGCTGCCACGGTCACCTATTGAGAAGTAGAGATAGCCATTATTATCAAATTCAAGCCTTGAACCAAAGTGATGTCCTTTTTTACTGTTTGGACTGGCTTTGTAAATCATCTCATGATCGGTCAATTGATCTCCTTTGATCCTGGCCCTCATAATTGTGGTATTGGACCCCTGGTCATCTTTTTCCGTGTTACCGGAAAATGAAAAATAGATCCAGCCATTGTCTTCATAATCAGGGTGCAGTTCAAGATCCAAAAGTCCCCCCTGGTTTTCATAAACAACTTCGGGAACGTTTTTGACCTCTGTTTTCTTACCTTCTTTGAAATGAATCAACCTGCCATCCTGTTCACTCACAAGAATTGAGCCGTCAGGAAGGAATACCATGCCCCAGGCAATGTCAAGACCTTCAATCACGGCTTCGGCTTTATAGCTAAAATCATTATCATCTGTGAATTCAGTGTTTTTCTGGCATTGCAGCAAGAAGGACGAAAGGATAATGACAAGAAAACTTATTTTGTTCATAATACTGTCTTTTTAAGTATAAAGTTACAATTTTTCAAAAGATATATTCCATGTTAATGCCCGAGTAAAAATTTGAAGGTTCACCCGGGTAATAATACCTGGGGGCATTATTACCAAAACTACTGGCATTGATCTGGAGCATAGAAGCATATTTTTCATTAAATATATTATTGAACCCAAGATAAACATCTATTTGAAAATGGTCTCCGATCGTTTTTTTATAAGCTATTTTGGCGTTGAGCAACTGATACTGATCTGAGTAAACTGAATTGTTATCGGTGATGGGTATGGCCCCGACCAACTGGTAAGTAACATTTCCGTACAGTCCCGTTTCACTTTGTATAAAAAGCTGTGAATTAAAAATTTTGTCGGGGACTCCGGTAAGGTCATTTCCCGAGTAGTCATTTTCCAGATCCTTAAAATCTTCAAATTTATAATCGTTAAAGCTAAACCCATTATTATGATAGATTTGTAATAAAGGGCGGTTTAGAATCGTATAGTTTAGCCCAATCTCGATACCTTTATGGGCTGTTTTACCGGCATTTACCCCTACATACTGATCATCACCTGTACGCCTCGCCACCAGTAGGTTATCGATATCCATATAGTATAAAGACAGCTCGTAATTAAAGATATTTTTGATGAAGCTGCCTCTGCTTCCAAGTTCATAGTTCCATCCTGTTTCAGGCTTGATATTTGTATTGATCAGTCCGTCGGGCAAAAGGGTTTCTTCCAGGGTTGGTGGCGAAAAGCCATGGCTGATCAGGCCAAAGATCATTGCATTTTCATGAAGTTGATGGGTAATCCCAATCTTGGGAGATACAATGGGCTTAAAGTTATAATTTCCTGAAAGATCATTTGCGACCCCGTTAAATTTATCTTCAAGCCTGTAAAAGGTCTGGTTAAAATTAAACCCAATATCCAACAGGGTCTTTTCTGAAAAGTGGAATTTTGCCTCTGCGAAAAGGTTGATATAATTTCTTTTTTCTTTTAAATCACTTAGTTGCTCACCTTTGACGCTTCCCGTACCTGGTGGAAAATCCTGATACAGATTGTCGAAGGTTTTGAAGGAATTCAGATCACTGAACAACTCCAGGCCAGCTGTCCACTGCAATTTTTTTTCAAAAATGATACTTGAATTCACAAAACGGCTGCGTATTCCCATTCCCCGGGTGTTTTGATCCAAAATATTGAAGGGCCTGGCTTCATATGAGTCGAGGAGACTCCCAAACACACTGCTGATCTGTTTTGCCCCTGAAGCATAATCGTGTTGCCAAGACAATCCGAGCAATAGGCGGGTATAGTCCTCAAATCCCTGAGATCTTGCCCATGTAAAAGCTGCTGCTTCAGGATTATTGATATAATCTTCCTCGTCCAGCGAGCTTGGGATGTATGCTTTCAGATCAGTTAAATTAACTATGACGACCAGATTATCGGAATCATTCAAATAGTGATTTGAAGCAAAACTAAGGGTTTGCCTTTTGAGCTCATTGTTTTCACGGTAGCCTTCATTGTGGGTATTGGAGTAAATGATATTGGCCGAATTGGTTTTATTTCCAAGCTTGGCCTGCGCCAAAAATTTTTGTAATCCAAAAGATCCAAAAGTATAGTTGGTTTGCAGGGTATTTGTATTGAAGAGACCTTTGTCAGGGATGAATTGTATTACGCCACCAAGACCTGAACCAAATAAACTGGAAGAAGGGCCCTTGAGAACTTCCATTCTGGTAATTCCTCCTAACTCAATGTCTTCTATCGTTGTTTCACCTGATCCGTTTGTTAGCGGGATATCCTGATAATAGGACCTTATTTTACTTGTTCCGAAAGGTGTTCTTGAACCAATTCCTCTGATCGTGATCCTGTTTGTGCTTAGGGTTCCGTTATGCATAAAGACTCCGGGAGTCGAATTGAGAACGGGAGCGATGTTTAATATATTGTTGCTCTGAATCACATCAGCAGAGATCAGTGCAATTGAAGCCGGTATTTTTTTTAATTCGCCTTGAAAATGATTTGTTCTCACAAGAACCTCATTCAGGTTTTGAGGTTTTTCAAATAATTCGACGACGGTGAGACCGTTTTCTTCCAGCTTGACGGTTTTCGAATCATAACCGTCTTTACTGAAAATGTAAGTGCCCGCCTCCTGAAGGCTGCACATGCCTTTTTCGTCCGTTATACATTTCAGGTCACCTGCTTGATCACTGATGCCGGCACCAGTGATCTCGATCGCATTTTCCGAAGAGATTACTTTTACCTGTATATTTTGCGCATGAAGAGAAGACGAGCTGCAAATAATGATGATAAAAAAGGTAAAAAAGGGCTTCACTTTAAAAATAGAATTACAAGACATTATTTTACAATTCCATTCCTGACCTCATTTTTGTTGTCATTTACGGAATAAACAAAGCCATTGATCACGGCATATAATACCTTGTCATCTTTCTTCAACAAAAATGTTGCTTCGCTACCCAATGTAAAAGGTGATTTTGGCATGGAGTTATTTTTAGGAATCCTTATTTTTTCAAGGTTCACGATATTCATAGGGTAGGAAGTGAATTTTACCTCCTCCGGCATATTGTTGATACTTACTGCAGTATACCCCTGTTTTATAAGGCTTTCAAAGTCAAGGGTTTTAAAGGCTTCAAAATCTTCCAGAATTTTAGGGTAGGTCTCCCCGCTCTTATAGGTCAGGGCATCGGCATCAAGTGTTTTATAACCATAGCGGGTAGAAAGATCCCCTATATCGCTTATTTTTCCCAGATAGTAAAATGCGGAATGGGTTTTATTTTCTTTTTCTACATGCTGGATGCCCAGGTCTACCTTGAATTCCATTCCCAGGTAAGAAAATTTGAGGTTCTCAATTTTGAGATCAAATAGTTTTTGGTCATTTTTGGGGATGGATAAATACTGATCAAGGGTCACATTTTTATAGCCTCCGGTCGAAATAATTTGCAGGGCAGACAATATCGTGGTATAGTTTAATTTTCTAATGAATTGTTTTTCAGGGTCATCCAGAAATCCGCCTGATTCTATCAGTATCGTGCTGGTGCCCCATTTTTGCATGTTATCCCCAAAGGCCCTGGGCTCAAACTCGTCGTTGTATCTTCCAACCTGACCTTTCGCGTAGCGTTGTATGATTTGATTCATTTTTGCGATGATACGCATGGCATTACCTCTCGTTTCATTAATGTCTTTTTCATAATTAAAAGCCGGTGCCAAAAAAGAAATCGTCGCCGGTTTTGCCGATTTTTTTACGTTATAGTATTTGCTTTGATCGTGAAGATTGAATCCGAACTGGGCCTGTAGGCTGTCACGTGTATTCTTGAGTATTTGTGATTCCGGTGATTGCAATGCCACAGCGTCGCGGTTGATGTCGATACCAATTGCATTTCTTCTTGAAAAGGAAGCTGCACCATCAGGGTTGAGCATAGGAATAAAATGCACCTTGAGGTTTTCCAGTAGTTTTTGATCTGTTTTCAGGTAATTGAACATGTCAAACATGGCTGCCGTGGCTGTCGGTTCATCACCGTGCATCTGTGACCAAAGCAGAACATTGATGTTTCCCTTACCAATACTTACCATTGAAATATTTCTTCCCTGGATGGATTTGCCCAGTAAGGTCACTTTAAAGTCCTTTTCTTTTTTAAGGCTGTCGAGCAAGGGCTGGATATCGCTGTGTTTAAATCTTCTGATTTCCAGAGAGGCTTCTTTAAAAGAGTCATAAGACTGAAAAAGGTCATAATGCAGGTCCTTGCCTTGTGAGAAGCAAAAAAAGGGGAACAGGAGAATAAAAAGGTGCTTAGTCATATGGTTTATTTTGTTGGTACAGGTTTCCATTGGTAGGATGCTGTTGCATTTCTGATCTTATTTATAAAATCTGCGCCGGGATCAGTTTTTTGGGTTCTGTACCCTTCATCGATTTCCATCCATAAAGGGTGATTTTCAAATTGGGTGTATTCCATGTGTCCAATTACATAGTCGATCTCAGGGTAGGATTCTTTTAGATATTTAACCAGCCTGATATTGGCTTTCAGCTGTTTTCTGGTCAAGGGGGTCTTTTGTGTTCCTCCCACATTTTCAATGCCAATGGCACAGTGGTTCAGGCCAATGACGTGGCGGGCCATGGTAGTTTCAGGCAACAACCTGTAAACAGTTCCGTCCCTGTCTATCAGGAATTGTGCAGATACATTCAAAGAACTGGCACTGGTAATATCTGGCCTCCAATTGGGCAGCCTGCTGTCCTTAAAAGCATTAAATGATTTTTCAAGACTTGGAATGGCCGTCCAGTGCACAACGATCATTTTTGGTTTTATTTCAGTGCTGGAGGTGGTGATTCCATATCTTTTTTCCATATAATCCAGTGTGAGTTGTTTTCTTTCCTGATCAAATGTAATAGGCTTGTCAACGATCCTGACAGATTTGCATGAAAACAAGAAAGCGAAAACGACAAAAATAAAAAACCCTGATTTTAACATGGAGTAAGGAATCTGGATAAATGCTTGATTGCGAATTTAACGAAAAAATGATTTGCTGGAGGTCAAATTGATGAATTTCTCCTCGACCTGATTATAGTGTCATATGAATTGAATTGACAAACTCCCGGATCTTGATAAAAGAGGAAAAAAGAGACAGGGTAAAGGTCTTTCTGAATGCAGATTGGACCAGCCTTTATAGATCAGTAAAAAATTACAGATGGCTTCATCTCGTTTTTATTTGCATTTTTTCTTTTCAATTCTGATTAATCAAAAATATTTGCAAGAAATGACTTGAAAAAATGAATAATTATTAAAATTGAATTATTAGAAGGGTGAATACTTTTATGAACAATAAATATATAAAATGTCTAACTTTACCAAAAAGGCATTTTATGGAGAGAAAATATCTTTCAAACCGGGTTTTGGATAAACTTCCCAACCACCTTAGGGATTTTATTTTGAAGCAACCATACGATGAATATACTGCTCAGAATCAGGCAGTATGGAGGTATGTGATGCGCAAAAACATGGATTATTTAAAAGATGTTGCTCACGAGTCATATCTTCCCGGATTGATCAAGGCAGGGATCAATGCAGATGAAATTCCAAGGATGGAAGGCATGAACCGTATTTTGAAAGAGATTGGCTGGGCAGCAGTTTCGGTAGACGGATTTATACCCCCCAATGCTTTTATGGAATTTCAGGCTTATAATACACTTGTAATTGCAGCCGACATCAGAACTATTGACCACATCGAATATACGCCAGCTCCTGACATTATTCACGAGGCGGCAGGCCATGCGCCTATTATTGCTAATCCGGAGTACGCTGAATACCTGCGTCGTTTTGGCGAAATAGGATCCAAGGCCATTTCATCTGCCAAAGATTATGAATTATACGAGGCGATCAGGCATCTTTCCATTATCAAGGAAGATCCTCATACCCCTCCAAAAGAGATACTTGAAGCTGAGGAAGAAATTGCCGCGATCAGCAGTAACATGGGTGCACCAAGTGAAATGGCCAGGATCAGGAACATGCACTGGTGGACCGTTGAATACGGTTTAATCGGAGAGATTAAGGCGCCCAAAATTTATGGAGCAGGATTGTTGTCATCTATAGGAGAGAGTAAGTGGTGCATGGGAAGTCGGGTAAAGAAGCTGCCATACACCATTGAAGCTTCTGATGTTGCTTTTGATATTACAAAACCTCAGCCGCAACTATTCGTGACTCCTGACTTTGCTCATTTGAGTTTTGTACTGGAAGAATTTGCCAATAAAATGGCACTAAGGGCAGGCGGGCTCAAAGGTGTTGAAAAACTGATTGATGCAAAGGATCTCGGAACGATTGAATTGAGTACCGGAATCCAGATTTCCGGAAAATTCTGTGAGGTAATCACGGATGAAAATTACCGTCCCATCTATATTAAAACTGACGGTCCTACTGCTTTGGCTTATAAAAACAAGGAGCTTATCGGACATGCCAAGGAATACCACAGGGAAGGATTTGGGTCTCCGGTAGGAAAATTAAAAGGAATCAACCTTGCCATTGAAAACATGTCTCCCACTGATCTCGAAGTTTATGGAATTTACGAAGGAAGAAAGACGAAACTTCAGTTTGAAGGAGGAATCATCGTAGAGGGAGAGATCATTACAGGAAAAAGGAATCTTCAGGGCAAGATCATACTGATCTCCTTTAAAAACTGTTTGGTTACCCATCGTGACCAGGTCCTTTTTCATCCCTCTTGGGGTATTTATGACATGGCGGTAGGTAAAAGTGTCGTTTCGGCTTTTTCTGGAATTGCCGACCCAAATGCGTACAACTTTTCTTATGAGATCCCCAAAGAAAAGACCCATAAGATCCATTACGGTGAAAATGAAAAAAAACTATTTTCCTATTATGCAATGGTAAATGATATGAGGAGAACCGGAGGTATTGATCTTAAAAAGCTGTCAGATATATTTTCGATTTTAAGCGAAAAATACCCTTCGGATTGGTTGCTCACTCTTGAGATCTATGAATTGATCCACCTGGAAAAAAATAATGTATTGAAAGAAAAAGTGAAAGCGCACCTTGATAAACTCTCAGAAAACCCTTCTTATAAAAATCTGATTCAAGACGGAATTCAACTGCTGCACAAAGAATTGAGCAGCAATTGAGGACGTCTCAAACATAATTTTTTACAATTGTGAAACACGCAAGGTATTCACCATACCTTTTGCCATCACAGGCATAGAAGTAAGGTTGATCACAAAATCACCTTTTTTGGCATAATCGTTTTCAAGCGTAATTTTGTTCAAATCTTCAATGGTCTCATCTGTACTTACCATCTTGTCATAAAATTTCGCCTTGACCCCCCATAACAGATTCAATCCTGCCAGAATCCTTCTGTTGTCTGAAAAAGCCAAAATGTTTGACTTTGGCCTTCTTGCCGATATTTGAAAAGCAGTATATCCGCTGTTTGTTAAAGTGGTTATGGCCGCGGCACCGATTTCATCTGCCAGCTTGGCTGCATTGCTGCAAACCGCTTTTGATATATAGCGCTCATTGATACAGTTTACGCCTTGTACATAACCCTCGATCAGTTCAGAATCTTCAACGCTGGTGATGATCCTTCGCATAGCCTTGATCACTTCTACCGGATATTGTCCAACTGAGGTTTCCCCAGACAGCATTACAGCATCTGCACCATCCATAATAGAGTTCGCCACATCATTTACCTCAGCTCTTGTAGGAATCTGACTCGTGATCATTGATTCCATCATTTGTGTGGCAATGATCACCGGAATTCGTGCTTCTTTTGCCTTACGAACGAGCATTTTCTGAATGATCGGCACTTTTTGCATTGGAATTTCCACCCCCAGATCTCCTCTCACCACCATCAATCCGTCACAATAAGAGGTGAGGTGATTTATGTTCTCAACTGCTTCGGGTTTTTCAATTTTGGCGATCACAGGAATTTTATAGCTTGATTTTTCTTTGATCAGATCACTTATTTTTACCAAATCTTCCGGAGTTCGCACAAAGGACAAAGCGATCCAATCGACTTCCTGTTCGATGGCAAAAATGGCATCTTTAATGTCTTTTTCGGTCAAAGCCGGGAGTGATATTTTTGTATTTGGAAGATTTACACCCTTTTTGGATTTTAGAGGTCCACCTCTCTTCACTTTAGTTTTCACACTATTGTTTCTGTCGGTTGCAATAACCTCAAATAGTAGTTTCCCATCGTCCACCAGTATCTTTTCACCTTTTTCAACATCCTTGGGGAAATTTTGATAAGTCATGAAGGCCTTTTTTTCGTCTCCTGTACAAGGTTCTGTAGTAAAGGTGAACTCATCCCCTTCTTTTACCTCAACACCTTCTTTCATCACACCAACACGTAATTTAGGACCTTGCAAATCTGCCAGAACGGCAACATTGAAATTGTTTTCAAGATTCAGTTCACGAATGTATCGGATCCTGGTTTTTACATCTTCATATTCTGCATGAGAAAAATTGACTCTAAAAACATTAACCCCTGCGATCATCATTTCTTTTATCATTTCTTTACTTGAAATAGCGGGTCCTAGGGTGGCAACTATTTTGGTCTTTTTTCTAATTTTTGTCATTTTTAAAAAATTAAGTTATCCCTTGATTTTAAGTTCATGGGTTCAATTGCATAACATGCAATTATATTATTGATCTTATTGATATTGTGCAGCGTTTCATTTATTTCATTCACTCCTTTTAATCCGATAATTTTAATGAAATAATCTATTTGTTTCTTTTCAGGGATCAAATAGGCAATTTTGGTCTCTTCAGGAAATAAATTACTGCCTTTAGAACTGACATCTTCGGTGAAGACAAATTTATTGGCAATCAAAGACCATGATTTAAAAGCGGTTTTATCATCAAATGTAAAAAGAGGAAAACTACAATTTTTGCTTGAAAAATCTAGATCTTCCTTAAAACGCTGCAAATGGATGCTCAAAGAATCGTTTAAAAAATAAGCCATTCTGTAATCAGCCAAGATCGAATGGATACCGATCAATGCATAATCATGATCATATTCAAAATCAATGGAATGAATTTTTGACACAATTATAAATTTGAAACAAACATTTTTGCAAAAATAAAGATAGTTTCGGTAAAACGGGTCAAATTTATAAGAAATCAGCAGAGAAATGAGAATAAGATTGGATAATGTGAAAGGTCAGGTTTCAATTTGTGGCTTTAATTTGTAATAGGCCCTCTTGGAAGCAATTTCTTCGGCTTTCTTTTTTGAAGTTGCCCTCCCTTTTGAAATGATATCATGATCTACCGATAGTTTTACGCTAAAATGCTTTAAAGTGTCATTTCCGGTATCCTCATAAACATTGTATCTGATCCTTTTTTTATTTTTCTGGCTCCACTCGATCAATACACTTTTGTAGCTCGTTATTTTACCTTCAAGCCTTTCAATATCAACATAGGGCTCAATAACAAAACGGTATATGAATTTTTCCGTAAATGAATATCCACGATCAGAATGAATGGCTCCGATCAGGGCCTCAAACAGGTTTCCGTGTATGTTGTCTCCAAAGTTGTTGCCTGAAATAGAGCTTTCCACAAATCTTTTAAGGTCCAGGTCTTTACCCAGTTCATTAAGGTGTTCGCGGCTTACAATTTTTGAACGCATTTGGGTAAGGTACCCTTCATTTGCGTATGGAATCTTTTTAAAAAGGTAGTTCGCAATTACGGCTCCAAGGATGGCATCCCCTAAAAATTCAAGGCGCTCATAGTTCAAAGGGCTTCCTTTGTCATTGGTTCGTTTAAGTGAGCTATGGGTAAATGCTTCTTTGTAAAACTTTATTTTTTTCGGCTTGTAACCCAATATTTTCTTAATCG
Source organism: uncultured Flavobacteriaceae bacterium (assembly GCA_965365165.1). Classification (GTDB taxonomy): domain Bacteria; phylum Bacteroidota; class Bacteroidia; order Flavobacteriales; family Flavobacteriaceae; genus Lutimonas. The sequence continues at coordinate 23,681 of CBDUAP010000012.1, forward strand.
CCATAATAAATTCTTCATCCTCTGCAGGATTAGAATTTGTTATTTTGCGAATAAAATTCATTTCAATGTTAATCTTCGAATTTTCTAAATAAAATACAGGCATTATGACCGCCAAAACCAAAAGTATTGCTCATCGCAACTTTGACGTTCCTTTTTTGAGCCTTGTTAAAAGTAAGATTCAGGTTCGGATCAATCTGGTCATCATCCGTGAAATGATTGATCGTAGGAGGAACGATTCCATTTTTAATGGATAAAATGGAAGCGATGGCTTCTATGGCTCCTGCCGCACCTAGTAAATGCCCGGTCATTGATTTCGTAGAATTGATGTTCAACTTGTAGGCATTTTCTCCAAAAACAGACTGGATCGCCTTTAATTCTGCCACATCACCTAAGGGGGTAGATGTTCCATGCATATTAACGGCATCAACTTCTTCCGGTTGAATACCTGCATTTTTCAGGCAATTGAACATAACATTTTTAGCGCCTAATCCTTCAGGGTGTGGCGCCGTAATATGATGTGCATCGGCTGAAAGTCCTCCTCCGATTACTTCGGCATATATTTTCGCTCCTCTTGCTTTGGCATGTTCCAGTTCTTCAAGAATCAAGGCTCCGGCTCCTTCTCCAAGAACAAAACCGTCACGGTCTTTATCAAAAGGCCTTGATGCTGTTTTGGGATCATCATTTCGGGTTGACAAGGCATGCATGGCGTTAAATCCACCCATTCCGGCAATTGTAACTGCTGCTTCGGATCCTCCTGTTACCAGGATATCTGCCTGACCCAACCTGATATAATTCAAGGAATCAATAATGGAGTTGGCAGAAGATGCACAGGCCGAAACAGTTGTAAAGTTAGGTCCTTGTAAATTGTATTTGATCGAGATCTGACCCGGGGCAATATCTGCAATCATTTTTGGGATAAAAAACGGGTTGAATCTTGGAGATCCATCTCCTTTAGCATATTCAAGCACCTCGTTTTGAAAGGTCTCAAGACCTCCGATTCCTGCGCCCCAGATCACGCCAATTCTGGAAACGTCTTCTTTGTCAAGATCCAATCCTGAATCTAAAATGGCCTCATCTGCTACTACCATGGCATATTGCGTGAACCTATCCATTTTTCGAGCTTCTTTTCTGTCTATAAAATCTGTGACATTGAAGTCTTTGAGCTCACAGGCAAAACGAGTTTTGAATTTGGAAGCATCGAAATAAGTTATGGGCGCAGCTCCGCTAACACCATTGACCAATCCTTGCCAGTATTCTTCAACAGAATTACCGATGGGGGTCAAAGCCCCTAAACCTGTAACAACAACTCGTTTTAATTCCATCTCAACAATTATTTGTAATAAAAAAACAATAAAGTACGAGCTTTATCCTTATTGGAAAAGCTCGTAATTTTATAAGTAAAGTATAATTTATTTAGCTTCTTCTATATAGCTAATTGCTTGACCAACGGTACCAATGTTTTCGGCTTGGTCATCAGGAATCTGGATGTCAAATTCTTTTTCAAACTCCATAATTAACTCAACTGTATCCAATGAATCTGCTCCTAAATCGTTCGTAAAATTAGCTTCATTAGTAACTTCATTTTCGTCTACTCCTAATTTATCAACGATAATAGCTTTAACTCTTGATGCAATGTCTGACATAATTTTTTAATTTT
>CBDUAP010000013.1:0-25035 GCA_965365165.1 uncultured Flavobacteriaceae bacterium
ATAAGGACGGAGCCGTTTACACAAGAAAACTGGCACTGGAAGAAGGGATTTTTGTGGGCAATTCTGCAGGTTCTGCAGTCAAGGGACTGATCCAGCTAAAAAAGCATTTCAAACCTGATGACGTGGTGGTCGTTTTGTTTCATGATCACGGAAGCCGTTATGTCGGAAAAATGTTCAACGATGACTGGATGAGGGAAAGAGGATTTCTGGATGAAAAGTACAAAACAGCAGCAGATTTGATCAGGCTGCATAAAGAAAGACCTCTGATCTCGGTAAAAACGGAAGAATTGGTATCACATGCCATTGAGCGCATGCGCAAGCACGACATTTCACAGCTTCCTGTTACCGATGCAGCCGGGTTTGTTGGGTCTTTAGATGAGAGCCGTCTTTTTAGACTGTACTTTGAAGACAAGGATATCGCCGATAAACCGATTAAGGAAGTCATGAGTGAGCCCTATCCTGTTGTTGGCAAACAGGTTGCTCTCGAAAAGATTTCAGCTTTGATACATAAAAATAACCAGGCTGTTATTGTGGATGGTGGAGACGGAAATTACCATATGCTGACCAAGCATGATATTATTAGTGTTATACATTAATTAAATTTGTATAAAATACTAATATACAACACATTAATTTAATTTTTTTAAAGAAAAAAATTGGAATAATTTTTATTTGTAATCAGGATACCAGTTTCTCAACCTTACTTCAATCGAATCATCTTTATCATTGACCAGTCTCTTGAAGGCCATTGTATCGCTCATGTCAGGATTGCCCCTATAATGATAGGGATAAACAACAGATGGTTTAAAGTCGACAACGGCATTTGATGCCTGATTTATATCCATGGTGTAAGGGAGGTTCATGCAAATAAAAGCCACATCAATATTTTCAAGGGCCCTCATTTCAGGAATATCTTCAGTATCACCTGATATGTAGATCTTTTTGTTTCCCATTTTCAAGAGATACCCATTTCCTCTTCCTTTCACGTGTTTTGAATCAGGTGTTTCGGGTAAATTATACATTGGAATGGCCGTAATATGAATGCCGAACATTTTGGTTTTCTCATCATTTCCAAGTATTGAAACCTGTTTCTTGTATTTTTCAGAGATCTGATCTGCCACGGCCTTTGGAGCAATAATGGGAACGCCTGCCGCAGATATGTCGTCCAGGGTTTTTTCATTGAGGTGGTCTCCGTGGATGTCGGTAATCAGGATGAGGTCAGGCCTCGCGATATTTTTAAATGCCCTGCCTTCTCCATAAGGATCCACATAAATTATTTTATCGTTATATTCCAGTACCAAAGTACCATGAAGAATGGGTTGAATTGCAATATCCCCGGATTTCGATGCAATAATATCAGGATCCGGCCTTTGTGCATAGAAAAGCGTGGCACTTAAAAAAAGAGACAGGGAAATGAATGATTTCAAAAACATATAAGTCATTTACGGGTTAAACAATAGCCCAAAGATAAACAATACCATTCACAGTTTTCCCAGACTTAATTTGCCTAGAATATTTTGCGAACTTCTGATTTCAGGAAAGACAAAGCCGCCTCGGTCGGTCCTTCGTGCTTCATATGGTTTTTAAGAATATGTTCGCGCAGGTGGTCCGCACTTTCGATCTCTTTATTGTCGGATGAAGTCCGGATGATTTTGATCATCAGGTTTTTTGAGGTGACCACTGCTTTCCATGCCGTTTCTGACACATAGATTTGCTGGGCAAGGTTGTGCTCAAATTCCTGCTCGATGATACCGGTTAGTTTATGGCTGTATTTCAAAGGATCCTTGCCTGTCGGGGGAACCCTGATCAGCAATTTGTTCAGCGATATACGTTCTAAAAACAGTGTTAGCCTTTCGTAGGCTTGCAGCCTTAGGGGCAGAGCGGCTTTTTGTCCTTCTTTTCTCAACAGAAAATTGCGCCTGTTGTTTTCATTTGCTGTAAAAGATTTGAAAAAATAAACTGCAACCAGTCCTGTTACAACTGCCGGCAAGGTGTATGATAATAATTCTATGATCTTGGATAGGTCCATTTAATAATTTTTATAGGTATTGCTCCTCATATGTAACTTACATTACACATGGCGCTTTAATGATATTTATCACGTTTAATTGTAACAATTGCTACTAAATTTGTCATCAAAATAACAGATTGCTGAAACAAATAAAGTAAATTTAGACTTCAATTTTAATAAATTCACCTTGTTTATGTAAAGCATGACAAATTTAATCATTATGATACACAAAACAATTAAACTATTCTTAATTCTATTAAGCAGCATGGCAATGGCCCAAACCGGTCATCTCATGCAAGGTGTTGGCGCTGTAAACATGTCTATGGGTGGGGCCGCTACGGCGCAGCCTCTTGATATCAGCGGTGCTATGCAATGGAATCCCGCAGCTCTTTCCGTTTTTGATGGAACCAAATTAAAATTTGACATTGGAGCTTTTTTCTCATCACCTGAAGTCTATTCCACTTTAGCATTTCCAGATGGATCTGTATTTAGCGGGTCCACTGAAGATGATCGAGGGACATCACCAATGCCTGCATTGGCTATTGCATGGGGCAAAGAAGATTCCAATCATACATTTGGCGTCTCAGCTTTTGGTGTTAGCGGTTTTGGAGTAACTTTTCCTGAGAATTTGAATTATCCAGCCGATTTACAAGGAAATCCGAACCCAAATTTTGATCCTTCAGCACCTACGAATCCAATTAACTGGCCTCAGTATGCAGGCGGATTTGGTCATGTTGAATCTGATTACATGTTGTTGCAGATCGGGTTTACATGGGCTTATAACTTTTCGGACAAATTTTCAATTGGATTACAGCCCACTTTTAATTATGCGAGTTTGTCACTGGAGCCAAATCCTTTAGCAGTTCCGACGGCAGCCGGTTATCCGAAAGGGGATGATTCAGCAGTTGGTTTTGGGGGGCAAGTAGGTTTGTTCTATGATTCTCTGAAAGGAATCAAACTGGGGGCTTCTTACAAAACGGCTCAAACCTTTTCTGAGTTTGATTTTGGGAATGGTGACACATTTCAAATGGATTATCCTGCCGTTTTTTCAGTTGGTTTAGGATATTCAAAAGGTATTGTTGATTTTGCCCTGGATTACCGCTATGTTGATTATGAGGGTACAGAAGGCTTTAAGCAATCAGGCTGGACCCAGTTTGGAACGGTACAAGGATTTGGTTGGGAAAATATTTCAGTGGTTTCCGCAGGATTGCAGTTGAAAGCTATTGACCGCTTACCATTGAGATTTGGATACACCTACAGCACAAATCCAATCAACGAGGAATTGGCTTTTTTCTCTGTTCCGGCAACGGCTATTATAGCGCACGCTTTCCAGTTTGGATTCAGTTATGAGTTTACAGATAATTTCAAGCTTGATGCTGTATATCACTATGGTATGAGTGACGGAAAAACAGAAGGTCTCTTGCTTAATCCTATGATGGCGGGAGCTGGTAATCCACTTGGAGCCATTCCTGGAAGTAATGTTGCCTATGACATGACAACTTCAATGGTCATGGTTGGATTGAATTTCAATCTTGGCGGAAAAGATACTGACAAGGATGGCGTAAAAGACAAGGATGATCTTTGCCCTGAAGTTGCGGGTCTTGAAGAATTCCAGGGTTGTCCTGACAGCGATTCAGATGGAATTCAGGATTCACAGGACAAATGTCCTAACGAACCCGGTTTGACCGAATTCAACGGGTGTCCTGATTCAGACGGAGACGGATTTATGGATAAGGAAGACATGTGCCCCGAGGTTGCCGGCTTAGAGCAATTCAACGGATGTCCTGACACCGACGGTGACGGCGTGATGGATTCGAAGGACCAATGTCCAAATGAAGCAGGTCCTGTTGAAAACAAAGGTTGCCCCGTAATTGATACGGATGGTGACGGCGTTGCAGACGAAGATGACCAGTGTCCGAATATCGTCGGATTGGCAGAAAACTATGGTTGCCCTGTTGTAACCCCGGCGGTTCAAAAGGAAATTACGGATTTGGCCAGAGCCATTTATTTTAAAACAGGCCAGGACAGTTTCACTGATGAAACACAGATCAGGCTTGAAGGCATAGACAAGATTCTTACTGAATTCACGACTTCGAAGTTTGTTGTTGAAGGACATACCGACAGTACAGGAAGCGATAAGATCAATCAGGAGCTTTCACAAAAACGAGCTGATGCTGTCATGAATTATTTAATTGACAATGGCTTCCCGGCAGAAAATATCAAAGCCATTGGTTACGGATCATCAAAACCCATCGGAGACAATAATACCAGTAAAGGCAGACAAGCCAACAGAAGGGTGGAGATCTACGCTACCAAATAATATAAAATCACCAAATAAGAAAAACCGCTTTACAAGCGGTTTTTTTTTGACAAAATGTCAATAACTTTTATTGTTCTTGTACAATAACCATCGTATTTTTGAGGCAAAACTCAGAGGCATTGCATAGTTATTTGGATGAATTGAATGAACCACAAAGGGAAGCTGTTCTGCAGAAGGAAGGGCCTATGATCATCATTGCCGGTGCCGGTTCCGGAAAAACAAGGGTGCTGACTTACAGAATAGCCCATTTGATGAAAGAGGGTGTGGATCCGTTTAATATTCTGGCACTTACCTTTACCAACAAGGCTGCCCGGGAAATGAAAAACAGAATTGCGGGTGTGGTTGGCCCGAGTGAAGCGAAAAATTTATGGATGGGAACCTTTCACAGTGTGTTCGCAAGAATTTTACGAAGTGAAGGAGAAAAATTGGGTTACCCTTCCAATTTCACGATATATGACACCCAGGATTCTGTAAGATTGATCTCTTCCATCATAAAAGAGATGCAGCTTGAAAAGGACAAATACAAACCCAAACAGGTTCTTGGGAGGATCTCTCAGTTCAAGAACAGTCTGATTACTGTAAGAGCCTATTATCAAAACCCCGAGATTATAGAGGCTGACAAGGTTTCAGGAAGGCCGCAACTGGGTTCGATCTACAAGGAATATGTTGACCGCTGTTTTAAAGCGGGTGCCATGGATTTCGATGATCTTTTGTTGAGAACCAATGAGCTGCTTACCAGATTTCCCGAGGTCCTGGCCAAATACCAGGACAGATTCAGGTATATTCTGGTAGATGAGTATCAGGATACGAATCATTCTCAGTACCTTATCGTAAGGGCCCTTGCAGACCGCTATCAGAATATTTGTGTGGTGGGAGATGACAGCCAGAGCATCTATGCCTTCAGGGGCGCCAATATTCAGAATATTCTTAATTTCCAAAAAGATTATGATGATGTAAAATTATTCAAACTCGAACAGAATTACAGGTCTTCAGGGGTTATTGTTCAGGCAGCCAACAGTGTGATCGACAAAAATAAAACCAAACTGGATAAAGAGATCTGGACCTCAAATCAGGTGGGCGAAAAGATCAAAGTCATGCGAACCTTCTCGGAAGGAGAAGAGGGCAGATTCGTTGCTGCCTCCATATTTGAGAATAAGATGCAGCACCAGTTGCCCAATAACAGTTTTACGGTGCTTTACAGAACCAATGCCCAGTCAAGGGCCATTGAGGATGCACTTCGAAAAAAGAATATCAAGTATAAAATATACGGAGGCCTGTCTTTTTATCAGCGAAAAGAAATTAAGGATACGCTGGCCTATTTAAGGCTGCTGATCAATCTGAATGATGAAGAGGCCCTGAAAAGAGTCATCAATTATCCGGCAAGGGGCATCGGTCAAACAACTTTGGATCGAATTTTGATAGCTGCTAATCACTATAAGGTCAGTATGTTCGAGGTGCTGACCCGATTAGATGAATTGCAGATCGGTATCAATGCGGGGATCAGGACAAAATTACAGAATTTCGTAAACATGATCAGGGGCTTTCAGATTGAGGCGGCTTCGAAGAATGCTTTTGAAGTTGCCGACATGGTCGTCAAGCAAACAAGATTGATCAGAGACATTGAAAGTGAAGGAACTCCTGAGGCGATCAGCAGGGTTGAAAACGTTCAGGAACTGATGAACGGTATAAAAGATTTTATCGAAGTGCAGACTGAAAAGGGCGAAGACGCCTCTTTGGCTTTCTTTCTTGAAGATGTAGCATTGGCCACTGATTTTGATCAGGAAAAAGACGACGTGCCGCGTGTCTCGCTGATGACAATTCATTTGGCAAAGGGCCTTGAGTTTCCTTATGTGTACATTGTAGGTCTTGAGGAGAATTTGTTCCCTTCTGCAATGAGCATGAATACAAGGAGCGAAATTGAAGAAGAAAGAAGGTTGTTTTATGTGGCTTTGACACGTGCAGAAAAACAGGTGTACCTGTGTTATGCCCAGTCCCGATATCGATGGGGTAAGCTCGTTGATTGTGAGCCCAGCAGGTTTTTAGAGGAGATTGATGAGCAGTTTTTGGATCATATAGCACCAAAGAAAGAGCCGGTGGTGAACAATAAGTTCCTCAACAAAGATATTTTTGGGATACCCGATGAAAACAAAATCAGGTTTAAAAAGCCCCTGCAAAGAAGGGTTGAGAAAAGGGCACAAAGTAATATTTCAAAAGCTCCTGATTCTAAACCACTTAAAAATTTAAAAAAGTTGAGTGATGCGGTAGCAAATCCAAATCTTTTTGATGACAAAATGGTTAAAGGAAATATTGTGGAGCACGCAAAATTCGGACGTGGAGAGGTAGTGCTCCTTGAGGGTATCGGTAACAGCAGAAAGGCAGAGATCAAATTTGAATCGGGAGACACGAAAAAATTATTGCTGCAATTCGCCAAGTTGAAGATTATTGGCTAAATGCTTGCCTTGGGAATTAAAATAATTGTTACTTTGCACAAAGAGATAATATTAATAAATAAGTAGATATAAAGAAAAGAGCGGATGGATTTAGAATATAATTCTGAAAGAGAACATTTAATCATACCCGAATACGGAAGGCACATTCAAAAACTTGTCAATCATTGTATGAAACTTGAGGACCTTGAAGAGAGAAACGTAATGGCGAGGGCCATAGTGCAGGTTATGGGTAATATGCAGCCTCATTTGAGAGATGTACCTGATTTTCAGCATAAATTGTGGGATCAGCTGTTCATCATGTCGGATTATAAACTGGATGTTGATACGCCCTATCCAAAACCTGAAAGAGAGCTTTTACAGGCCAAGCCTGAAGGATTGCCATATCCTAAATCGGCTTCTAAATATCGGTTTTACGGGAATAACATTCAGATCATGATCGACACGGCCCTGACCTGGGAAGAGGGAGAAATGAAAGACGCTTTGGTATATACCATTGCCAATCATATGAAAAAATGTTATTTGAACTGGAACAAGGACACTGTTGATGACGAGGTTATTTTCAGCCATCTGAGTGAGTTGTCTGATGGAAAATTAAAGTTGAAAGAGAAAGAACCCCTTTCAGAATCAAAAGACCTGATGAGGAAGAAATCAGGAAAATCAGGTACCTACCAGAAGGGTTCTCAAAAACAGGGCAAAAAGAGTTTTAGAAAAAGATAATTCCCATAATAGTTTCCTATAATGTCAGTATTCAAAATTGAAGGAGGACATCGTCTTCAGGGTGAAATTGTACCCCAGGGTGCAAAAAATGAAGCACTCCAAATCATTTGTGCCACTCTATTAACCAGTTCAAAAGTTACCGTAAGTAATATTCCTGATATCAGGGATGTCAACAAACTCATTTTTATTTTAGGGGAATTGGGCGTCAAGGTCGAAAAGCTGGAGGCCAATACCTATACATTTCAGGCAGATGATATTGACCTCAACTATTTGGAGTCCCTGCAGTTCAAAAAGGATGGAAGTTCTTTGAGAGGGTCGATCATGATCGTTGGTCCTTTACTCACTCGTTTTGGCAAAGGATATATACCGAGACCGGGAGGTGATAAGATCGGAAGACGAAGGCTGGATACCCATTTTGAAGGGTTTATCAAGCTTGGAGCCTCGTTCAGGTATAACAAGGAAGAATATTTTTACGGGGTAGAGGCTGAAAAACTTATCGGAAAGGAATTGTTGCTGGATGAAGCTTCTGTAACGGGTACGGCAAATATATTGATGGCAGCCGTCCTTGCTGAAGGTGAAACGGTAATTTACAATGCGGCCTGTGAGCCTTACATCCAGCAGTTGTGTAAAATGCTGGTCAGCATGGGCGCAAGAATTGAGGGTATCGGATCGAACCGGTTGATCATTCAGGGAGTGACGGAATTAGGCGGCTGCTCGCACAGGGTTCTTCCTGATATGATCGAGATTGGAAGCTGGATAGGGATGGCAGCCATGACGCGTTCTGAATTAACCATAAAGGATGTCAGTTGGAAGGACCTGGGCCAGATTCCCAATGTGTTTAGAAAACTCGGCATCGACCTGCAGCAAAAAGGTGATGATATTTATATACCGGCTCAGAAAAGTTATAAGATCCAGGGCTATATGGATGGCTCGATACTGACCGTGTCAGATGCACCTTGGCCAGGATTCACCCCCGACCTGTTGAGTATCGTTCTGGTAGTTGCCACGCAGGCAAAAGGAAGCGTTCTTATCCATCAGAAAATGTTTGAAAGCCGTTTGTTCTTTGTCGATAAATTAATTGATATGGGAGCAAAAGTCATTTTATGCGATCCGCACAGAGCAACGGTTATAGGGATGAATCACGAGTCCAGCTTAAATGCCACGACAATGAGCTCTCCTGATATCAGGGCGGGTATTTCATTACTGATCGCAGCACTTTCTGCCCAAGGAACAAGTACCATTCACAATATTGATCAGATAGACCGCGGTTACGAAAACATCGATGAGCGATTAAGGGCTCTGGGAGCCAGGATCGAGAGAATTGATGATACTTTCTAGGAACAGAATTTACATATATTTTTTAATTTGTGACAATATGACACAATTGAACACTTGGCAGGTAATTTGCTTACCATGCTGTATGAGCACAAAATAGAATTAAAAATGAGTCATAAAGAAAATAAAGACAAGGCAATGGATAAAAACACCGAACCTCAGGAGGTTGCAAATGAAAATGCAGAAAACAATCCAGAATCAATTGAAAATGAGGTAGTTGAAAACGAGGTTGAGAAATTGAAACAGGAAGTTGGGAAAGAGAGAGATAATTTTTTGAGGTTATTTGCTGAATTTGAAAACTATAAAAAAAGGACTTCCAAGGAACGTATTGAATTATTCAGTACGGCCAATAAGGAACTTATGACAGCATTATTGCCAATATTGGATGATTTCGAAAGGGGTTTGAATGAAATTGAAAAATCTTCAGATAAGGCTTTGCTGGAAGGGATGCAATTGATTTACAACAAATTCAAGAATACCCTGAGTCAAAAAGGACTTAAGGACATGGAGGTGAAGCAAGGGGATTCTTTCGATCCTGAAGTGCATGAGGCAATCACTCAAATTCCTGCGCCTTCAAAAAAACTTAAGGGAAAAATCATTGATGTTGTTGAAAAGGGATACAAACTGGGAGAGAGCATCATTAGATTTCCAAAAGTTGTCATTGGTAACTAAGGCCGTTAATATTTAAAAAGAGTCAGTCGTGAAACAGGATTATTACGAAATACTTGGTGTAGGGAAGAATGCTACGGCGAGTGAAATAAAAAAGGCCTATCGTAAAAAGGCAGTACAGAATCACCCGGACAAAAACCCGGGAGACAAGCAGGCTGAAGAACGGTTTAAACAGGCTGCAGAAGCCTATGAGATACTGAGCAACGAAGATAAAAAAGCAAAATATGATCGCTTTGGCCACGCTGCTTTTGAGAACGGAGGCGCCGGAGGTGGCTTTGGCGGGATGAACATGGACGATATATTCAGCCAGTTTGGAGATATTTTCGGAGGTCATTTCGGTGGCGGCTTTGGTGGTGGCTTTGGTGGTGGCTCTCGTCAAAGCAGGGTCAAAGGAAGCAATCTTAGAATCAGGGTCAAGCTCGAACTCAAGGACATTCTGAACGGAGTGACCAAAAAGGTAAAAGTGAGACGTCAGGTCAAGGCGCCGGGTGTGACATACAACACCTGTACCTCCTGTAACGGCCAGGGAAGCGTGATGAGGGTGACCAATACGATTCTGGGGAGAATGCAAACTGCAACGACTTGCCCAACTTGTCAGGGATCTGGTAAAATTGTTGATCACCGGCCTAAAGGTGCGGATGCCAACGGACTGGTCACACGAGAGGAAACCGTTGAGATTGATATTCCGGCAGGTGTGACTGATGGTGTCCAGCTGAAAGTATCAGGAAAAGGTAATGAAGCTCCGGGAAATGGAATTCCCGGGGATATTCTTGTTGTCATTCAGGAGATACAGCACGACAAGCTGAAACGTGAGGGAAGTAATTTGCACTATGACCTTTACGTGAGTTTTTCAGAGGCAGTCCTGGGCACCAGCAAGGAAATAGATACCTTAACCGGAAAGGTAAGAATCAAAATTGAAGAGGGAACCCAGTCAGGGAAAATTTTGAGATTACGTGGTAAAGGCCTTCCGAGCCTGGACAGATATGGCAAGGGAGACCTGCTTGTACATCTTAATGTCTGGACGCCAAAAAAGCTGACCAAAGAGCAGCGAGCCTTCTTTAAAAATGAAGGTGAACACGAGAATTTTATTCCGAAACCATCGAATTCGGAAAAATCTTTTTTTGAAAAAGTAAAAGACATGTTTTCATAACTTAAGAGAAATCAATTTATTAAGTCCAAGAAATTGTAATGAATAAATTTTTTTAGGAAAATTTTCATTATATTTGTTTTACTGGATTTTACAATTCAGTAACTTTTTCTTTTTCATAGCAATTTTCCCACTCTTTATAAGAGTGGGTTTTTTTATGGCGTCAAATTTTTGGATCTTTTGATTATTTATAAAATAAATCTTTAAATGATTAGGATTTTGATGTAAATATTGTATTTTTACAATCTTATTTATATTACTTTTAATAGTAATATTCTTTTTCATAGCAATTTTCCCACTTTTGTTTACAAGAGTGGGATTTTTTTTTGACGTTGAATTAGACTATTTTTGCAAAAATAAGAGCAAGTCATCTTATCGCCGCGTCAAGGCGCGGAGGAAAGTCCGGACACTAAAGAGTAGCATAGCGGATAACATCCGTCGTCACGTTTCGGCGTGAAAGGACAAGTGCAACAGAAAGTATGTACAGTTCGGCTGTAGTGAAATCAGGTAAACTCTATGCGGTGCAATGCTATGTACATTGGAGATCCGATTCGTCGGGGGAGAACTACTCGTTCGATTTCAAGGGGTAAGCAGCTAGAATTGTAAAGTAATTTACAATCCAGATAAATGATAAGAGTTCCGCCAATGGTGGGATAACAGAATCCGGCTTATTGGCTTGCTTTTTTTTTATGAAATTCGTAAAATTACCCTCCTTTTCAATACCATTTTTATCGTTTTCAAAGAATTAAAGCGCATCAGTGCAGGTCTATGCATTACAGGCTATTTTCAATGAATATTTTATAAAATCATTTTTATATTTCGTACTTTTGGGAACCAAAATTTCATTAAGAATAAATTAAATAAAAATTATGGCATTTGATGTTGATATGATAAAAAAGGTCTACGAAAGGATGGCTGACCGCGTTGATATGGCAAGAAAGGTGGTTGGAAGACCCTTGACCTTATCCGAAAAAATATTATACAATCATTTATGGGAAGGTACCCCGAAGGAATCTTTCAGTAGAGGAGTCGACTACGTTGATTTTGCGCCAGACAGGATTGCTTGTCAGGATGCGACCGCACAAATGGCCCTTTTGCAGTTTATGCAGGCGGGTAAAAAGAAAGTTGCTGTTCCTACAACGGTGCACTGTGATCATTTGATCCAGGCCAGAATTGGTGCAGATAAGGATTTGCAGGAGGCGATCAATACTTCAAGTGAAGTGTTTAACTTTTTGGCTTCGGTTTCTAATAAGTATGGAATTGGATTCTGGAAACCCGGAGCAGGGATAATCCACCAGGTGGTTTTAGAGAATTATGCTTTTCCCGGAGGAATGATGATTGGCACAGACTCTCACACCGTGAATGCTGGAGGATTAGGAATGATTGCGATAGGAGTTGGAGGAGCAGATGCCGTTGATGTCATGGCAGATATGCCCTGGGAATTGAAATTTCCAAAATTAATTGGTGTCAAATTAACCGGAAAATTAAGCGGCTGGACAGCTCCAAAAGATGTGATTTTGAAAGTGGCAGGTATCCTGACCGTAAAAGGAGGTACTGGATGTATTGTTGAATATTTTGGAGAAGGCGCAAAGTCTTTGTCAGCCACCGGAAAGGGCACTATTTGCAATATGGGAGCTGAGATTGGTGCTACCACTTCTACCTTCGGGTATGATGCCTCCATGGAAAGATATTTGCGAGCCACAGGCAGAGATGAGGTGGCAGATGATGCTAATAAAATAGCCGATTACTTGACAGGAGATGATGAAGTGTATGAAAATCCGGAGCAATATTTTGACCAGGTCATCGAGATTAATTTATCTGAACTAAAACCTCATTTGAATGGACCATTTACCCCGGATCTCGCAACCCCGGTGGGTGAAATGCATGATAAAGCTGTGGCAAACGAATGGCCTTTGGACGTTGAATGGGGATTGATAGGCTCTTGTACCAATTCATCTTATGAAGATCTTTCGAGGGCAGCCTCAATTGCGAAGCAGGCCGTTGATAAAAACCTGGTAGCCAAAGCAGAATTCGGTATCAATCCGGGATCTGAACAAGTAAGATATACAGCTGAAAGAGATGGTCTTCTGGAGATTTTTGAAGATCTCGATGCAAAAATATTCACCAATGCCTGTGGCCCGTGTATTGGTCAATGGGCAAGGGAAGGAGCTGAGAAGCAGCCAAAGAATACCATTGTTCATTCTTTTAACAGGAACTTTTCGAAAAGAGCGGATGGTAATCCAAACACACATGCTTTTGTAGGCTCACCTGAAATGGTAGCCGCTTTGGCCATATCAGGAAAACTGGATTTTAATCCGATGACTGATAAACTGATTAATAATAACGGGGAGGAAGTGATGTTCGATGAACCAACAGGTTTTGAATTACCACCAAAAGGATTTGACGTAGAAGACCCAGGATTTGTAGCGCCGGTTGAAGATGGTTCAGGAATTGAAGTAGTTGTGAATGACGATTCGAAAAGGCTGCAATTACTAGAGCCTTTTAAACCGATCGGAACCAGAATTGAAGCTGCAAAATTATTGATCAAGGCTTTTGGAAAATGTACTACGGACCATATATCCATGGCCGGTCCCTGGTTGCGATTCAGGGGTCACCTTGACAATATTTCGGATAATATGCTCATCGGGGCCGTGAATGCCTATAACAAGGAAACAAATTTGGTCAAGAACCAGTTGACGGGTGAATATGGCCCTGTTCCGGCAACCGCGAGAGCTTATAAAGCCAAAGGGATTTATTCAGTTGTCGTTGGGGATCATAATTATGGTGAGGGTTCATCAAGAGAGCATGCTGCAATGGAGCCAAGGCATTTGGGCGTTGCCGCAGTGATTGTAAAATCATTTGCCAGAATCCATGAGACAAACCTGAAGAAGCAGGGCATGCTTGGTCTTACCTTTGCCAATGAGAGTGATTATGATTTGATTCAGGAGAATGACACTTTTAATTTTGTAGATCTGGATCAATTTGCTCCTGGCAGACAACTGACTCTGGAAGTCAATCACGATGACGGGAGTCAGGACCTGATAAAATTAAACCATACTTACAATGAAAATCAGATTGAATGGTTTAAGGAAGGGTCTGCCCTTAATTTGATCAAAAAAGAAAATGCCCGATAAACTCAATTCTGTTTATAGGTCAAAATTCAAAGCCCCGTTATTCAACGGGGCTTTTTGTTTGCCCTTGCATGATCATATATGAAATAATTTTAGCGGATAAGCAGAAGCGAACATATGTACTGTCTGAAGCTTGTCGCGAAAAGAATCGAGTTTCGCAGGGGTTTATGTAAGTATCTTATTATAGGATCGACTGATTCCCAAATTTGGTTTTATGAAATTCTATATTGAAAGAAGCAGCTCCCTGATTGCTGCAGTGATTTTACTTCAAACTTTATATTTCAAATTTACCGGTGCGCCTGAAAGTGTTTACATTTTTGAACAATTGGGTGCCGAACCTTATGGCAGAATTGGAACAGGGGTTTTGGAGTTTGTCATCGGAGGGCTGTTGATGTTCCGCAGATCATCTCTTTTAGGGGCCGTTTTGGGCTTGGGGGTCATAAGTGGAGCCATTTTATCCCACATATTGGGTTTGGGCATTGAAGTTCAAAATGATGGTGGATTACTTTTTGTTTTGGCTCTTTTGGTTTTTGTTTTATGCCTGATTACAATTATCTTGCAGAAGGATAAATTATTCCAGTTTATCAATAAAAATGCATTGAACCGAAACACATCAAATGAACTTTCTTAAAAAGAACCTTTCCAATATTTTATTTATCGGATTTATAATCTTCCTTTTTACGCCTTACGGTTTGCCCGTCAGAGCGGTTTTGATCAGAGGGGTGAGCATGGTGACGACCCGTGTTTTTTCTTTGGAAAAAGATGCGGATGAACAGGTCATTATTGATTCTTTTCAATGGGATTTGATTGATACGGAAGGAAACAGGGTGCCATTTAAAACCTTTAAAGGCAGCGTTATCCTCGTTAATTTCTGGGCAACCTGGTGCCCGCCTTGCGTTGCTGAAATGCCTGGATTACAAGACTTGTACGACCGGTATCAGGGTAAAGTAAGCTTTTTATTTGTGACCAGTGATAAAAAGCAAAGGGTCTTTGACTTTATGAAGAACAAGGATTATTCCTTCCCTGTGTATTTTGAGGTTTCGAGGTCTCCGGAACCCATGATTTCAAAATCACTGCCGAGTACTTATATTATAGATCAAAATGGAAAGGTTGTTGTTGAAAAGGTGGGCGCTGCAGATTGGAACAGCCCGAAAGTTCACAGGCTCCTTGAAAGTTTACTTCAATAAAAAAAGTTGCCCGTTAAGACAACTTTTTAATTCAAATAATTCAAATAAAAGATTAAAGGTCTTTAATCATTTTAACAGGTAATAAATAGATCTCACCTGGTTGTCCGGGTCGGTGATCTACTTTCTTGTAGTTCAATTTAGCTTTTAAATAGCTTTCTAGTTGGCTGTTGTTGGAATCTACTGAAAGAACAATTAATTCTCTTTTTGAATTCACGGTAAATAAAACTTCAGCAGAATATTCGTTTTCAACCATTTCATCCATATAATTGGTTCCTATTAAATCAACGATTTCAATGCGTAAGTCATCAGTTGGTTTGATTGGATTTAAATTAGCAGCGGAAACATTAATGGTAAAAAGTGCAAGGGCCAGAACAAATAATTTTAAACTTTTCATGATATATAATTTAGATTAGACAAATAGATTAGACATTTATATATATAAAGGACGGAAGAAAAGCCATTATTGTTACATATAAGAAAGTTAAAATTTCCTGAATTAAGAAACATTTAACGTTTAAGGGGTGTAACGGAAGAAGGAATTAAGAAAGCCTTAACAATTTTAACAATTACTTAATGTTATTTAATAAATAATGAAGATATGACAATAAATAAGGCTTCTCTTTTAAGGATTAATAAATCATTATTTCATGAATTTTTACCTTTCATGTGGATATCATGCGGCTAATTTGGTTAAAATACCTAAGATGATCCGGCATCCTTTTTTGATTTCCTGTTCAGAGATATTGAGGGGAGGGGTTAATCTCACGGCTCTTGGTTCGTAAAGGAGCCAGAAAAGAAGCAAACCCTGTTGCAGGGACTCCTTGATAAGGACATCTGCTGTTTCAGCGTCTTTCAGGATTAGAGCAAGCATAAGTCCTTTGCCTCTTATCTCAAGTATTTGATGATGAACCAGGAGCCTCCTGATCAGTTTTTCTTTGGTCAGGGTCTGCTCAATCAATGTCGTACTGAACAATTCCTTTAAAGTGGCCAGTGCTGAAGCTGCAATCACCGGATGTCCTCCGAAGGTAGTGATATGACCAAGTTTCGGATTTTCAGTCAGTAAGCTCATCTTCGAACGCGAAGAAATAAAGGCACCAATTGGCATTCCTCCACCAAGGCCTTTACCGGTAACAACAATGTCAGGTATGATCCCATAATGTTGAAATCCGAAGAATTTCCCCGTCCTTCCTATGCCGCTTTGAATTTCATCAAGGATCAGCAGCGCCCCAACGGCTTCGCACCGTGCCTTGACTTTTTTTAAATAATCTTTGTGTGGCACAACGAATCCCGCGCCTCCCTGGATGGTTTCAAGAATGACTGCGGCAGTATTTTCAGAGATCAGTTCCAAATCACTTTCCCGGTCAAAGGCGATAAACTTCACGCCTGGAATCAGTGGCCTGAAGGCCCTGTTTTGAGATTCTTGGCCACAGACGCTCATGGCACCCTGGGTATTACCATGATACGCATGATGTGCGGCGATAATCTCGGCACGGCCCGTAGCCCTTTTGGCGAGCTTCAAGGCTCCTTCAGTGGCTTCAGTCCCCGAATTGGTGAGATAGGTGCATTCAAGGGGTTCAGGTAAATGTTTGGCTAAAAACCTCGCCAGTGCCACCTGAGGTTCCTGGATGAATTCACCATAGACCATGACGTGCATATAATTGTCAAGTTGCTTTTTAATGGCCTTGATAACCTTTTTGGGCTGATGACCCAGCACATTTGCAGATACGCCGGCGATGAAGTCAAGATAGGCTTTGTTATTTGTGTCATAGACGTAGGATCCTTTGGCGCTTTTGATCTCCAAGCCCAACGGATGCTGACTCGTTTGAGCCTGATATGCCAGAAAGTCATTCTTCATCTATGATAAAGATATCATTTTTAGTCATTGGTTTTTCATTTTCCCTCCAAATGAACCCTCTCAGTTTACGAACATTTTCAGGTAATTGTGATGGGGGGTAGGTTTGTCCGTCGGGCTGGTTTACAAATGTTGACGTTTCAATTTTGCCATCCCTCAAAACGAAATGGATCTCACTGCAAGTTGTTTTCTCAATTCCGATCAGGTTTTTTTCTTCGTCGCGCACAAAATGGATCACCTCCGAATTACCAACAATTCTGACAAACCTCAGGTCGTTATCTTCGAATTTTCCAAATAAATTCCTTCCCTTGATCTGATTGTATCCGATCGAATCTTTATCAATGATAAATGCATTGTATAAGACTTTAATGCTGTCCATTTTTTCGGTCTCGATATCGTTGATCAATTGAATGGTATCTCCGGTGATTTGACTTTTTTGCGACCAGAGGACAGGTTTCTTGAACATTTGAGTAAGTCCTATACCCTGATCAGAATGGATGGAGTCACATTTTCCGCTCAGGTCACTTTTAAAAAATTTTACGTGGTGATAAGCCCGAATAATTCTCTTGTCAGGTTTTCCTGTGGCCAGTATGGTGTCGCCATGAATGAATAAGGAATCTTTATTCGTATTTGTGATCGCAACGGCGCGACCAACTACAAATGCTGAATCTGCTTTTTCGAAAAATTCTGCATAATTACCTTTTAATACACTGTGGTTAAGGGTGTCTGTAACCGTTATGTTATTTGTAGCCGATGCGAAGCCAAGATTTCTGTTATAAAACAAACTATCGGCCCTTATTTCCTTTTCATCAAATTCGATTCTGGCATTTTTCGTAAAATGAGAAATGTCCCGCTGGGTATCGTAAAAACCTTTTTCGCAATAAATCAAGTTATCATCACTTGTAATTGTTGAAGAGCCATATAAATAGGCCCTGCCGCTGTCTGTATAATAATCGAGATGATTGGATTCAAGCACATAATCAGGATTGGTTAACACCACATTGGAAATGGCCTGGAATTTTTTGTTGTCAAGGTAATAATTGCCTTTATTACTGGTAAGTACATTAATGCTGTCTTTTATCTTGGCCCCATAATTATAATACAATAATTGCCTTGACCTGTCGAAATTCAGGGTATCAGTGCTCAGGGTCATTTTTGGGTCCCTGATGACTACATTTCCCCATGACAGTGCTTTTTGACTGTTGCCGTTGTATTCAGTGTATTGACTGGTTTGTATGATACTGTCTCCCTGATTCAGGACCACATCTCCATAGGCTTTTATGAAATTTTGCTCCTTATAATGCACTGCCTTTTTACATTTTAGCCTGATGCCTTGATGCTGAATCACAATATTGCCCAATAAAATCGTTGCGCCCGGCAATCTTTTTTCATCAATGCTGGAATTGTCTGAATGAAGGATTTGAATTCTCTTACCCTGCGCAATACCTGCTACTGATAACAGGCAAAAGAAAAAAAATAGATATAAGGTTTTCAAAGGGCGCACATTTAAATTTGGCTTTACAAATATAAGGGAAATGAAAAAAGGCAAAAACCTTGAAACTGATCTTTACCTTTTTTTACAGGATTATGATGCATTTAAACCATTATGGTTTGTTTACGGTCGGGCCCAACAGAAACTATGGTCACCTTGACACCCACAAAATCTTCAATAAAATGGATGTAATCATTCAGGTTCTTTGGCAGTTGTGAGGCTTCTGTCATCTTGGTAAGATCGTCTGTCCACCCCTTAAATTCAGTGTAATTTACACTGACATTATCTTCTTCAATATTATAAGGCAGATGAAAAATTTCTTCTCCCTTGTAGTTGTATGAGGTACAGGTTTTTAAGGTTTCAAAGCCCGATAACACGTCTCCTTTCATCATCATTAACTGGGTTACCCCATTGATCTCGACAGCATATTTAAGTGCAATGAGATCGAGCCATCCACAGCGTCGCGGCCTGCCTGTGGTTGCGCCGAATTCATGACCTACTTTCGACATGGTCGCTCCGTCTTCATCGAATAATTCAGTTGGGAAGGGCCCTGATCCAACACGTGTGGTATACGCTTTGAAAATACCGAAAACGTCACCTATTTTATTGGGTGCAACACCCAGTCCTGTGCAGGCGCCCGCAGCAGTGGTATTTGATGAAGTCACAAAAGGGTAGGTGCCAAAATCTATATCCAGCAAGGACCCCTGAGCCCCTTCGGCCAGAATTGACTTTCCTTGTTTGAGGGCTTGATTGATGTATTCCTCACTGTCAATAAAAGTAAGGTTTTGAAGGGTTTCAACGGCTGCAAAAAATTCTGCTTCAAGCTGGTCGAGGTCAAAATCGAGTTCCACATCATAAAACTTGATCATGTTCAAATGTTTCTCTGCCAGATTTCTGTATTTTACTTTCCAGTTGGCCATTTCAAGATCACCTATTCTAATTCCGTTCCGGCCCGTTTTATCCATATAAGTGGGTCCAATTCCTTTGAGCGTTGAGCCTATTTTTGACTTTCCTTTCAAGGTTTCAGAGGCTGCGTCTAACAAGCGGTGGGTCGGAAGAATGATATGTGCCTTTCTGGAAATAAGTAATTTAGATTTAAAGTCAATATTGTATACACTTAAATTTTCCAATTCCTTTTGAAAGATAACCGGATCAATCACCACCCCGTTTCCAACAATATTGAGTGCCTTTTCGTGAAAAATTCCAGAAGGAATGGTGTGAAGAACGTGTTTGTTGCCATCAAATATAAGGGTATGACCCGCATTTGGCCCTCCCTGGAACCTGGCAATGATGTCATAATTTTTTGTGAGTACATCTACGATTTTCCCTTTTCCTTCATCACCCCATTGCAGGCCTAGCAGTAAATCAATCATTTAATAAAAGTTTAATGAGTTATTTTGATGTTTTGTTTTTTTGACCATAAAAGTATAGGGAATGGTTCTCGATTTTCACGTCGAATACTTCTTCAATAGACTTTTTGATATTTTCAATTCTCGGATCGCAGAATTCAATCACTTCACCGGTATCGGTCAAAATGATATGATCATGCTGTTTGTTAAAATAAGATTTTTCGTAATGGGCCTGATTTTGACCAAACTGATGCCGTCTTACCAAGCCGCATTCTAATAGCAACTCAATCGTGTTGTATAGTGTTGCCCGGCTAACCCGGTAATTCTTATTCTTCATTTCAATGTACAATGTCTCAATATCAAAGTGATCATCATTGTCATAAATTTCCTGAAGAATGGCAAATCTTTCCGGAGTTTTCCGATGATTGTTGTCTTCTAAAAACTTGGTAAAGAAGTTTTTAACCGTTTCCTGATTCTGATTATTACTCATGTAAATAAAATCTTGTTTCTAGCTGCGCAAAGTTACGTTTAATCCTAATAAGATGGGGTTTTAATTGTAAAAAAAGTAACATTTTAGTTCGTAATTCTTTTCACTTTTTCAAGTCCGTCTATCTTTAGAAGTTTTTGAATAAGATTGTTTAATTGTTGGTTGTTCCTTATATGCACGGTGATCATTCCATGGAAAAATCCTTCGTCCCCTGAAATATTAATACTGTGTATATTAACATTTAAAATACTCGAAATGACTCTGGTCACCTCATTGACCAGCCCAATATTGTCTACCCCTGTAAGTTCAAGGCTAGCTTTGAAACCTTCTTGTGTAGAGTCGATCCATTTTGCAGAGATTACTCTGTACGCATATTGTGATTGCATGCTCAGTGCATTGGGGCAGTTGTGTTTATGTACCTTGATGCCATCCTTAATGGTCACAAAACCAAAAACAGGATCTCCTGGAATCGGATTACAACACTTTGACAGGCTGTATTTTAATTTTTCCTCATCCTTGCCGAATACCAGCATGTCGTAATTTGAACTTACCTCTTCTTTGATGAATTCCTGCTTTAGGGCAGTAGGACGGTTCATTTTGGTTTTTAAGAAATGCATCAAAGCATTGGAGCGTTGACTTGCATACTTTTTAAGCTGCTGGTTGTCTATACTCCCATTGCCTATCTGATAATAAAGATCAAAGCTCGTTTTAAGCTTGAAAAAATTAACCAGTTCATTGATTGTTTTTTCATTCATTTTGATCTTCAAATGGCGAAGTTTTCGTTCAAGAACTTCCTTGCCTTCTTTCGCGATCAATTTGTGCTCTTCTTTGAGAATGCTTTTTATTTTCGATTTTGCCCTTGCTGTTTTTACGATATCCAACCAGGCCAGCTTGGGTTTTTGATTTTTGGCAGTAATGATTTCAACCTGATCTCCACTGTGGAGTTCTTTACTGATCTGGACAAGCCTTCCGTTCACTTTGGCGGCCCTGCATTTCATTCCTACTTCTGTATGGATGGCGAAGGCAAAATCTATAGCCGTAGCTCCTTTGGGAAGCGATTTAATATCCCCGTCGGGTGTGAAGACATAAATTTCTTTTGAATAAAGGTTCAATTTGAATTGTTCAACAAAATCAACCGCGTTCACATCAGGGTTCTCCAGAGACTCTCTCAATTTGTTCAACCATTCTTCCAGTCCACTTTCTTTTTGAGACCCGTGTTTGTACCTGAAATGAGCGGCATAGCCCTTTTCGGCAATTTCATTCATTCTTTCCGATCTGATCTGTACTTCCACCCATTTACCCTGAGGGCCCATGACCGTTGTATGCAAGGATTCATAACCCGTGGTTTTGGGATGTGTGATCCAGTCACGTAACCTGTTGGGGTTCGGGCTGAAGTGATCGGTAACAATAGAATAAATCTTCCAGGCGTCAAATTTTTCATTCTTTAAAGTTGACTTATACACGATCCTGATCGCAAACTTATCGTAAACCTCGTCAAATGAAACGCCCTGATTCAGCATTTTTCTTCTGATGGAATAAATTGACTTTGTACGCCCCTTGATACTGTATTTGAATCCTTCTTTGTCTAAAGAGTTTTTGATGATTTTGGTGAAACTTTCAATATATTTTTGCTGCTCTTCTTTGCTTTCCGAAATTTTCTCTTCAATATCCTTAAAAACTTCACTTTCAGTGTATTTGAGTCCGAGATCCTCCAATTGGGTCTTGATGTTGTAGAGCCCGAGGCGGTGCGCCAAAGGCGCATAGATAAACAAAGTTTCCGAAGCTATCTTAACCTGTTTGTCGGACCGCATCGATTCAAGCGTCTGCATGTTGTGGAACCTGTCTGCGATTTTGATCAGAATTACCCTTACATCATCATTGAGAGTGAGGAGCATTTTTCTAAAATTCTCTGCCTGGATTGATGCATCCTGATCTTTTTGCAACCTGGAAATCTTTGTGAGGCCATTAACGATCTTGGCTATGGTCTCGCCAAATAGTTGCTCGATGTCGGCAAAAGTGTAATCTGTATCCTCAACGACATCATGCAAAAGGGCAGCAGCAATTGAATAGGCCCCCAGTCCTATTTCATTGGCCACGATTTTGGCCACGGCTATCGGATGGTAAATATAAGGTTCGCCTGTTTTCCTTCTCTGGTCTTTGTGCGCATCCAAAGCAATGTCAAAAGCCTTACGGATCAAAACCTTATCTTCATTCGACAAAGTCTGGTACGTGTCTTTCAACATGTCCTTATAGCGACTTGCTATTTCTTTCTTTTCCTGTTCTAATGTAATTGTATATGCCACCGACTAAAAATAGTATAAAGCACATTAAATAACAAGTTTTTTAAGAATCAAAAAAACTTCAGCATGAGCAAACACCCTAATGCGATCTCAGATTCCTGACCCTTTGCAACAGGGTAGGATGTGAGTAGTGCAGAAATACATTGGCCTTGTGCGGGGTAAGATTGCTCAGGCTGTTTTTTGACAGTTTTTTAAGCGATGAAATCAAGGCCTCTCCATTAAAATTTGATTTGGCGAAATCATCTGCCTCGTACTCAAATTTTCTGGAAATATAATTCATGATTATTCCCGTTAGTTCAGAGATAGGACTGTAAAGTATTCCAAAGGTTATCAGCCCGATATGAAAGCTGGGTATCTCTACAGACAAAGCTTCAGACAGCAGGGCATTATTGATCAGCAAGGAAAACACGTAAAGGGTAATTCCAGTAACCACAAGAGACAGGGCCATGTTGATCATGATGTGTTTTTTCTTGTAATGTCCTATTTCATGAGCTAAAACGGCTACAATTTCTTCACGATTGAGATCGCTGATAAGCGTGTCGTACAAAACAATTCTTTTTTTACCTCCAAAACCTGAAAAGTAAGCATTGGCCTTGGTAGATCGTTTTGAGCCGTCAATTACAAAGATATTGTCGAGTTTAAATCCTGCTTTTTTGGCAAAATCCTGTATGTCATTTTTCAGGTCTCCTGCTTCTAAAGGTCTTTGTTTATTGAATATCGGTACGATCAGGGATGAGTAAAACATGGTCATAAAAATCGTGAAAACACCTACAAAAATCCATGTATATATCCAGAACAAGTCTCCGGCCATTTCATAAAACCAGATGATAATGGCCAAGATGCCGCCTCCGATAGTAATGCTTAGCAACCAGCCCTTGAGCTTGTCTGTAAAAAAAAGGCGTTTGGTACTTTTGTTGAACCCATATTTTTCTTCAATCACAAAATTATGATAGTATGAGAAAGGCGTGTTGATGATGTCGCTTCCTATCATGATGACCCCAAAAAAGATAAGGGCAACGGTAATTTCATTATTGCTATAGCTTCTGGCAAATTCATCAACCCACGCAAAACCTTCGAACAAAAAGAAGGCAAGTGTCAATAAAATTTTAAAGCTGCTCGTGATCAATGAAAACCTGTAGTTCTCTTTTTTGTACGATTGGGATTTATAATACTCGTCTTCATTATAAACGTCATTTAATTCTTCCGGGATCTTGTCGTCAAAACGCTTGGAATTTAAGTAGTCAATATATTTATCAACGATAAAATCAATAATAAGGATGCCTATTATAATTAAGAATAATTTTTCTGGACTCATTGATTTATGATTGATTGTGCAAAATTTTATTGCAGTTTTTCAAAGTTTCTTTGTCTTTTGGCTTCAAAAATAACAATTGCGGCGGAAACAGAAACATTTAATGAATCTATTTTACCTTGCATTGGGATGATGATGTTTTCTGTGGCCTGATCGGTCCATTCTTTACTCAATCCTGTGGCTTCCGTACCCACTACGATGGCTGAAGGTTCTTTATATGCCACCCGGTCATACCTGATGCTGTCGCTTCGCAAAGCAGCCGAATAAATTTGGATCCGGCGTTGTTTCAGAAAATCTATAATTTCACTTGTTGAGCCCATGGCAATTTGATTGGTAAATACGCAACCCAGGCTTGACCTGATGATGTTTGGGTTGTACAGGTCAGTAATTGGGTTTGCAATAATCACGGCATCCAGATTTGCTGCGTCAGCAGTTCGGAACAAAGCGCCTAAATTACCCGGCTTTTCAGAGGCTTCAGCAACCAGGATCAAAGGATTATCCCTTAATATTAAATCCTTTAATTCCAATTTTTTAATATACGATACCGAAATAATACCTTCAGTTCCTTTTCTGTGAGCGATCCGTTCATATACCTTTGAGGATACACGTATCATTTCAATATTTTTTGGCTCGATCAAACCAAGCAGTTCGTCAAGGGCTTTCCCGGAGATAATATCCTCACAAAACAAGAGGCTCTTAATGACGTAACCAGAGGCTAAAGACAAGGTGATTTCCCTTAGTCCTTCAATAACAAACAGGCCCTTTTTCTTTCGAATTCTCGACTTGGTTTGTAACTGAATGATTTCTTTTATCTTGTCATTCTGCGGACTTGCGATTTCTTTGATCATTTTTAAAGGTCTTCAAAATTGCCTAAGTTTCATCTTATTTTAGTCAGTCTTTGAGTATTTGGCCATATACCTTTTCCATAACTGGGTCTGGTGCGTTTCAAGACTTATTTCTCTTCCGTCGATAAATGCCCTGGTCAATAAATTCCCCCTCATATCAAGGGCATTGCCTTCGCTTATAAAGAGCGTGGCACTTTTGCCCTTTTCTAAAGACCCATAATCAGAATCAATGCCTAATATTTTCGCAGTATTGAGTGTGATTAACTGTAAGGCTTCCTCTGAATTCAAGCCGAAACCGGTTGTAGTACCGGCGAAAAAAGGAAGATTTCTCAGGGTATTCCGCTCCATGTGACTCCCATTTTCCAAACCCACAAGTATACCGGCCTTCATAAGCATAGCCGTATTTTTATAAGGCTGGTCATAGTGATCAT
>CBDUAP010000014.1:0-24916 GCA_965365165.1 uncultured Flavobacteriaceae bacterium
AGGTTGTGTTTCTCCCCTATTATTTTATCGTTGGGATCGTGAGCAGGCGTTATTTTTAAACTCCCTGTACCAAACTCCATATCCACGTAATCATCTTCAATGACAGGAATGGAACGCCCGACGATTGGTACAATGACACGCTTGCCTTTCAGGTGGGTAAATCTTTCGTCATCTGGATGCACACATACGGCTGTATCCCCCAGGATGGTCTCAGGGCGCGTTGTTGCGATTTCTACCGATTCCTTACTGCCCTCAATAGGATATCGCAAATAATATAATTTTCCGGGCTGTTCTACATAAATGACCTCTTCGTCGCTAAGCGTCGTTTTAGCTTCAGGGTCCCAGTTTACCATCCTGTAACCTTTATAAATAAGACCTTTCTTGTGCAGATCCATAAAAACTTTGACAACTGATTTGTTCAGGTCCTCATCCATGGTAAACTTGGTGCGCTCCCAGTCACAGGATGCTCCAAGTTTCTTCAACTGTTCCAGGATCATGCCACCGTGCTTATGGGTCCATTCCCAGGCGTGTTCAACAAAGGCCTCACGAGTCAGATCAGATTTGTTAATTCCCTCTTCTTTGAGCTTCGCAACAACCTTGGCTTCTGTCGCAATAGAAGCATGATCGGTGCCGGGAACCCAGCATGCATTGTATCCCTGCATTCTTTTACGACGAATCAAAACATCCTGGATCGTATTGTTCAGCATATGCCCCATGTGCAAGACACCGGTCACATTTGGAGGAGGTATCACTATGGTATATGGCTCCCGTTCATCAGGCTCTGAATGAAAAAAATTATGTTTCATCCAGTAGGTATACCATTTTTCTTCAACAGATTTGGGGTTATATTTTGCAGGGATATCCATATGTTAAATTTTTGTAAAATAGTCTGCAAAATTACAATTTTAAGCAATAAATTAGGTCTATTTCAGTTAGATTTATTCGAAAATGTATTAATTTTGACTCAAAATATTTATCATGAAAAAAATACTGTTTTTATTATTTGTCGGAATCCTGCCTTTTACCATGAGCGCTCAGTCTGAAGAGGAAATTAAAAAAGACTTCACGGGTCCTGTTTTTGAGTTTGAAAATAAAGTCATCGATTACGGTGATATTGCCGCCAATTCAGATGGCAACAGAATTTTTAAATTTAAAAATGTAGGTAAATCGCCTCTGATCATTTCAAGTGTCAAAGGGAGTTGTGGGTGCACCGTCCCAACAAAACCTGAGGAGCCGATAATGCCGGGGGAATCGGGAGAAATCAAAGTTAAATATGCAACCAACAGGATTGGACCATTTTCTAAACAGGTAACGATCATGTCTAACGCCTACGAGCCAAAAGTAGTTTTGAAAATTAAAGGTAGGGTCCTCGAAAATGAAACGGCTGAGCTACAAAAAAAGAAGAGTATCGTCTCAGAAAATTAAATCATAAAGCCCTTTCAAAGGGCTTTTTTTTATAACAGGCTCTTGAGAACAAACTCATACCTCAGGTGCTGCCCGTTTCTGTCTACCAATACTTTGATTTTCCTGTTCTCTTTTTGAGAAAGCATGTATATGACTTCTTCCATCTCCATCGTATAACTTGGCTTGCCATTGACCTCAAGAATGATGTCACCTTCCAGTAGACCTGCAAAATGTGCGGGTGATCCTTTCCTGATCATAGATACCTGAAAGCTTGGCTTATAAGTCAGTCCATAATTGTAGAATATCTCAGTAATGGACTTGGTTTCGTCATTCGTTGGCCTGGATATACCCGCTCTCTTCTCCTGAACGAGGATGGCCTGACCATAGGTCAGTTCCATACCGCTCTTGTTATACAAAAAAGGTGACTTGTAGAGCTTCGCATTTTTTTTAAGGGTGATTTGGCTGTTGGGATAATCCATGATGACCTGAAAACGTTTCAGAATCCCGGCACCAAGGGTACCATTTCGATCTCGGTTCGCATGAACTTTAACAATAGATGATGAATCAGGATAGGAAACAGTAGCATCCTCAAATTCAAAGCTACCGATTTTCAACTTTTTTATCCTGCTCCTTTTACCCAGAATATTTCCATTGAGCCCCTTTCCTAAAAAATCATCGAAGTGTTTCTCCGAAATAATGATATCCGGATTGGAATGCGGGAACAGCCATAAGGAGTCTCCTCCACCCGAGTCAATCAATAATTTAACCCTGATTTCTTTATCCAGATGGTTCACAATATCAACATCAATGTAAGGTTTGCCATTGTAAAAATCAAGGGGAAAGGTTTCACATCCCTTGCACGGCTTTTCAGTATACGTATCGGGGTTGTAAAAGGTGAGTCTTTCTGATGCGTAATTGATCTTAACTATGAAATCACTGAAAAGATCCCCGCCCACAATTCCATGGATATCTACACCCATTTTCGACGACAGGTCGAAAAGATCTTCTGTGATGACAAATAAGGACAAATTCGGATTTACGATTCCCTCCATAGAAAATATGTTGCCTGCTGACCGCATTGCTTCAATTGGATTTCCTTCACCCAGGCCACGCAACTGAATCCTTTCCACATTGTTCAGGACCACCGAATCATTAAATTTAAGATTAAAAAGAATGGTTTTCTTGATCCCTGTATCGAGCAAAAATGATAATTTTTTCCCATTTATTTCCGCAGAAATAACCACCATATTGTTGACCAGTGAAAACGGGACGTTTTCGCTTTCTTGGTTGTTGTCCAAAAGTCGGAATTTTCCCTGGGCAAAAGTAGCTGCGGCCAGAAAAAAAATGATGATACCCAGGATTGCTCTTTTAATTATCATGAATTACAAAATACCAAAAGGAATGTACTATAAAAAAAAGAGACTGCAATGATTTTAAGAAATATTTAGCTTTTGTTCAAACCTTTTCAGGTTGCTGGTTTTTGACAAACTCACTTAATTTATCAATGATGAAGGGTACCATTTCTTTGGCAATTACAAAGGCAACAAAAAATTTACGTGTCTTTTTACTGGCCATTAAGGCTGTACTGATCAGGCTCAGAAATGCCTTTTTATAATCGGAATATGCAACTGATTCTACAGATTTCTGAAGGGAACCCCTAAAGGAACCCCCTTTAATAATAGATAAAGGAATGCTGAGAACAGGGTTGCTCAGAATATCTAACTCCTGCTCTTTTAGGGTAAGTTTCAAATTTTGCTTGGCCAGATTTAAATCTGCAAAAGTTTTGATTTCTGCGCTCATATTATTCATGATCAACGGTTTCTGAAAAATCATCATCATCTGCTAAGGCAGCTTCAACTATTTTATCCTTGATACGAAGTTCTGTTTTGTCTTTTGCAAATACGACATAGACCACCAGTAAAATGAGGTAAATCAATCCCATCAGTGCAAAACCAATCACCTCGCTCTCAAAAAACGTAGCCAGCCAAAAAGCCATAGAAACACTGAACATGAGCAAAATAAGCATGCCCATGATCAATAATAAAAATGAACTAACCAATCCAGCCGAGACATTGGCAATAGCACCGATAAAATTTAATTTAACAAGTTGAATCCTGTTCTCAACATATTTTTTAACCAAATCTACCATCGCTCTATTTCAACATTCATTTATATTGAATTAGCACTGGACTCAACCGGTTTTCCCTCTTTTTTCAAGGAGGCCATTTTTTCTGAAAGTTCTTTTTCCAGATCCTTTACTTTGGCAGTCAGGGTATCAAATCGCTCTTTAACAGTAGATTTGATTTCACCAAACTTTTCTTTGAATTCATTAATGGTCTCTCCGTCTAAATCTTGAATCTTTTTAGAGAGTTCATTAAACTTTTTATCCAGATCACCTTTCAGCTCACTCGCCTTTCCGGAAATATTTTCTCGGGTCTCCTTTCCCGACGCTGGTGCAAGAAGTAAACCTGCTACTGCTCCAGTCGCTGCTCCCAAAATGAGGCCTAATAATAATTTAGAATCACTTGACATAATAGCATAATTTAAGGTTAATATAATCGTCTTA
Source organism: uncultured Flavobacteriaceae bacterium (assembly GCA_965365165.1). Taxonomy (GTDB): domain Bacteria; phylum Bacteroidota; class Bacteroidia; order Flavobacteriales; family Flavobacteriaceae; genus Lutimonas. Next base: position 3,971 of record CBDUAP010000014.1, read on the forward strand.
TAAAGATACGAATTATAGTTCAAAAAAGAAACCTAAATCGTTAAATATTAAATAATATTTCGCAATTTTGCAGGGTCATTCAACACAGATTCATATGCCTGATATTTCTTTAAAAGGGCAGCATATGCCCGAATCACCAATTCGTAAATTAGTCCCTTATGCAGAGGAGGCTAAAAAGCGTGGAATCAAGGTATTCCATCTGAACATTGGACAACCCGATATCGAAACCCCTAAAGTGGCCTTGGATGCCGTAAAAAACAATGACATCAGCGTCTTGTCTTATGCAAGGAGCGAAGGCTCTGAGGAATACCGCAGAAAGCTGAGTGCCTATTACAGGAAAAATGACATTGATGTCACCGAGAAGGATATCATCATTACCACAGGAGGCTCTGAAGCCCTTTTATTTACCCTGGGAAGTATTACGGATTTTGGCGATGAAATCATTATCCCGGAACCATTCTATGCCAATTACAACGGTTTTTCTGTAGCAAATGGCATCAAAGTGGTACCGATCGTTTCCAGCATTGACAATGATTTTGCATTACCCCCCATTGAAAATTTTGAGGCGCTCATCACTGAAAAGACCAAAGCGATCCTGATCTGTAATCCCGGGAATCCGACCGGGTATTTATATTCCCTGGACGAATTGATAAAACTAAAGGAACTGGCCTTAAAACATGACCTGTTTCTTATTGCTGATGAAGTATACCGTGAATTCGTATACGACGGTGTCAAACATCACTCAATCATGAGTCTGGACGGACTGGAAGAAAACGCCATAGTCATCGATTCCGTTTCTAAACGTTACAGCATGTGTGGAGCCCGTATAGGCTGTATTGTATCCAAAAACAAAGCGCTCATCGGCACAGCACTCAAATATGCACAGGCCAGATTGAGCTCTCCCAGTTATGCCCTTCTTGCCAGCGAGGCGGCACTTGAAACCCCAAAAAGCTATTTTGACAAGGTCATTGAAGAATATGATGAAAGAAGACTGTTACTTATCAACGAGCTGGAAAAAATTGACAATTTAAAAGTTTCAAAACCTAAAGGCGCCTTCTACTGCATGGCAGAATTGCCGGTTAATGATGCTGACCAATTTGCGCAATGGATGCTCGAAAAATTCAGCGACAAAGGAGAAACCGTCATGGTGGCCCCGGCGAGCGGGTTTTATTCGACTGAAGGCTCCGGCAGGAATCAGATCCGGATTGCCTATGTGCTCAATAAAGAAAGCTTGATTCGTTCAGTTGAATTGCTTAAACTTGCATTGGAGCAATACCAAGATTAATGTTTAAAGAAAATATTTCCTTACAAGATCTGAATACCTTTGGCATCAGTGCCACGGCTGAAAAATTTGCAGAGGTGGATTCTGTAGATCAGTTGTCTGCCATTCTAGCCCGTCACAAAGATCTTTTCATTCTGAGCGGGGGAAGCAATATTTTACTGACCAAGAACATCACTAAACCCGTAATACACCTTGTCAATAAAGGAATAGATGTGATAAGTCAGGAGAAGGAATCTGATCTTGTTTTGGTCAAGGCACAGGCCGGGGAAAACTGGCACGAATTTGTCTTATGGTGCTTGTCACATGATTTGGGTGGACTGGAAAACTTGTCTTTAATTCCTGGAAACGTCGGGACCTCCCCCATGCAAAATATTGGTGCCTATGGCGTCGAAGTCAAGGATGTCTTTCACGAACTGGAAGCCATGGAAATAAGTACAGGACTTATAAAAACCTTTCAGGCTGCTGACTGCGAATTTGGTTACAGGGAATCTGTTTTTAAAAACAGGCTCAAAGACAAATTTATCATTCTCAATGTTACTTTTAAACTGACCAGGAACAATCACAGGATCAATGCTTCTTATGGAGCCATTCAAGAAAAATTAAAGGAAAATAATATTGCCAGCCCTACCATAAAAGACATTTCTGATGCGGTCATTTCCATTCGAAAATCCAAATTGCCTGATCCGCAGGAAATAGGAAACAGCGGTAGTTTTTTCAAGAACCCTGTGATTTCATCGGATCACTTTGCTGAGATTAAAAAAAATTTCAAAGAGGTTCCGCATTATATTGTTTCCCATACTGAGATCAAAGTACCTGCCGGCTGGCTTGTTGAGCAATGCGGTTACAAAGGAAAAAGAATTGGAGATGCCGGGGTTCACAAATATCAGGCGCTGGTACTGGTCAATTATAATGCGGCGAGCGGGATTGAAATTTTGGATTTGGCCCGGGAAATACAGGAATCGGTACGTTCCAAATTCCATATTGACCTCGAGATGGAGGTCAACATCATTTGAGCCGCCACCGTGAATGATGCTTTAATTTTACATATTATTTCAAAGCAATTTTCTTCAATAACTTTATAACTCCTCATTTCTTTTTGTCATCTATATTTCCTAAAATTCCCTCAAATCAGTCAACCCTGTAAGGGTCTTATGAAGTTCCATGAAGCAGTAAAGGTCTCCACTGTCTATTTGTCTTATCAAAGACTGACCTCATTAAATGTACGGGTGTCGTATTTTAATCAAAGACCTAACATAAGTCATAAAATACTTTACATATATTTTCTTAACTTTATACGAGTGAACACTTAAAGACAAATTCCATGAAAATATATGACGAAAAACACATCAAAAATGTTGCATTTGTTGGCGCCCATAACAGCGGCAAGACCACGCTTGCCGAAACCATGCTATTTGAAGCCGGATTGATCAATCGGCGCGGTACTGTGGAGGATAAAAATACCGTAGCAGATTATCACCAGATTGAACAGGAAAGAGAGACTTCAATTTTTGCCACTCCCTTGCACACAGAATGGCGCAATTACAAAATCAATATCATTGACACCCCTGGACTGGATGATTTTATCGGAGAAATCGCTTCAACCATGCGTGTAGCAGATTCTTTGGTCACCGTTATCAATGCCCAGCAAGGGGTTGAAGTGGGTACTGAGATCATTTGGGAATATATCAATAAGTTCAGTCGCCCCACCCTTTTTGTGATCAATCAGATCGATCATCCACAGGCAAATTATGACAGCAGCTATCAAAGTATTGTTGATTTGGTGGGTAACAATGCAGTTAAAATTCAGTACCCGATGACCATAGACGGCGCCCAGTGCATTGTGGATGTTTTAAAAATGAAAGTATATAAATTCAAACCTGAGGGCGGCAAACCTGAAAAACTGGAAATCCCTGATAGTGAAAAAGAAATGGCAGATTATCTGCATAATGAACTCATCGAAAAGGCAGCTGAAAATGACGAAGAGCTCATGGAACTGTTTTTTGACAAAGGATCACTTAACGAAGATGAAATGCGCCTCGGAATCCAGAAGGGAATGCTGAATCACGAATTGTTTCCCGTGTTCTGCGTATCCGCGATCAATGACATGGGTACCGGACGTTTGATGGGTTTCATAGACAACGTTGCACCTGCTGCTGCCGACCTGAAACCGGAACAAAGCCTGGAAGGCAATGAAGTGCACTGTAAGTCATCAGAGCCTACTGCGCTTTTTATATTCAAAACATTTCACGAGCCTAATTTAGGACAGATCACTTTCTTTAAGGTCAAATCAGGTGAAGTCAAACAAAATGACCGTTTAAAAAATTCCAGAAATGACGAAATTGAGAGTTTGAATCAATTGTTTATCATGGATGGTAAAAAAAGGCACCCTGTCGAAAAACTGACTGCAGGAGATATTGGAGCCACCTTAAAATTAAAAAATACCGAAACCAATGATACCCTGAGAGATGTCAACACGGAGATCACAATCAAGCCCATCATTTTTCCCGAACCCAGGATCAGGAAGGCAGTTGAGGCAGCGAATAAGAAAGATGAGGAGAAACTGCATGAAATCTTGAGAAAGATTCATGCTCAGGATCCTACAATTATTCTTAAATATTCTCCCGAGATCAAACAGCAGATCCTTTCCTGTCAGGGAGAACTCCATTTGGCCACCCTAGACTGGACCCTGCAGAACATCTATGGGGTCAAAGCGGTATTTGATCAACCCCGCATCGCATACCGGGAAACCATTCAACGGCCTGCGTCACAAAGTTACAAGCATAAAAAACAATCAGGAGGTGCAGGGCAGTTTGGAGAAGTTCACCTAAAAATTGAGCCCTGGTCCGAAGGTATAGAAGAACCCATTGGGTTCAATATCAGAGGAAAGGAAGAAATTGACTTGAAATGGGGAGGAAAACTCGTTTTTTATAACTGCATAACCGGAGGTGTCATTGACACAAGGTATCTTCCTGCGATTCTAAAAGGAATCCTTGAGGTAATGGAAGAAGGGCCCCTCACAGGATCCTACGCAAGAGATATCAGGGTCATGGTATATGATGGTAAAATGCATTCAGTAGATTCAAATGACATCTCCTTCAAAATTGCGGGAGCCCATGCCTTTAAGGCTGCTTTCTTAGATGCCAAACCAAAATTGCTTGAACCCATCCAGGATCTGGAAGTTAAGGTGCCTGAGGAACTCATGGGGAATGTCATGACCGATCTGCAATCAAGACGCGCCATTATTATGGGAATGTCCAGCGATGGCAAACACCAGATCATCAAGGCAAAGGTTCCGGAAGCAGAAATGTACAAGTACTCTACCAGTTTGCGTTCACAAACCCAGGGAAGGGCTACATTTAAAGTAAAATTCGCTTCCTTTGAACCTGTTCCGCAAAATATACAAATGGAACTGATCAAGGAATGATCAATAAAAAGTCTTATTTTTACCCATCAAAAACCTAATTTTGATGGGTTTTTTTTATTGCCTTTTTCAACTATGAAAATATTCAGATCAGAAAGTTTTGTCGACTATAAAACGTATACCTTCAATTACGCCACCTACTGTATCAAAGAAGATCAATCTGAAATCCCGGAGATCTATTCGAAAGGCTTTTTGCCTTACTCCAACAATGTGGATCTCAGGCATGAAACTTATTATTTGGCGAGAAGCCTCAGGGTTGAACTTGCAAAATTTAAAGAATCTTCTGAAAACAGAAGGGTTGCCAGAAAAATTGCAGTGCTTCAACCCGCATTTAAAGTAATTCCTATCGACCATTTCGATGTCGATGAACCTGAATTCCAAAAGTATTGTCTCAATTTTGCTGCTGCCAGGTTCAGTGAAATGATCAGCACAGAAAGGTTGCAATATATTCTGCATTCCAAAAGTATCAGTCACATTTTCGAATTCTCTGTGGGCGTTAAAAAAGTGGGCTATGTCATTGCCATTATTGAAAAGGGTACACTTCACTACTGGTTTGCCTTTTTTGACCTTGATTTACAGGAGTATTCCCTGGGAAAGTGGATGATGTTCAGCGTGATTGACTGGGCTTCCAAACAAGGCCTGGACCACGTATATCTTGGAACATGCTACGGGGAAAAATCCTTGTATAAAGTGAGGGATTTCAAGGGTCTTTCCTATTTTGACGGCAATCGATGGACCGAAGACATGAAAATGCTTAAATTTAAATGCAAAGGTGATCAGGAATTCACAACTGATGAATTCAAACAGGATACTGATTTGTTTTTAGACCGTCTGGAACAAGATTGAATTGAACCCTGATTCAGGAGCATACAAAACATTCAAATTGTTTTTCTTTCCTGCAATAATTGGTTAAATTTGCACTTTAAATGCTTGTATATGAAAATTCTGATTTTAAGTATTGTTTTATTGGGCCTTGGATTCGCTGGCATTGCCATTAAAATATGGGCAAAAAAAGATGGAGAGTTCGATGGAACTTGTGCCGGTAGCAACGTAAGACTGAAAGCAGAGGGCATTACCTGTGGCTGCGGAAACGAAGGGGGCTGTAAAACAAATCTTGACAATAAGGAACCTTCAGTTTCAGTAAAAAGTATTTCTTAAGACACAATGTTTTTGCTCCTCGCATTTTGTGTCGTCTTTTTGATTCAATCTTATTTTTATCTTTATTGATCCTCCGGTAAGCATTATTATCTGCGCGAAAAATGAAGCGGAAAACCTAAAGCAATTGCTTCCCGGTCTTATTTCTCAGGATTATTCCAAATTTGAAATTGTTCTTGTGGACGATGCCTCTGAAGATGACTCCCTGGAAATAATGAAGTTACTGCTAAAAAAAAACCTCCCTTCAAATATTTCGCTAAAGATCATCTCAATTGCAGCAAATGAATCCAAAGGAAAAAAATTTGCACTGACCCGTGGTATCATGGACTCAAGCCATGAAATACTGTTGCTTACCGATGCAGACTGCAGAACCCTTTCCAGCCAATGGATCAAATCAATGGTTTCAGGCTTTTCAGCTGGGCATAAGATGGTTCTTGGCTATGGGGCTTACGAAAAGAATAAAAGATCATTTTTAAACAAACTGATCCGTTTTGAGACATTTTTGACCGCTGTTCAGTATTTTTCCTTTGCCCTGTCAGGAAAGCCCTATATGGGAGTGGGAAGAAACATTGCCTACACAAAACAGGTATTTGCAAGGGCTCAAGGATTTGAGGCCCACCTTCATGTCAAATCAGGGGATGATGATCTTTTTGTGAATCAGATTTCCAGTTTCGCTCAAATTGGAATTTGCGACCGCGCTGATGCATTTACCATATCGAAACCAAAAACCACCTTTTCCGGCTGGATCCGTCAAAAAAGAAGACACCTTACAACTGCATCCCACTACCGGCCATACCATAAAATATTTCTGGGTCTTTTTTATCTTTCACAGATTGGATTCTATGCTTTGTTCCTTGTCTCCTTAGTGACCGGTACCCATTTGAATATTATCGCAACCTTGTTCTTTATCCGCTTTCTAATTTGGTACCTGATCCTGATAAAATCTTCCGAAAAATTAAATGAAAAAGATTTAATAGGTTTGGGACCATTATATGAAATTTCAATTATATTTATACAGTTGTATATTTTTTTAAGGAACATTGTTTTCCCTCCTAAATATTGGTAATCAACGCATGAGCAACAAAACAGATGTCAATTTATTAATTGATCAGGCAAAAAAAGGGGATCAAAAAGCTTTTAATGATCTCTTGAATATGTATTGGAAGGATGTTTTTCGTTTTCAATTCAACAAATGCAAAAATGAAGACGAAGCTGAAGATATTACAATAAAGGCGTTTGCCAAAGCCTTTGACAAGATAGATAGTTTTGACCAAAAATATGAATTTAAAACATGGCTCTTTACCATTGCCAGCAATTTGTATATTGACCTTCTTAGAAAGAAAAAAACCGAGACTATCTCTATCAACAAAAACAAAACAGAGATCCACAGGATCGTAGATGAACAACCTACTCCGTCAGACAAACTCATTCAGGAACAAAATCTTGCCCAGCTCAAGGCCTATATTGCTCAACTAAAGCCTCATTATCAGGAAGTGATCAACATGCGCTATTTCCAGGATTTAAGCTATAAGGAAATCGCTGGTAAATTAGGGGAACCCATGAATAATGTCAAAGTTAAATTATTAAGAGCGAAAAAATTACTCGCAGAAATTATCAACAGCAAATAATTAGTGTCAAGAATTATTAATTATGCCGGGGAAAGTACCTAAAATCATTAAAAACCTTGGCCCTGGATTATTGTTTGCCGGAGCGGCCATCGGGGTTTCGCACCTGGTCCAGTCAACAAGGGCCGGAGCTGATTTTGGATTTGGCCTTTTATGGGCACTGCTTTTGGTCAATCTTTTGAAGTACCCCTTTTTCCAGTACGGCCCCAGGTATGCAACGGCAACCGGTGAAAGCCTGATTGATGGTTATAAACGACTCGGGAAATGGGTTTTGATTACTTATTTTATATTGACATTTTTGACCATGTTCACGATACAGGCTGCCGTTACAATAGTTACGGCGGGATTGGCTAACAATCTTTTTGGTATTACATCGAACCTTACACTTTGGAGCATTGTTATTACAGCCATAAGCCTTATTATCCTTCTGTTCGGAAAATACAGGGTACTGGACCATATCATGAAAATTATCATATCAATACTTGCCATAAGCTCAGTTATCGCTTTGTTTACGGCCATTTTCAAAACCAACCATGTTTATTCCATGACCCAGGTAATTCCAAAAGGGGCAACAGAAATCGCTTTCCTGATCGCGTTCCTCGGATGGATGCCTGCACCGCTTGACGTTTCATCCTGGCAATCCTTATGGACACTTGAGAAAAACAAAACTTCCGAAAAGGGATTTGGTACAAAAAAAGCACTTTTTGATTTTAATACAGGTTACATCACAACGGTCATCCTCGGCCTTTGTTTTATGACGCTCGGGGCATTGGTCATGTATTATTCTGAAGATGAAATCAGCAGCAATGCCAGTGTCTTTGCAGAACAACTTATTCATTTATACACTTCGAATCTGGGTAAAGGAGCAGCATTGTTTATTGCTGTTGCGGCGTTTACAACCATGTTCAGCACTACCCTTACAACCCTCGATGCCTCTCCGAGAGCCATGGCCAAAACCAGTGAACTGGTTACAGGAAGAGCCTCCAAAAAATATTACCTGATCTGGATCCTTTTACTGTCTGTGGGTACCATTGTCATTTTAGGCTATTTCAAAACAAGCATGATCACTTTTGTTAAGGTAGCAACCATATTATCATTTCTAACCGCTCCTTTTTATGCCATAGCCAATTTCATGCTGGTAAAAGGAAAACATATGCCCAAGGACAAAAGACCTGGATTTCTTTTGCAATTGCTGAGTTATCTGGGTATTGTTTTTCTTATTCTTTTTGGAATTTGGTACCTCATGAGCATCTAAATGAACACGTTAAATAAATCAACTTTATCATAATTAAAAAAATAATTTTATCTTTGTGTTTTTAATTATAATTTATTACAATGTTACAAGGAACAGTAAAATTCTTCAATGAATCTAAAGGATATGGGTTCATTACCGAAGAGAGTTCAAACAAAGAGCATTTCGTTCACATTTCTGGTTTAATTGACAAAATTAAAGAAGGAGATGCCGTTGAATTCGATTTGAAAGAAGGAAAAAAAGGATTAAATGCAGTTAATGTGAAGACCATTTAATAATTGTCTTTAATTTTTTGAAAGTGTAAAAAACCTATCAATTTGATAGGTTTTTTTATGCCCTCACTTTTCAGTTCAGCAACAAATTAAGGGGAACATGATAAATGTCAACTTATTCGGGCTTTCAATTTATACTTTTGTAGATTGATGTAATTGTGTTTGTATTATTGGAAGTTTGATCCTTGTGCAGGAGACAATTTTATCATTTAAACTTAAAAAATTGAAAATGCCACAAAAACACACCTTCCACATACCGGTCATGGGAACCGGGTTCACCTTAGATACGCCCGTAAAAGTTTCAGCCTATGGCATGGACTCTGTGATATCCATTGTGGATGACGTACTGATTGAAAACCTCAGGAAAATGTATTGCGAGAAATTTGAGATTCCTTACCAGGCGATCACAGACAAAATTGAGGATTTCAGGGCCAAAAGAATTACATCATATCTCAATCTTGTCAACGACCTGGCGAAAAGCAAATTCAAATCGCTTAAAGAATCTACCAATGAAACCGGCAAGGAAATTAAAGCCTATTTTAATATGCTTCCTGATTCTTCAAAAATAAAGTCGCAATTTTTAGACTTAACCGCCAAAAACATCCCACTGCAGGAAATAAAGAACTGGATCAATGAAAACCTGACAATGGGCAGTATTGATGTAAATATCATGACCAAACTGGATAAGGTAAATTACAAAAATGGAGAGGCACTTCCCAATGAATACAATGATGCCCATGCCGCCTTGAGAGGATTTGCCAATAGTGAACTGGAATCATCTCTAATCCTGTCTGCAGGCATGAACCCGCGTCTTTACAGCTATATTGAACAGTTTGATGATTTTTATCCTGACGCTGCGGGGTATATCAAAAAAAAGATAGTGATCAAGGTCAGTGATTACAGGTCTGCATTGATTCAAGGTAAGTTTTTAGCCAAAAAAGGATTATGGGTATCTGAATACAGGATTGAGTCCGGCTTGAATTGCGGAGGGCATGCCTTTGCAACGGAAGGATATTTAATGGGACCGATTCTTGAGGAATTCAAAAATAACAGGACAGAATTGATCCAAACTGTAAGTGATATTTTGATTCAGGCCTTAAAGCAAAACGGAAAGGTGCTGCCAAAAGAGTCCCTGGCATTAAAAATTACTGCCCAGGGCGGGGTCGGTACCAAGGAAGAACATGAATTTCTTATAGATCATTACCAGCTTGATTCTGTCGGATGGGGATCTCCCTTTCTGCTGGTACCGGAAGCCACAACGGTAGACCCATTAACGATGAATAAACTAATTGCAGCCAAGGAGGAGGATTTGTATTTGAGCAACATTTCACCTTTAGGGGTTCCATTCAACAATCTTCGTGGAAATTCCAAGGATATTGAAAAAATGGAAATCGCAGAAAAAGGAAGGCCGGGTAGTCCATGCCCCAAAGAATTTCTTGCCTTGAACAATGAATTTTCACCCAAAACAATTTGTACGGCTTCTCGCCAATACCAACGAAATAAAATCAAGGCACTGGAAAAAGAAGCACTACCCGTTCAGGAATACAAAAACAGGTTTCTGCAGATTGTTGAAAAATCTTGTCTTTGTATGGGTTTAGGGGCAGCCACCTTGCAAGTGCATGGTTTGGATAAAATGAATGAAAAGAAAGGTGTATCCATATGTCCGGGACCCAATATGGCCTATTTCTCAAAAATCATGAGTCTAAAAGAAATTACCGACCATATTTATGGACGCCTCAATGCCATTACGGCTCAGGGCCGGCCAAATATGTTTGTCAAGGAACTAAAACTATATGTAGATTATCTTAAGAACAAGGTTGAAGAAACCCAAGGAACCGTAAATAAAAAACAGGAAAAGTATCTTTTGTCGTTTACAAATAATTTAAAACAAGGTACTGCCTATTACCAGAATCTTTTCCTGGAAATGAAGGATAAGTTTGATGAAACGAAAATAAAGGTTCTGAGCGATCTTGAACAGCACATTCACGCCATTGAACTTATAGAAGGAAAAATCAATGATTTGTTGACCCGGTCCAAAAGCTAAGTCATCATCATTTATTTCACAGTATAGTTTCCTTCCCTGAAGCACCGTCATTGAGCTGATCAAAAAGGTTGTTGATCTTGGCATATTGCAACAGCATAATTGTCTTGGCATCCCTGATCTCTCCCGAGGAGATCATTTTAATGGCCTGATCAAAGCCGACTTCGATCACTTCGATGTCTTCCTGTTCACTATCCAGGCCTCCTCCTGCTCCGACTTTGTCTTGATCTTTGTACTCGCCCACATAGAAATGAATAATCTCTGTAACGGCACCAGGAGACATATAAGCTTCAAATACCTTTTCAACATGACTAAGACGGTAACCGGTTTCTTCTTTAGCTTCCTTGATAACACAGGTTTCGGGTTCATCTCCATCCAAAACACCCGCGCAGGTCTCAATCATCATTCCGGACAGATTGCCGTTTAAAAAGGAAGGCATTCTGAACTGGCGAATAAGGATCACCGTGCGCTTCTCTTTGTTGTACAACAATACGGTGGCACCGTTCCCGCGATCATAAGCCTCTCTTGCCTGTTCCACCCATTGTCCGTCCTGCATCTGATAATCAAATATGACCTTGTTCAAGGTATACCAGTTATCTGACAACAATACTTTTTTAATGTTCTTTACCCTGCTTCTCATCTTAACTTAACGAATCAGTTTTCTGTATTTAATCCTTTTCGGGATCATGTCGCCTCCAAGTCGTTTCTTTTTATTTTCCTCGTATTCAGAAAAACTGCCTTCAAAGTAATAGACCTGGGAATCTCCTTCAAAAGCCAGAATATGTGTACAAACCCGGTCAAGAAACCAACGGTCGTGAGAAATAATAACAGCACATCCCGCAAAATTTTCAAGTCCTTCTTCAAGTGCCCTAAGGGTATTGACATCCAGATCATTGGTCGGCTCATCCAGCAAAAGAACATTCCCTTCTTCTCTGAGTGTCATGGCCAAATGCAACCTGTTGCGCTCACCACCTGAAAGCGCTGAAACCTTTTTGTTCTGTTCGGATCCGCTAAAATTGAATCGCCCGAGATAGGCCCTTGAATTTACCATTTTTCCTCCCATCATGATCATCTCCTGTTCATCAGAGAAATTCTGCCAAATCGATTTTTCCTGATCAATATTGGAATGACTTTGATCCACATAGGCCACCTTAGCAGTCTCTCCTACCTTGAATTCTCCCTTGTCAGGCGTTTCCTCTCCCATGATCATTTTAAAAATAGTTGTTTTACCTGCACCATTCGGTCCAATGATCCCTACAATTCCATTGGGTGGCAAGCTAAAATTAAGATCATCGTACAATAACTTTTCACCAAAGGCCTTGGAAACATGAATTGCATCGATCACATTGTTTCCAAGTCTGGGCCCGTTTGGAATATAAATTTCCAGTTTTTCTTCCTTTTGTTGCTGGTCCTGATTCATCAGTTTGTCATAGCTTGACAACCTGGCTTTTGATTTGGCATGCCTTCCTTTGGGAGCCATTCGAACCCATTCCAACTCACGCTGAAGGGTTTTTTGACGTTTTGACGCTGATTTTTCCTCCTTGGCGAGTCTCTCTGATTTTTGTTCCAACCAAGACGAATAATTTCCTTTCCAGGGAATGCCCTCCCCCCGGTCAAGTTCCAGAATCCATCCAGCCACATTGTCCAGAAAATAACGGTCATGGGTTACGGCGATCACGGTGCCTTTATACTGGGCCAGGTGATGCTCGAGCCAATGCACTGATTCGGCGTCCAAATGGTTGGTAGGCTCATCAAGGAGCAAAACATCCGGTTCTTGCAACAAAAGCCGGCAAAGCGCCACTCTCCTTCTTTCACCTCCTGAAAGGTTTTTAATGGGGGAATCTCCGTCCGGCGTGCGCAGAGCATCCATGGCAATCTCCAGTTTGGTGTCGAGCTCCCAGGCATTCTGAGCGTCTATCTTGTCTTGCAGTTCTGCCTGGCGGGCCATCAGTTTTTCCATTTTATCGGCATCAGAATACACCTCTTCCAATCCGAACATATCGTTGATCTTGTTGTATTCGTCAAGAATAGCAACAGTCTCGCTCACTCCCTCCCTGACGATATCCATTACGGTTTTACTGTCATCAAGTTCAGGCTCCTGCGCAAGATAGCCGACGGTATAATTTGGAGCAAATACCAGGTCACCCTGATAATTTTTATCAAGGCCCGCAATGATCCTCAAAAGGGTTGACTTACCCGAACCATTCAAACCCAGTATTCCGATCTTGGCTCCGTAAAAGAAACTTAAATATATATTTTTTAAAACTTGCTTATTCGTGCTTTGATAGGTTTTACTAACTCCGCTCATGGAGAAAATGACCTTTTTATCGTCTGACATTTTAATTATTTTTAATGAAAACAAATATAACGGTTCCACAACCGTATTACACAACTCAATTTTGGTTTACAAATATAGTAATCACCAGAGATATTAAGCCCCAACCCCGGCAGGAAACTTTAAGGTGACCAAGGCGTGCTCAGGATCTTGTATGATAAGCACTCAAAAGCAAGCTGATGGGAAAGAAAACTGAATAAAATAATCATTATCTTTAAAATTCGACATATGAACTTTAATCCAAAACACCTTGAAAAATAACATTGTTATCTTTACTGCAGTACTGCTGCTTGCTACCTGGGCCCGGGGCCAGTCAAATGATTCTTTGGCCGTGGCTTTAAGCCTTATTGACCTTTCTTTTAACGAGACTCAACTTGACTCCATGAAAACAACCGTTATGGATGAGACCAAAAATTACAGGTCCATTCACAAAATCACGGTGGCCAACGATGTTCCTTACAGCCTTGTTTTCATACCCCCTTTGAGCGGCAAAAAAATCCCGGAGCAACAAGGCCCTATACAATGGGAAATGAAAACCAACATTGAACTTCCTTCAGATAAAGAGGATTTGGCATTTTATCCGGTTCATGAACTCGCCTCCCTGATCAGGAATAAAAAGATCAGCTCTGAAGAACTTACTCATATTTTTCTGGCACGTCTCAGGAAATACGGTGATACGCTTGAATGCATAATCACCATTACAGATTCTTTGGCTTTGATACAGGCGAGAAGAGCTGACGAAGAATTAAGAAATGGAATATATCGCGGCCCTTTGCATGGCATCCCCTATGGAGCAAAAGACCTGTTGGCAGTAGCTGGATACAAGACCACTTACGGGGCCATGCCTTATAAAGATCAGGAATTGACTTATACGGCAACTGTAATTAAAAAACTTGAAAATGCTGGAGCAGTGTTGATTGCAAAACTGACTCTAGGGGCACTTGCATGGGGAGACGTATGGTATGGAGGTCAAACCAAAAACCCCTGGCACCTGGATGAGGGAAGTAGCGGATCATCTGCGGGATCTGCCTCGGCCACCGTTGCGGGGGTGGTTCCCTTTGCCGGTGGCAGCACGGGGGTACAGATGGCGGGCTGGTTCCCTTTGCCATTGGCAGTGAAACCTGGGGATCCATTGTGAGCCCGTCTACAGTATGTGGTGCAACAGGATTAAGACCCACTTTTGGAAGAGTAAGTAAACATGGGGCCATGGCCCTGAGCTGGAGCATGGATAAACTAGGGCCCATTTGCAGAAATGCCATAGACTGTGCCTTGGTTTTGGATGCCATCAGAGGAGCGGACGGTATGGATTTCTCGGTTCGTGATTTCCCTTTCAATTATACTTATTTGAAGGACCCGGGCCAGATGAGAATAGGTATTCTGACGGATGAATTCAAACCAAAGGAATTCAATTATAAAAATGACAGTACCTTAATAATGCTCTTAAAATCCAGAGGTATCAAATTGATCGAAAAAAAACTGCCTTCAAGCATCCCGTCAGAGGCCCTTAGCTTTATTCTCAGTGCGGAAGCAGGCGCTGCGTTTGATGAATTGACAAGATCCGGAAAGGATTCACTGCTGGTAAGACAGATCAAAAATGCATGGCCCAACGTATTCCGTGCCTCGAGGTTGATCCCGGCGGTAGAATATATACAAGCCAACAGGCTCAGGCACGAGCTGATCCTTGAATTCAATGACATGATGAAGGATATCGACGTGTTGATCGCGCCTTCCTTTAACAAGCAGCTCTTGATGACAAACCTTACAGGGCATCCTTGCGTTGTATTGCCAAACGGATCCTATGCAGGAGAACAGCCGGGTACGATCAGCCTGTTGGGGAATCATTTTGACGAAGCGAGTATTCTGGCCTTTGCAAGATATTTACAGGAAATAACACCTTATGATTCGGAATTCCCACCCTTCTTTTTAGATTGAATTATTTTGTAACAAGGAAAGTAGACCGGATTTCAAAGGAATGCATCAAAACTAAATAAATTTAATATCCATCACATAAGGTAGAATTTCATGTAACGCTTTTAAAAAAAAATCGTCATTATTTAGTATTCAAGCCCGTATCAGAACTAACTTAGTTCAACCTATCTGACCGAATTAAACAATACATCAAAAAATAAAACTTCAGACATGAAAACAAAAGCCAAACACCTTCTAGTCTTTTTTATCATTTTATCGCACATGTTCAATGCTTATGGACAAGACAATGTCTTTCGCTATGAACTTGACCTCACAAAAAACAATGATGCCTTCAATGTGACACTAATAACGCCTCAACTCTCTGCAGATGATCAGGTATATAGTTTTGTATCTTATGCCCCGGGCGTCCATCAGCCTCTTGATTTCGGAAGATTTATCAAAATGTTCAAGGTATATGACAAAGAAGGAAAGGAAATCATCACCAACAAAATCTCTACCAATGAGTTCAGGATTCTCGAACCCGAAAAAGTAGCCGAGATCCGCTATGAAATTGATGACAGCTTTGATATGAGTACTGCCTACCATCCTATTTACCCCATGAGTGGAACAGGCATTACAGACAGCTATACCATTGTGAATACCCATGGCGTTTTTGGCTATTTTAACAAGCTCAAAAACAACCCCATTGAACTCAAGCTCAAATTGGAAGGGGAACCTAAGGTAGGTACGGCATTGAACAAGAATTCCAGTGGCGTATATGAAATAGATTCCTATTATCACTTTACAGATTCACCTTTGCTCATTGGAGACAGTTTGACTTATGCCTCTGTGATGGTAGATGAAATAAAAGTGGAAGCCTATGTTCATTCAACCCAAAAGATCAATGCCCAAATGGTATTGGAAGCAGCCGCCCCCATTTTAAACGCCGCAAAAGAATATATCGGCTATTCACCGGTTGAACGCTATACCTTTCTGATGTATTTTTCGGATGAAAAGGATGTGTCCAAAATGCCCGTATTCAATTTTGGAGGTGCCCTGGAACACTCTTTAAGTTCCACCTATGCACTTTCTGCCAGACCGGAACACCTTCCTTTTTTAAAAGACATCATAGCGCATGAATTCATGCATATTCTAAGTCCCCTTCATTTACATAGCAACATCCTGGCAAATTTCGATTATGCCAATCCTGTATCTGAAGATATGCACGTATGGCTTTATGAAGGAGTAACCGAGTGGGTCTCTTATATAATGCAGGTAAAAAGTGGTCTTGTAAGTTCAGAAGATTACCTTAATTATCTTTCTGAAAAGATAAACAACAGCATGAATTATAATTCTGATTACAGTTTGACAAGAATCAGCAGGGAATGGTCAACAGATGAAGGCAACAAACAGTATGGTAATATATACCAGTTAGGGGCACTGACTGCTGCGATGCTTGATATAAGGCTTTTAGAACTTTCGAAAGGGGAAAAAGGACTGAGAGAGGTCTATCTTGAATTGATAAAAAAATTCGGAAAAGACAATCCTTTTGACAATGGCACGTTTTTTGAAACATTCGTCGACATGACCTATCCTGAAATCAGAGACTTTATTGACGATCACATCAAAAAAAATACCCCCTTTAATTTTGAGGAGGAAATGAAAAAAATTGGCGTCTCTTATTTTGAAAAGAAATTGAACCAGGATAATTTACCCACCATGGGCATTCAAATAGGGCCCGATGGAAATGGAAAAGGAATTATTGTTTCCCTGACTGATGATTATCATGGCACCCTGCTCAAAAAAGGAGACAGGATTACCCATATAAATGATACAGAACTTAACATGCACACCTATTCCAAAATCATGGAAGGCATAAAGCAATCAAAAGTGGGTGATACAT
Source organism: uncultured Flavobacteriaceae bacterium (assembly GCA_965365165.1). Classification (GTDB taxonomy): domain Bacteria; phylum Bacteroidota; class Bacteroidia; order Flavobacteriales; family Flavobacteriaceae; genus Lutimonas. The sequence continues at coordinate 21,165 of CBDUAP010000014.1, forward strand.
ATCTGATATCAATTTTAAGGGACGATAAAGAACTTCAGGTGACGGAAAAGTTATACCCTAAGCATGACACCAACGTGCTGCTTTTTGATCCTGATGCATCGAGCCATGCCCTGGATCTTAGGGAAAAAATAATGCCCCACGAACCCTATTAGTCCATACTTTATATACCATTAATTCCCCGGAAAATAAAACGCTCTCGGTGGGCTGAAAAAAATAACAAAACTGAAATTAAGAATAAACAAAAATCATTTAAACCATTACAAAATTCATCTATGAACAGAAAAACACTGGCCTTGTTCATCCTAGGAATATTGGGCATATTTCAGCAAGACATACACGCACAGACAGCAGATTCATCCCGGTATTTGTACAATATAGGGATACCAGACAGCCTTGCCTCAAATATATTACAGGAAGAGAGGGATTTTTGGGTTCAGCTTCCTGAGTCCTATGCACCTAACCGTAAACTGAAATATCCTGTGGTTTTCATTTTGGATGGTGGCATACACATGCGTGCCCTGCAAACCGTATACAACTATTACTTTGGGCACCATTTACCAGACATTATTTTGGTGGGTATCTCAAATCGGGAAAACAGAACCAGGGACCTTACCATTTCAGAAATCAAAACCAGAAACGGAGGCCCTGTCAATGAAGAAAGCGGCGGGGCTGAGTTGTTCACCCGCTTTATAGAAAAAGAGCTCATCCCTTATATAGATGGCAAATACAACACCAGTACCTACAGAACCCTAATTGGCTGGTCTTATGGAGGTCTTTTTACCATAAATACCCTAGTCAACCACCCTGATCTTTTTGCCAATTATATCGCCATTGACCCCAGCTTGGATTGGGACGATCAAAAACTGTTAAAAGAGGCCAGAGTCAAACTTGAGCAAGATAATTTTAGGGGTAAATCTCTTTTTGTTTCTCTTGCAGGAGGGCAACTGCACATGTTTGATGAAAAAATAAATTTGAACAATGTGATGAAAGACACTACTGAATTTACTTTGTTCGGAAGGTCAATCATTGAATTTTGTGAGCTCGCGGCAAAGCAGGAACAAAATGAATTGAATTTCTCGTACAAATATTATCCTTCTGATTATCACTGGACCATAACTTTACCGTCAATAACCGATGCACTGGTGGAGCAATTTGAATGGTTTCAACTTAAATCGCCCACCAAATACAGCAACCCTGAAACTTCGTTAGACGAATTGATGCAACTTATTGGAGAACGCGAAAAAATCCTGAATTCTCACTATGGTTATAAATCTCCACCCTTGCAGGAGGATCTTTTGAATCAGACGGGTTACATGTATATGCAATTTGAACAATTCGATAAATCCTATGCCTTTTTTAAAATGTATATTGATTATTACCCTGATGATGCGAATGCTCATGACTCCATGGCTGATTACTATGAATCTCAAAATGATTTTTCCAATGCCCTCAAATCAGTTACACGGGCCTTCGAAATCAGCCAAAGCGATTACCATAAAAGCAGAATGGAGGAATTAAAAAATAAAATTTGAATTTGCGGCGTTTTCTTTCAGAATCAAAATGATAAAAATATAGTATAAAAAAAATCCCGCGGCTTGCGGGATTTTTTTTAGTATTCCAATTTGTTCATATAGGAAATCTTCCTTTTCCAGATTTCCAGGCCCTTTTTCTGGTCCTCAATATTCTTGTAAACATTTTTGACCAAAGGATTGTCTTCACTGGCATTGGAAATAAAACTAATATTGTTCTCCAGTTGTTTTATTTCTTTTGTTATTTCATCTATTTTTCTTCTTATGAATAACTGTTCATGATCTAGTCTTCTTGCATTCTTTTGATCCATTAAATGGTCAACTGTCGTTTTGAACCTGATAAAATCTGCTTCATCCTTGTCCAAATTCATCTTTTTAAAAGCCGTGTCAAGTACCTTATTGAATTTGGCGTCAAGATGCTTCACCTTCTGTGGAAGGGCACCCATGGCTTTCCAATTGTTTAAATTCTCCTCGATAAATTCAAGTGAAAGGTCTTTTTCCTTTTCTATGGCTTGCTTAATATCATCCAGAAATGCCTTTTTATTGTCTATGAGTTCAGACTGATCCTTCCCAAAATCATTTTGCTTTTCATGCAATCTGTCGAAATAATGATTGCAGGCTTCTTTGAAACGTTTCCAAATCTTATCGGAATCGCGTCTTGGTACGTGTCCGATTTTTTTCCAATCTGCCTGGATTTTTTTAAAAACTTCTGTGGCATCGGCCCAGTCTTCACTGTCCTTCAATGATTCTGCTTGATCTACAAGCTGCAGTTTCTTTTTTAAATTCTCAGACTGCTCCTTTTTGATACTTTTATAAAATGCATTTTTTGCCGTGTTAAAAGATTTTGTGGAATCCCTGAAAAGTTGCCAAATTTCTTCATTTTTTGACTTTGGAACCCTGCCAATGGCAAAGAATTCATCTCTGTATGACTCTAATTTCTTAATTCGCTCCTGCCATATTTTGTGCGAGTCATTTTCTCCTATTTTTATCGCCTTGATCTTTTCAATCACTGCGAGTTTAAGATCTACATTTTCATTGAATTTTTCTTCAAGTTTATCCTGATACTCATGCCTTTTCTTATGAATCTTCTTAGTAGCTTCGCTAAATCGTTGCCAAATATCCTCTCTTAACTCTCTCGCAACAGGTCCGATATCCTCTTTCCAAAGCTTATGCAAAAGTTGTAATTCCTTGAAGGCATAATTAACATCCTCGTTTTCGGCCAGGGCCTCTGCCCTTTCGATCAATTTGGTTTTCTCTTCAAGATTGTGCTTAAAATCCAAATCCCGAAAATCATTATTCAAATGAAGCAAATCATAAAACCGTTCAACGTGATGGTGATAGGTCCTCCAAACGTCATTATACTTGACATGAGGGATTTGGCCAATTCCTCGCCAATTTTCCTGAAGTACTTTAAAATTCTTGTACATTGTAGAAGCCTCGGCATTATCAATTAAAGCCTTGAGTTCGTCAATCAATAAGAGCCTAGCCGCTAAATTTTCTTTTTGTTCACGCTCAATATCCTTGAAGATTTGTTGTCTCTTCCTCTTGTAGTCTCTAATGATTGTGTCAAATTGATTCTTGGTGGGTGAAGTATAATAAAAATCCATCTCATTACCCCCTTCCTGAATAAAAGACGCTTTTTTTTCAGCTAAAACACCTTTGAACTTCTTTTGAAACTGGATCTTTAAGTTGTCTATCTGATGCTTTACGTCTTTAAGGTCGAATTCATGGAGTAAAGAATAAAGAGCCTCAACAATTTCTTCTAAATTCAATTTGGAAGCATCGATTTCGGGAATTTCCTTTTTCACGGCTTTCGGGGATTCAACCTCCAATGCTGCCGCTTCTTCCGGCTCATCAGCCTTTTCAATTATTTCTGCAGCAGGCTTAACCTCTTTATCTTCAGTTTCTTTAGTGGCATCAACTACTTTTTCAGTAGCACCTTCTGTTTCCAAATTTTTAGGAACCTCAACTGATTCCTTAGCCTGGTCAACTATTGTTTCATCGACTGCTTCCTCATTTGTGCTTTCATTATTTTCTTTTTTATCGGTTACGTCTTCAACCGGTAATTCTTCAACTTTTTCCTTAACTTCTCCTTCATCATTCTGCTTATCATCCGCCTCTGCAACACCCTCTGCTTCGGAAGATTCAACCTCACTTTCAGCCGATTCATTAGTCTTTTCTGATAGCTTTACAGGTTTTTTTTCATTATCCCCTGTTGGTTTG
>CBDUAP010000015.1:0-24711 GCA_965365165.1 uncultured Flavobacteriaceae bacterium
TCAACAGGAAACGAGAAAATTCACTGAATTACTTTTTTAACACGATATCAAATTTTTATGAAGATAATAAAGTTACTTTCTTAGAAACAAAACTTTTCGACCAATGACAATTAATTTCTGCTCAACCCTTTTATAAGTATCAGTCTCAAGATCTGATTCTTATCTCATGCGGTTTACCGTGAAATAATGGAATACAGCCTTCAGGCTGCTCAGTCTTCCCAGGCCATTTTAAAGTCCGCATCCTGCATCCGGTTGCCTCCTTTCTTGTCGTGAACAGCATAATTGAATCCGGATCTCAAACTGTATCCGCCATAGTCTCCGTTTTTATTCAGGGCTATAAAACCAACCTGTAAATATTCCATATCCCTGTGTCCTTTATGCTTGGCATAGATCCTTTCAACGATCTCTTTACAAGCCTGATGGGGTGACTTGCCTTGCCGCATTAATTCGACAACCATGGCGCTTCCGGCGGTTCTGATTACAGCCTCACCCAAACCTGTAGCAGCAGCCGCTCCCACTTCATTGTCCAAAAACAACCCGGCTCCAATGATGGGAGAATCCCCAATGCGCCCGTGCATCTTCCATGCGGCTCCGCTGGTCGTACAACCGCCTGAAATATTGCCCTCCTTATCGATGAGCAGCATACTGATGGTGTCGTGGTTCTCTATATTGATCACGGGTTTGTACTTCGACGCCTCCATCCACTTACGCCAGGCTTTGTCTGCCTTGTCCGTGAGAAGATTTTCTATGGCAAATCCTTTTGAAAGCGCAAACTGTAAGGCTCCCTGACCAGAGAGCATCACATGCGGTGTATCCTGCATTACCATTTTTGCCACTGAAATCGGGTGCTTTATGCCTTGTAAAAATGATACCGAACCACAATTGCTTTGATGGTCCATGATGCAGGCATCAAGGGTAACCTTCCCTTCACGGTCAGGAAAACCTCCGTAGCCTACGGTGGTTACCTCCGGGTCGCCTTCCGGAATCATAACACCAGCTTCTATGGCGTCAATTCCCGACTTGCCTTCCTGAAGGTATTTCCATGCCATTTCATTGGCCGGCAACCCATGGTTCCAAGTAGAAATGATCAGGGGCATGTTTCTTTCCATCCCCCGCTTGACGGGAGAGGGTGTTTTTTCTTCACTGCCACCTTGGGCCATTCCGTAAGACGCACTCAGCCCCAGGCTTCCCAGAGCTGCTTTTTTAATAAACTTTCTTCTGTTTGACATCACTACTTTTCTTTGATTCGTCCTTAGGATTTTAGTTTATGCTCATTATCTTAACAACGGTGCCAGTCCTATTTTGAAAGAAATTTTCCATCTTCCTTGACAATCAACGTTTTACCACTAAAAGGACTCTTAACTGATAAATTCCAACCCAGATCGTAACTTTTTAAGCGAGCTTCAAGTTTTTGGCCTTCCACTTCCATTGCTTTATTTGTAAGCATAGAAATATTGCTCGCCAAGGCGTTATTTTTTTCTATGAATTTTAAATGAGACCGGTAAAGTTCATATAATTCCCATTTGATCTTTTCGTCTTCTGGAATTTGAAATTGAGAGACATCTCCGGAATCCTTAGAAGAGAAAAATACATAAGCCCATTTTTCAGGTTCGTGCATATTGATTACTCCGGTAGGGGACCAAACCCAATTGTACTCAGGCAAATATTTGCCTTTTTCATCCTTTTTCCTGACATATGCCTGATCAATAATATCAAATTCCCAATTGACCCTTGAAAAATTAACCCTCCAGAACTGGTCAACCGGAACAACATCCTGGTTATAACCCAATTTAAAAGTAGACCATGGAATCGCAATTTCAACGGTCCATCCCACATCCTGATCCCTGTAATCATTGAGCGTGCCATCAACATGGATTGCAGATTTCAAGCCGATCATTTCATAATCATTAACGACGGCATTATCACCCCTGTAGGGTTGCGTTAAAAACAGATCCCAGGCCGTATTCAGGGCATTGAGTTCCAGTTCATAGTAATTATGAGTATCCCCATCAGGGTCAACAAATACCTCGAAATCATTATTGTAAAAAATAACCGTATCTCTCTGTTTCAGATTGGCCCACACGTGAGGTTCCTCCATCTTAGCCATGATATAAAAATAGGCATCGTCCCATAGCATTTTAACCCTGGTGGGGTATTTGGGTGTCTTTACCCCTTCGATATCAATAAATTCATCAGACCAGGCTGCTTTCTCCCAGTCTTTTTCAAGTTCTTTTCCGTCAATGGTCAATTGTTTCTCTGCCTTTAAGGCGACATAAGTTTTTGGGACAATCATTTGGTTAGATTGTGCCTTTGCAAAGCCATAAGCCATCACTGTCAATACCAGGATCCAGGTTCTCATAATTCTATAAACTATTGTTGATCGTAAATTTCACTACTTCACTTAATTTGCCAAATGCCAGCCCTACGACGGTATCTGCGGCACCGTAATATACAGAGAGCCGGTCTTTTTCTTCATCGTGCAATGCAGCACACGGGAAAATAACATTAGGTACGTCCCCCACCTGTTCGTAGGTTACAGAAGGACTCAATAAATAGGGCTTTGTTCTGTATCTGACCTTTTCGGGAGCATTTTCCTCAAGCAATGCGGCTCCCATGGCATAACGAAATCCATTACAGGTATTGATCACCCCATGGTATATCATGAGCCAGCCTTCATTCGTTAAAATGGGAATGGGCCCTGCCCCAATTTTGGTACATTGCCAGGCACTTTGCTCAAAAGGAGCTGTTTTCATGACAACGCGGTGTTCTCCCCAATACTTCATATCAGGACTAAAACTGATATATATATCTCCGAAAGGGGTATGCCCGTTGTCACTTGGACGACTCAGCATTGCATATTTTCCATTGATCTTTTTTGGAAATAATACGCCGTTTCTGTTAAAGGGTAGGAATGCATTTTCGCATTGAAAAAACTCCTTGAAATCAAAAGTATAGGCTATCCCGATGGTTGGGCCATGATACCCGTTGCACCAGGTGATCCAGTATCTGTCTTCGATAAATACCACCCTCGGGTCATATTTATAATCAGAATCGATCATATCCGTATTCCCTCTTTGCATCACAATCGGCTCATGCTCAATCTCCCAATGGATACCATCCTTACTAAAGCCGGCAAATATATTCATTTGAACCGCCTTGTTATCGCACCTGAACACTCCTGCAAAGCCATCTTCAAAGGCTACTACCGCACTGTTAAAAACACTGTTTGAGCTGGGTATGGCATCTCTTTCAATGATGGGGTTCATCGAGTAACGCCACATCACTTCCTTATTGCTTTCAGGCCTTTCCTGCCAGGGTATATTTTTCAAAACTTATTTATTTAGATAGGATTCAACATCAAATAAAAGCGCATCAATCCGCCATTTTATTGACCCGGTCAAGCCAGGTATATTTTAAAATGACTGAGCACACTAAAAATACAACAAATGCGGCAAATGACTTGGGATAATCCCTGATCACCAAATATATGGGCAAAACAATCATGCTCGACTGCCAGATGATCCCTATGGCACAGTTGATCATGTCAATCCCAAATTCCCGGTTCGGGGTAATTCCATCGTCTTCATTTTTCAACTCCTGATAAACGGGGCGCCACCATCCCCAGGGCCTCACATTTTTATAAAAGGATTTCAACACGTTCATATCAGTGGGTTTTCCAAAATATGTTCCCAGAAAGGAACCTAATAACGAAAATCCGAAAATGATCGGAAACAGGTAAATGGCATGCAATTGCGTCAGTTCGTACAGCATGAAATCTTCAGTGAAGGTTTCCTTGTTCTGGTCAAGCACAAACTGCAGGGTGGCAATGATCAATCCGGCTACCATGCCCCAAAAATACCCCCAGCCATTAAAGCGCCACCAAATCCACTTAAGGAAATTCGCAGCCACATAACCGCCAAATAAAGCACTGGTGATCCACAATGTCAGGGAATTAATGGAATTGGCAAAGAACCCCATGAATACCCCGAGAGCCACTACCAGAAAAGAGGCGATATGACTGGCTTTAATATAATGCCTGCTGCTTGCTTCGGGTTTAAAATACTTTTTATAAATATCATTGACAATATAGGCAGGACCTGCGTTGACAAAAGCTGAAAAAGTTGACATAAAGGCTGCCAACAGCCCGGCAAGCAATAAACCTTTGATCCCTACCGGAATATAAAAATTAACCACCTTAGGCAAAAGTACTTCGAGGTCCCTGCCATTGAGATCAGGATCAACCGCCATCTCAGGCCCCAACATGACCAATGCGACCACCACAATACCCGCAATCAAAAAATATCTTGGAATGAATAAAATCAGGTTGGTAAAGCCACTCATATAGGCGGCTTCCTTGACCGTTTTTGTCGAGAGAATTCTCTGCAGGTCAAAACTGGGCGTAGGCCCTGCGACACTTGCAAAAAAACCTTTGAACAACGTCATGCCGATAAAGGCTCCGAACATTTTGTAACCCTCGGAGTCTATCAGGTCATTGAATGCTTTAAAATCATCACCCCAGTGGGTTCCCAGCTCGGCGCTAAAAAATACATTCTTCCATTCTTCTGAAATGATACTGCTTAATTGGGCATCACTGATCGATACATAAGCATAGATTGCAACCAATATACCGGCGATAACCATGATACCATATTGTAAAACTTCTGTCGCCACCACAGAGAACATCCCGCCTTTTATCGTATAAAACGTGGTAAGCACAATAATGATCAATCCATAACTCTGGTCAGATGTCAGCAATTCAAGACTGCCGACGTTGAGTGCCATGTCCCAGGGTAAAATAATGGTCATGAATTTTCCTACTCCTTCAAAAAAGTAGGCAATAAATCCAATGGCTGCAATAATGGCGAATACTGCCACAATAATGTGTGAGGCCCTTCCTGATCTGTCATCACCAAAACGGGTGAGAATCCATTCTGATCCGGTCATAATGTTCGACCTTCGTATCCAAACGGCCAAAAACATCATCACAAAAATCTGATTCCAGATGGGCCATAACCACATGAACATAAAGCTTTTGACCCCATATAAAAACAGGATACCCACCATCCAGGCCGTCCCTGAAACATCAAACATTCCTGATCCGTTGCTCAAACCCAGGAAATACCATTTGATTTGATTCCCTCCCAAAAAGTACGAATCAAGCCCTTTGGAAGCTTTTTTTGACACCCATGTACCCACCACCAGGGTAAGTACCACGTATATCAGGATAATGGATACATCAATTGTGTTCATGGTTGCGGTTCTAATTCAAGGTCCCCCAATTTTTATTGGGTTCAGGTCCCATGGTTAGTTCCAGGAGCCCTCCCTGAATTATTTCTTCATGGGTCAAAGTTGTGCTGTTGGTGTCTTTCCCATTCAGCTTGGCAGATTGTATATATATGTTCTTGTCTGAAGTATCGTGTGCAACAATATCAAAGGTCTTGTCTTCAGAAATTTTTATACTGCTTTTCTCAAAAACAGGGCTTCCAATCTGGTAGTTACCTGAGGCCGGGTTGTAGGGGTAAATACCCATCGCACTCATCACGAACCATGCAGACATCTGACCGCAATCCTCATTACCACTCAAACCTTCAGGACCCGTCTTATACTGGGTTTTTAATATTTCCCTTACCCAATACTGCGTTCTCCATGGCTGCCCCGAATAGTTAAACATGTAGGCAATATGATGGCTGGGTTCATTCCCATGGGCGTACTGGCCGATCAGTCCTGAAATATCTACCGAGACGTTGTCTCCTGTGATCTCAGACGATTCGGTGAACAATTGCTCCAATTTGTTATTAAAAGCATCCTTGCCTCCGTGCAAGCTGATCAGGTTCTCAACATCGTGCAAAACAAACCAACTGTGTTGCCAGGCGTTGCCTTCCGTGTAATCTGCATGTACCCTGTGGGAGGAAAACTTAGGGTCAAAAGGCTCGTGCCAGGACTTACCGTCCTTAGCCTTTCCACGCATAAAGCCAGTACCTTTATCAAACAAAAACGCATAGGCCTTTGATCTTTCAGAAAAATACTCATAATCATCTGTCTTTCCGAGTGCCTTTGCCATTTGAGCCACGCACCAGTCATCATAAGCAAACTCGAGCGTGATGGTGACTGATTCATCCAGGAGATCATATGGTATGAAGCCGTATTTTTTATAGAGGTCCAAACCTCTCTGATCCTGCATCATGGTAGCCTTCATGGCGGCATAGGCTTTCTCTGCATCAAAGCCTTTGATCCCTTTTAGATAAGCTTCCGCAATAACGGGAATGGCATGATAACCTGTCATGGTATTGGTTTCATTCCCATAAAGCGTCCATACAGGCAGAATCCCGCTGTTATCGTAATATACCAGCATCGTATTGATGATATCTGAAACCATGGCTGGATCCGTCAGGGTTAACAAGGGATGTTCGGCCCTGAAGGTATCCCATAAAGACAAAGTTGAATAGGCCATGAAATCTGGTGCAGTGGCAATACTATCATTTTCAAGCCTGAATTGATGGTTCACGTCACTGAAAGCCACGGGTGCCAGTTGTGTATGATAAAGTGCCGAGTAGAAAATCTGCTTCAGCGTATCGTTTTCGGATTCCACTTCAATACCGGCAAGTTTGGTATTCCATGCCTCTGCCGCCTGGTTTTTAACCCGGTCAAAATCAAAGGTGCTCTCGTGGGCCTTCATGTTCAACTTGGCGTTGTCAATGCTCACAGAAGACAAGCCGACCTTTACCTTTAACTCCTGAGAGGCTCCTTTGTTAAAATACAATTGCACCGCCGATTTTTCACCGCTTACAAGATTTGTTTTCTCTTTATATTCACCGTCTCCAACCAATTCGTAATTTTCTATTGATTTGGAAAACTCGATGGCAAAGAAAACTTTTTGATTTTTGGCCCAGCCAGTGCTGTGCCGGTACCCAACCACGCTGTTTTTGTCAACAATTTTAATTTGGGTCTGGGTAGGTTTGTCCCAGTTTATGGCAAATCCGAGATCCATGACCACAGACTGCATATCATTTTCCTGATAGGTATACTTGTGAAATCCTGTTCGCACATCAGCAGTGAGTTCGGCCAGAATTTGGTGATCTTTCAAAAATACTTTGTAATAACCCGGGCTCGCCATCTCCTCCTCATGGGTATAAGAAGATTTATAAGGCAGCTCATCCCGATTCCCGGAAGGGGTGCTCAAATCAACCTTTCTGTTGATGGGCATCAGCCGAATGTCATAAAGATCGCCGATTCCCGTTCCACTTAAATGAAGGTGACTGAATCCAATTGTAATCGAATCAGAATAATGGTAACCGGAGCACCAATCCCATTGTGAGATTCCATTATCAGGGCTCACCTGCAACATGCCAAAAGGCACCGTTGCACCGGGATAAGTATGCCCGTGACCACCCGTGCCAATAAACGGATCGACATATTGAACTGGTAAGGGTTTTTCATTCTGAACTTGTTCCGGTAATTCTTCACAGGATATAAGACTTGTGGCCAGTCCAATCAAAAATAATGACTGTTTGAATCTCATTATTGTTTATTATATTAAAAATGATTTATTGATTTTATAAATATTTGCAATTTAATTCTAAGAAAAAATTAAATTAGACGTATGGCACATAAACTGGGCTGAACTTCATAAAAAAAAATCAAGAATGGCAATCATAAAGAGTCAAACCTACGGACCAACAAGAGAAATACCGGATATAACCATAAGATATCACGTCATTTTCTGGTGCCTGTATTTTCTTTTTAATACCTTGAGATGGGGCAGTTATTTCGGGGATTACGAATATTCCTTAAAAACGAATTCCCTTGGGTTCCCCATTCACATGATATTGTGCTATTTGAACATTTACGTCTTAATGCCTGTCTTTGTCTATAAAAAAAAGTACCTTACCTATGTCATCATGCTGGTCACTGCCCTGTTTGTTATGGTGATGGTTAAATTCAACCTGACCTACTTCCTTGTGAGCAAAAATGTCTGGCCCGAAGGTCCGGAGATCATTCACAAAATCACGCTTAACTATTCAATCGATATGATGATCGGCGAATTATATGTCATTGCATTTGTGACCGCCATAAAAACAACATCAGACTGGATCAAAGAAAAAAAGAGGTTGACCGACATGGAAAGATTACAATTGCAAACAGAACTGATGTTCCTTAGAATGCAGGTATCGCCCCACTTCTTTTTTAACACCCTGAATAATATTTATTCCTTGGCCATTGAAAAATCAGATAAAACGCCAAAATTGATATTGAAACTGTCAGAATTGATGCATTATCTCCTGTATGAAACTAAAAAGAAGCGCCAAAATCTGGAAAAAGAAATTCTGTGCATACAGAATTACCTCGATTTGGAAAGGATAAGGCACGGTGAAACTCTGGAAGTGAACATGAATATCAGCGGAGATATCCGAAACAAAAAAATTGCACCAATGATTTTGCTGTCATTTGTTGAGAATGCATTTAAACACGGTGCAAAAAAGAATATTGGTGAAATTAAAATTGATATTTCCTTTGAAGTGAAAGATGATTTCCTTTATTTTAGGATTTCAAATCCGACACCAGCCGTAACAAATTTTAGGCAACAGTTTGATAAAAAAGGAGGTATAGGAATGGAGAATGTAAAAAAAAGACTCTCCCTGGGTTATGATGAAGATGATTACGACCTGAAAATAATCAATGAAAAAAAGATCTTTACGGTCAACCTTAAAATTAAAGTGAAATGAAATTGAAATGCTTGATTATTGATGATGAACCTTTAGCAATAAATGTGATCAAAAGCCATTTGGAGCACGTGAATGATATTGATGTAGCAGATACCTTCGGCAATGCCCTCGATGCACTTAATTATTTGAATGAAAACGAGGTCGATCTGATCTTTTTGGACATTAATATGCCCTTGCTTGATGGACTTAATTTCATTAAAAGTCTTGAAAAAAAACCAATTATCGTAATCACGACGGCGCACGTTGAATTTGCGGTTGAGACCTATGAACTCGATGTGCTCGATTATTTGGTCAAGCCCATTTCGCTACCCAGGTTCATGAAAGCGACGACAAAAATATTCAGGAAGTTTCACAATGAGATGAATGCAAACTCCTATCATCCCGAACGTCCATTTATGTTCGTTAAAATCGACAAAAAAAAATTAAAGAAAATTTTTTATGACGAAATCCTTGTTGTAGAAAGCCTTAAAGATTATTTGAAAATCAATACGACTTCTGCAAGGTACATCATACATCAAACCCTGAGTAGTTTTACCGAACAATTGCCCAGTGACAATTTCATCAGGATCAACAGATCCTATACAGTTTCAATAGATAAAATAGATTCCCTTGAAGGCAACAGTGCTGAAATTGGGGGCATGAGATACGTAATTGGCAGAACCTACATTGAGGAGGTCAAGAAACGGATTTTGAACAAATGATGCCACGGTCAACTTTGAGATGACCTATATTTTGAGTCTACACTCCAACCTGAAGGTCAGGAAAATTAGTTTTTTACTTCAAAAACCTGTAACCTGTCATCATTATTGGCCACCAACAATATTTTCTTATCGCCACTATTCACCAGCCTTACTTTTTTAGCATCATTTCTGGCAAAAAAACCGCTTTCCTGGTGAGAGAGCGCCTTAAAATTATTCTTTCCGTCACCTAGAAGCACAAGCCCGGTACCTGCGTCATTTCTGGTTGTTTCAATTTCAGAGACAAACAAGTTACCAACCATCAGAACATCAAGATGCCCATCACCATTGAAATCTTCTATCAACATGTCGTTGATACTGGAAAACTGTGACTCAACAGGTAATTTGTGCAACTTAAATTTATTGTTCCCAAGGTTTTCAATCATTGTGGTTGCAAAAGTATTCGCCACGTAATGGTAGGCTTCCTTTAAATTTTCTTCACCGTATACTGCATTTATGTCCATGCTCGCGAAGATATCATACTTCTTAATATCCGATTTTAATTTAGGTATCTGTTGCGAAGAACATGAAAAACCACGCACGGGATAGTGTTCTCCGTAATTATAATATCCAAGTACCACATCACTGGAACCATTACCGTCAAAATCTTTATAATATACGTCAAACGGCGCTTCAACAGAAGTTTTATATTTATAATTCAAACCTAAATTACCGGCGATGTAATCCATGTCTCCATCCTGGTCAAAATCACCTTGTTCAATGCTGAACCACCATCCTTCCGAATTTTTAAAAGACGGGATACTTACTTTAAAGAATTCTGAATTCCTGTTTTCAAAAACCGTTATGCCCATCCATTCGCCAACAACAATCAAATCGAGGTCCTTATCGCCGTCAAAATCAGACCAAATCGCATCTGTAACCAAGCCAAGATCCTTGAGCCCTTTTGCTTTTTTATTACTTGTATCGACTAATTTCCCATTCACGTTCTCAAGCAGCTTACTGTCAGCAGGAATGGGATATTCTCGTGGAACGAATCTTCCTCCCACAAATACATCAATGTCACCATCATCATCAAAGTCGGCAGGAACAACAATACTACCGCTAAAATCAGGCACCTTTAAAGATTTGACCGATCGGGTAAATCCGCCCATTCCGTCATTTAAATACAACCGGTCACCGTAATTTTCGTGGTTCTTCTCGTATTCATTTCCACCGCTAACCACATATAAATCCTGATCCCCATCATTGTCCACGTCAAAAAACAAGGCATCCAGGTCTTCTTTCATTTTGTCTGCTTCGAAATCCTGGACGAACTGTGTTTCAAAACTTCCGTTATTCATTTGCAAAAACAATTGAGCTGTTTTTCCCGCGGCTGCTCCTATATACACATCCTCCTTGCCATCATTATTGACGTCAGCTGTTGCCAAGGCAGGACCAAATTGAGATAATTTATGAGGCAATAACACCTGGTATTGATAATCATCAAAGTCATTTTCTACATGCTTGTATTCAATTTTATTGCTATTGGTAATGTCACTGAACAATTGGGGTTCCTGTTCCGACTGAGGTGCAGCAGGTCCCTGCGCATCTTCCATATAAAGTATCAAACTTTGATTAGTCTTCACATTGGTCAATTTTGTCTCGGTTTTGTCAGGCCAAAAAACACTAATCTCATCTACAGTATTGGCCCGGTCCAAACCAAAATGCGCCGTGGATTCGCTCGTGGAATAGATTCCCCTGACATTGGTGGTTTCCAGCACTTGTTGCTTCCCATTATTATTCAGCACTATTCTTGATCCTAAAACAGTTTTATGCTCCTTGCTCCTGAGATCCAGTCTCAAATAATTTCGTTTGGAATTGTTTCTGTAAATAAATGCTTCTTGATTTATATTGTTCACGACCAAATCCAAATCACCGTCATTGTCTAAATCTGCATAAGCCGCTCCGTTGGAAAAAGATTTTTGATCCAGCCCCCATTTTTGTGTAACCCTTTCAAAATCAAAGCGCCCCTTATTCTTAAACATAAAATTAGAAAGGGGCTGAGAAGGTAAAATACTGAGGGCCTCTTCAATATCTAGAATATCCCATAAGGTAACTTCCCCAGCATTAGGGTTTTCGGCCACCCACTTGTCTGCACTGCTAATGACATATTCGCCAACAGCATTTGAAGCATCCGTATTTCTTATGTCCCTGAGCAAGCCGTTCGTGACGTATACATCCTTTTCCCCGTCGTTGTCAAAATCCGCAACCAAATTGGCCCAGCTCCAATCTGTGGCTGCCATATTAGTCAACTGAGCTATGTCACTAAAGGTATCATTACCATTATTCAAATGAAAATTATTAAACATGTACTGATAATGCCCTCCATCATCAACGACTTTCCAAAATGACTTTGGATTCATGCCGCTCATATTGGCTTTCAGCCTGAAATTATCTTCTGCAACCATATCGACAATAAAAACATCCAGAAAACCATCATTATTGATATCTGCAATATCAACACCCATGCTATAATAAGACATATGATTTAAGGCTGTATCCGCAATATTGCTGAAAGTCCCGTCCTTATTGTTCATATAAATAAAATCAGGTGCATAAAAATCATTGGCAACATAAACATCTGTCCATCCATCATTGTTCAAATCACTTGCCGACACGCCATTCGGAAATCCGGCTTTCTTCAATCCTGCGGCCTCTGTTACATCTTTAAAAAACTTTCCATTGACGCTCTCATACAAACGTGATGAATATTTGTTCAATAATAATTTTGTTCCCGTATACTCTGAATAACTACCAGGATTTGGAGGCTGATTAACCACAAAAAGGTCCAAATAGCCGTCATTATTATAGTCCAAAAAAGTAGCGTGCCGGGATCTTTCTGTGTCTGCAACGCCATATTGCAGGGCCATTTCCGTAAAAACTGCATTACCTTTGTTGATATAAAGTTTGTTTTTTCTCCGGTCAGGCTGGTGATCATACAACTCTTTTGTCACATAAATATCAAGCAAGCCATCCGCGTTTACATCAGCAACAGAAACCCCCGTAGACCAGCTATCATCAAGATCTATACCTGCTGAAGCCGTAACATCCCTGAATTTGAAATTTCCAAGATTCAAATACAATTTATCTCCAACCAGATTTCCTGCGAAAAAGAGGTCTAACAGGCCGTCATTGTTAAAATCGCCGACCCCTACTCCGGCACCTCCATAAAAATTTGAATAAATCAAAATATTCTGATCCTTGGAATCAACGATCTCATTGTTGAAAGTCACTCCTGTCTGTTCGGAATTCAGTAAAGAAAAAGTGGTGTTATTTTGAGAATAAACCATGAACCCAAGCAAAAGAACAAGCGCTGTACTGATTTTTTTCATTGCAAATAAATTGATAATTATTAGGACTTAAAACTACAAAAAAAAGAGAGAATAAAAATTATTCTCTCTTTCTAATTTACTCAAATAGTTCGACAATTCAGAATTGTCTTCATAGGCCAAAAAACCTATTTATTTATCCCACCAAACTCTTGTTGTTAATTCGTCCGGTCCTTGTCTTGATACTGCTTCAGCAAGGTTTTCAGCGTTATTACTTTCTTCACTTGAAGAATAAGTAAGCCTTCTGGGTATCGTTCCGTTGGTTACATTACCAGGGTAGTTCACCGGCACTAATACAGGATATCCAACCCTTCTCCAGTTTGCAAATGCTTCATATTCATTCAGGAAAGTGGCAACCCAATATTGTGTATTGATCTGCTCTAAACCGTTTCCTGGATCATATGGATGGGCATCCAGGTAAGTTGAAATATCGGCATCATCTATGGCAGCTGCAGGACCGTAAATCTCTAACATTTTCATCGCCGCTCTTACTCCGTTGGCATAATGAACTGCAGGATCACCCGCAAGGCCCCAGCGAATATTGGCTTCTGCAAGCATAAACTCTACTTCAGCATAGGTTTGAAAGAACATCGGAGCATCCTCTCCGGTAATGATTGACCTGTTAGGTTCTGCATAATTGTTGGTGTCTTCCTCACCGGTCATGTCTTGAAGCATGTTAAGGTCTAACCCGTTAGGGAAACCAATTAAATCTTCAGGATTTGTACTTCCGTCTGATCTTCTTGCTGCCAAAACAGGCAATCTTGGATCTCCTTCCAGAATATCTCTAAAGGTCTTGCTGATTCGAGGACTACCGTCAACCGTGAATACTTCACCGTTTCCGTTTCTGTTGATCCCTTCAGGACCGGCCGTGTGCTGAATGTAAGCAATGTCATCATTGCTTTCCATCACGCCACCACTAATGGCCTTTGTGGCCCATTGCTGGGCGGCCGCAGGATCTACCTTGATCAGTCTCAAAGCCAAACGAAGCATCAGTGAATTACCGAATTTCTTCCATTGTGCCTGGTCACCTCCAAAAAACAGATCCGCGTCTCCAAATCCAGAATCTCCTGTAGATAAAACAGCCACAGACTCTTCTAACTCTTTCAACATGTCGGCGTAGATTTCACTTTGAGGATCGTATTTCGGCGTTAGAATACCGTCAATAACGGCCTTACCGGCCTCACTATAAGGCACGTCTCCATAAAGGTCAGTTAACCTGTGGAAAATCAATACTCTTTGAATTCTGGTTACCGCCATCATCTGAGGCGATGCTTCCTCAGTTTCCAATTGCAACATCATATCCTGAATATTCTTTACGGCATTACCATAAATTCTATCAATCATTGAAGATGCATATCCTCTGTTCCAGGTATACTTGTCACCAGACCAGTAACCGGCCGTTGTAGCAAAATGCTGCATCATCGTAGAGCTGTAAATTAAATTCGCTCTCCAGTTCTCATAACGCTCTCCCGAAGTAAACAACTGCACCGCAGTCATTTTATTTCGGACGTCTACTTGTGTCGGCTTTGTCGGATTTACATTCAATTCTTCAAAACCATCATCACATGCACCTAATACAAGTGCAAATAATAAAATATAAATTGTTTTTCTCATAATTCTAATTTCTAAAATTTAACATTTAAATTAAATCCATAACTTCTAGTAGAAGGAACACCAAAATACTCTAGTCCTTGCGTGTTACCAACATTATAAGCTGACTCAGGATCTATATTATCAACACTCCTCGAAATATAGAACAAGTTATTCGCTATAAATGATACATTGACATTTTGTAAAAATGTTTTATCCAATATGCTACGTGGGAAATCATATCCGACTCTTAACTGTCTGAACTTAATAAAATCAGCGTCCGAAACAAATTCTTCCGCGATACCCGAAATTCTACCGTGATAAGTTGCAAGGTCCTCAGGAGCCACAACCACATTGAAAGCGGCACCGCTACCATCAACACCTGTAACCTGTAATCCGGATTCTCTTCCTTCTGTAGTGTTTTTGTGCAACCCGTTACCTGTAAGAACTGCATTTGTTCCTGAGAATATTTGTCCTCCTGACTTACCGTCAATCAAAAAGAATAAACTCCAGTTTTTAAAAGAGAAGGTATTTGACCAACCCCACTGAGTTGGAGGCACGCCTACACCTAAAATTTTTCTTGGCCCTAGTTGCGCAATCGGAACACCATCACCATCAATGTCATACACTATGTTTCCTGCGTCATCCCTTACATAAGAGACACCTACAATAGTTCCAAATTCCTCTCCTACAATCTGCTTGATCTCAACATTTCTCGTACGGGGTTCGCCCAAACCAATTTCAGCATCATCATCGTTGGTTGCTACAATTTCACTCTTGTTATGAGAAACATTAACACTAGTTTTCCAATAGAAGTTTTCTGTTTGAACAGGAGTACCTGAAACCAATAGTTCAATACCATTGTTTTTTACTTCACCAATATTGGCAAGTGCTGAGCCATAACCTGAAAAAACAGATGTTGTAACCGGTACGATATCATTCTTTGTAAGGTTTGTATAATACGCTAAATCAACGCTTAACCTGTTACCCAAAAACCGGGCATCAACTCCAATTTCAGTTTCGTCCTTATTATAAGCAACCAAATTTGCGTTCGGCACATTGCCTCCATTGATCTGACCCAAGGACTGACCCAGGTGTTGTTGACCAAAAATTGAATAGGTCAAAGACAACTGATAAGGCTCTTGAGCACCACCGGCTACTTGTGAGTAACCTCCTCTCAATTTCAAGAAGTTGATTGCATCTCCAAGATCAAACAATTCAGAGAAGATCACACTACCACTGATAGAGGGGTAAAAATCATCATTAGGGGTGGTTTTACCAGGGAACGACAAGGTAGAGAACCAGTCATTTCTTCCTGTAAAGGTCAAATAAGCCCAGTTGTCCCAGGATACTTCAGCAGAACCATATACAGAACCTATCTTTCTTTTTGAGTATCCTCTGCTTCTTGAACCATTTTCCGTATTCCCAATGTCTTCAAGACCGGGAACGATAAATCTATCCCCGTTCAAACTCAAAGTCTCTTGTTCAACTTCGTTACCGTTCACACCTACAAAAGCAGAAACATTGAGTCTGTCTGTGATCTGGTTGTTGTAACCCACAAGAAAATCCTGATCAATCTGGGTATACCTTATCTCAGTCTCACCGATAGAACCCAGTGGCTGATAGGCTGTACCATAGGGAGTTACTGCAGTTCTTTTGATTGTATAATGGTCAATACCTGCCCTGTACAAGGCATAAAGATTATCTGTGATGTCATATCTCAAACTACCTGAGGCGATCAACCTGTTTTTAACATCTTCATTTCTAAAGTTATAAGCGGCGAAATAAGGGTTTTGAGAATATATGTTATTTGAATAAACTCTTTCCGTGCCATCCTCATTCGTACCTGGCTCCATAAACCTTACGTCAACGTTGGGTGAAAGCATTGCCACCGTAAAGTTGGCATTACCCGGAGCATCAGACAAACGTGGCCTGTTCTGTACTTTTTCAATGATATATTTGGCGTTAACCGAAACAGTCAATTTTTCGGCTGTTACCGAAGTTGCATTTAAACTGAAACTGTTTCTGTCAAGTCCGGCATTGGGCATCACATCTTCATTGGCCATATCGGTGGCAGAAAATCTAAAAGTAAAATTGTCACTTGAATTAGAGACGGCCAGGGAGTTTATAAAAGTACTACCTGTTTCGTAAAAGTGATCCATATTGTTTCCTACATAAGAATAAGGTCTTAGCTCCCCATCCCACTGCACAACACTGGTTCCGTCTAATAGCGGCCCCCATGAACTCAAGCCCATGTTTTGGGCATCAGCAGCACTTGTTGGCTTTTCACCTCGAAGTCCTTGTCCGTATGATGTTTGATAATCCTGCAAATCAGTATTTACCTTATCAAAGGTATAACTTGAGCTTAATTCAACGCCAAAGCCATCTCTTCCTTTACCTGATTTGGTCGTTACGATGATCACACCATTAGAAGCTCTTGATCCGTATAATGCAGATGCTGCACCACCTTTCAAGACACTTACAGATTCAATGTCATTCGGGTTGATACTTGAAATTCCATCTCCACCATCTGAACCACCCCATAATCCGGCGGCACCATTATTCTCATTACTAATAGGAATACCATCCACAACGTAAAGTGGCTGGTTATTACCAGTCAAAGAACTGGCTCCCCTGATCACAACCCTACTCGAACCTGCAGCACCTGTAGCATTTCGGGTAATATTCACACCCGCTACCTTACCCTGCAAAGCGTTGATTGCATTGACTTCAGGAACGGCTGTCATTTGTTCACCATCAAGTTCGGTCAAGGAATACCCTAGGGCCTTAACTTCCTTTTCAATACCTAATGCCGTGATTACAACCTCATCCAGTTGGTCAGCGCCTTCTACCATCACTACGTCCATAACATTGGAACTTCCAACTGTTAATGTTACTGTCTCCATTCCTATAAAGGAAATCACAAGACTTTCTCCTACTGAAGCTTGAATGGTATACTTACCATCAAAATCAGTTAGTGCACCTCGGTTGGCATCTTCGCCAACAACCACAGCAGCTCCCGGAAGAGGACTACCATCTGTTTGTGAAGTAACTGTACCTGTTATTGTTTTTTCTTGAGCCGTCATATTCCATGAGGCCAATACTAAAAGAAAAACAAATAATAATCTACTACTTTTTTCCATAATAATATTTTGAGTTAATAAAGTTTAAATATGTTATAAAAATGTCAAAATAGTATAAACTTTTCGACCAAAGATCTAAAAATAGCGACTAAAGGCATGTATATAATCGATGAAAAAGATAAGCTGAAAACAATTGTTCACATTATCCCGGCCATGATCGAAAATAAAATGGGCGGAAATACCTTATTTCATGGAGGTTTCATTGAATCTTATATTCCTACTATATTATTGATAAAAAGCAATTAACAAGGATGCGTAACGCTACAAATCTTAAAACAAATTGAACTTAAAACAGCTGCAGACAGATTCAAACGGTTTATCTCAATATTTGGAATTAGAAACAATTCAATATGGATGTGATTTTGTTTAAATCTGTAGACATGACCTGGCCCATTCCATATGCTATTGCTCCTCCATCAGGTTTTCTTGCAGTAAAATGAAGATATGAAATTCCCAAATCCGCAATTAACCGGGCATTATTATGACTAATACCGCTAGCGGCTATAATTTGAATTCCTTCTCCATAATTTTTTTGAAGCCATTTTAAAACATCTGTCCCATCTTCAGCCCGTGATGCCAATCCCGAAGTCAATAACCTGTCGAAACCCATCATACTAATTTTTTGCATGGCCTTTTCCGAATCCCGAACAAAATCAAAGGCACGATGAAAAGTAGTTTTCAAACCAAGCTTTTTCGCATGGATCATCAGCTCCATATTCTGGTCAGACACCTGATGCTCTGAATCGAGTATTCCGAAAACAACACCAAAAGCACCTGCCCGTTTCACGGCTTCCATATCTTTTTTCATGACCAGCAGATCTTCTTGAGAACAAATAAAATCTCCCTCCCGATGTCTGATCATGACATGGACCTGCAATTCGGTTCTTTCTACACAGCGCTTAACGAGCCCATAATTAGGTGTCAATCCTCCTACAGACAGGGCAGTGCATAACTCTATACTGTTAAATCCGCGCTGATCGGCAATGATCGCGCCTTCAACTACATCTGTGCACAATTCAAATTTCATCTGGCTGTTTTTTTGATGATCAAATTTAAGTCAATTCAAATTATTCAGGTAAAATTTCACACCTCTTTCTTAAAATACCCTTAATAATGGTCGAAAAATACTATTTTTAGGCCTTCAATCAATAAATATATGTTAGAGCTTGCAGGTATTATAATATTAGGAATTCTGGCACAATGGGTCGCGTGGAAATTCAGGATTCCTGCAATTCTTCCTTTGATCCTAACGGGATTGTTCATCGGCCCGTTCTCAACTTTGATTTCAGAGGACGGAAATAAGTGGATAGAACCCCTTTGGAACGGAGAGCACGGTCTTTTCCCTGGCGAAAGTTTATTTAATTTCGTATCTCTGTCAATCGCCCTGATCCTTTTTGAAGGAGGACTTACCTTAAAAAAAGAGGAAATCAAAAGCGTGGGTCCCGTCATCTATAAGCTGATCACACTTGGTTCTTTCATTACAATGATAACAGCTGCTGTTGCCGCACATTTTGTTATCGGGCTTAACTGGCCTTTATCATTTTTATTCTCTTCCCTGATCATTGTAACCGGACCAACGGTAATAACCCCGATCTTAAGGAACCTACCCCTTAAAAAAGATATCTCAACAATTCTCAAATGGGAAGGCATACTGATAGATCCTATTGGTGCTTTGGTTGCCGTACTGGTCTTTGAGTTCATAAGCCTTGGCGAAGGTCATGGGACCCAATACACGAAAGAGACCCTAGTTGAATTTGGAAAGATCATTGTTATCGGATTTTCAATAGGATTCACCTCAGCCTACGCTTTTGCCTGGTCGATCAGGCAAAAATGGATTCCTCATTATTTACTAAATGTAGTTTCACTGGCCCTGGTACTGACCGTTTTTGTTTTGTCGGATCTATTTGCTCACGAAAGCGGTTTGCTGGCAGTCGTTATTATGGGCATGGTTTTGGGCAATATGAAATTAACCGCATTAAAAGACCTGATGTACTTTAAGGAAACCATAAGCATCCTGTTGATTTCCATCCTTTTTATCCTTTTATCCGCCAATATAGATTTCAGAGACCTCGAGTTGATTTTAAATTGGAATTCCTTGATCCTCTTTGGAATTGTAGTGCTCTTTGTAAGACCCCTTGGTGTTTTCTTAAGCGCTTCCAAAAGTTCCCTGACCACCAACGAAAAAATATTTATCAGCTGGGTAGGCCCCCGGGGAATCGTGGCTGCGGGTATTGCTTCTCTATTTGGCCTGAAACTGACCATGCAGGGCGTGGAAAATGCAAATTACATCACGCCTCTTGTATTTATGATTGTATTGGGTACGGTTTTACTCAATGCCACTACGGCAAGAATCATGGCACTTTTCACAAAAGTCCTTTTAAAAAAATCAGAAGGCATATTAATCGTTGGTGCCTCCAAACCATCAAGGCTGATTGCAAACTACTTGAAAAACAATAACAGGCGGGTCGTTCTTATTGACAGTAACAAGACCAACATTGCCATTGCTAAAAAAGCCGGCCTCGAAGCCATGGAATGCGATTTGTATGATGACGCCATCTTTGAAAATATAGAACTTAGTGACGTGGGATATTTACTGGCATTGACGGGAAGCCCAACCATCAATGAATATGCCCTGAATAAATTAGGGGCCAATTTTGGTGAAGAGGGTGCCTTCAGACTCATCAGTGAGGACGAAATGAAAGATCCTGACAACAACCCCAAACAAGGGCTTTTTTCTCAGACCGATGACTATATCAATATCTCGGAGGTTGTAAGAGATTACCCCCAGATCAATGAAATTACCATCAGTTCGCCTGAACATTATGATAAAATCATTGAAACTCTGCAAAAGGAAATCAAATCCATACCCATATTTCTTAAAGATCTCAACAATGAGATCCACATCATTCCGGCTGAAACGGATAGCTTAGAAGTTGAAAAGGGTTATAAATTAATGTATCTGGGAAAAAAGCTGAAAGTATAAAATTGTCACCTTTTCTAATTGAATTCTACCTGAACCAGCACAGGAAAATGATCTGAAGGATATTTTTGATCCTTTGAATCGGTCAAAACAGCGTATTTCTTCACCCTGATGTCCTCTTTGGAGCAAAAAATATAATCAATTCTGTCTTTAACCGGTTCCTTAAAAGCGAAGCCTGTAAAGGTGCCAAAAGGCCCAAAAGGCCTGTTCTCACTAACCATTCGAGAATCATTGAATTCCCGAGATAAATGAGCAATTGCTTTACTTTGATCATTCAGGTTGAAATCTCCCATCAAGATAACCGGAAGGTTACCCTGGTTGGCATCTTTAATTTTTTTAACAATCAAAGCTGCGCTTTTTTCTCTGGCCAGCACACCTATATGATCGAAGTGGGTATTGAAAACCCAGAACTTCTTTCCGGTTTTTTTATTCAGGAACAAGCCATAGGTACAGATTCTTTCCATAGCCGCATCCCAGCCCACTGAAATATTAGTCGGCGTCTCTGAAAGCCAGAAAGTATCGTGTTCCAACACTTCAAGCTTGTTCTTATCATAAAAAATAGCACAGTATTCTCCTTTACTTTTTCCATCATCCCTGCCTACCCCGAAAAAATCGTATTCAGATAAGCGGGTATTCAAATAATTTAACTGGAGTTGCAGGCCTTCCTGAATACCAAATACATCAGGCGCATAGAATCCGATTTGATCACTGAGGTATTCTTTGCGGTTTTCCCATTGATTGTCACCATCATTGACAGTTGCATACCTGATATTATAGGTCATAAATGTCATTTCCTGTGCACTCAGCTGCCCAATAAAAAATACCAACCACAAGCCGGCGAAGTGTTTTTTCATGAGGTAAAAGATAAGTTTTGATCAGATCTTTTTCATTTGTTGCTTGACCATACTGATCTGCTCTTTCAGCATGCCATGTTTATCCAGTTTTTTAGCCTCGGCAATGAGGTTGGTCGCCTCTCTTTTTCTCCGCTTTGTCATGGCAATCCCCGCCAGTTGTAGTTTGGCCATGGCCTTGTCATGATCCATGGCAAGCCCCATTTTAAGCGCCTTTTTAAAATATTTTTCTGCCAGGGTCAGATTGGTTTGTGAAACCATAATCCCTCTGAGAAAATTATAATAACCTTCTTGCTTTTTAGTGAGTGCCGATGAGGGGTTTTTGATTTTATCAAGAAGTTTGTTGCCTCCTGCAAAATCCTGTTTTCGTAATTTGAAAAAGGTCAGTAAAAGGATTTCATTCTTGAAATAGAAAAACACGAAAATTCCGGCCAACAGAACAATCGATATTCCATTCATGATATGACCTTTACTGAATTCGTACACGGCCCATGCTGTAATGAGAGCCGCAATAACCAGCTTGATATATTTGTTGAACATGTGTAATTTAAATTTTGAGCAAATTTACATTTTTATGGGACTAATCATCATAATAATTTGATTAAAATGAAGGAATTCAGATCCCCAATATCATATCAATTATTTCTTATCCTTGTTCGATTTGAACCATTTTTGGCACGACTAAACCCTGTTCCCTAAAAATTGATTTCTTTTCAGTCCTTGCCAAGAATCGCATCCAGCATATACTTTGCAAGATCCCCGACACTTGCCCCGGGCCCAAAAAGGGAATTAGTTCCTATTAGCCGCTCAAAGGCTCCTGCCTCAAGCTCATCTTCTGATTGAAACACCAACAATACCTCTTCACGCCACTGATCCATGGAGGCCCTAACAATTTGATCCTGATACTTCTTTAGATCAGCATGACTGATCAGGACCAGGAGGATATGGACATCATTGTCAATGACTTGTTGCATTAAAGGTTGTACCTCATCCAATACAGGGGCAATATCAACATCAAAACCAAGATCGGCGAACTGATTTGACTTTTTAATGATTTCAGCCTTCAGGCCCTGACCCAGGGAAGCGATCATCAGCCGTGGCCTTCTTCCTTCATGCCGCGCAAAATACTCCGACTGTTCCATCAATTCCTCGCGAATATCATATTGCTTTTGATTTTCGTTTCGCAAAATTTAGATTTAGGTATTGTTCAATTATTGAAAATCAATTCTTTTCGACTGTGTCGTATTCGATGATATAAATATCTTCATTCTTCCTTTTCATCTTATACTCTTCTCTTGCATATTTCTCCAGGGAATCGGGATCGTTAAGGTTGTCGATTATTTTTTGATCTTCCTCTATCTGCTCTTTGTAATATTCATTGGCATCTTCAAGTTTGTCTATTTCCTGATCAAGCTCGCGGTGATTCAAAAATGAATTTTCATCAAAAAAACCCATCCATACTGCAAAAAGAATCAAAATAATAACATACTTGTTACTCAAGATCCGAATGATTTTATTCTCTTTTATCTGTTTAAAGGTCATCTTTTAGCAAACTTTCATTAATAACTGTTCTGACAATATCAATGGCTACAGTGTTGTAGGTATCATTGGGTATAATAAGGTCCGCATAATTCTTGGTTGGCTCTATAAACTCCTGGTGCATGGGCTTCAGCGTTGACTGATAACGTTCCAAAACCTCATTGATGTCTCTACCTCTTTCTTCAATATCGCGCCTGAGCCTTCTGATCAGTCGTTCATCTGAATCAGCATGCACGAAAACCTTGATATCGATTAATTTTCTGAGCTCTTTATTCGTAAAAATCAATATTCCTTCGATAATGACCACCTTTTTAGGGAAGGTCTTGATCCGGTCATCGATCCTGTTATGGGTCACGAATGAATAGATGGGCTGTTCAATATGATTCCCTTTTCTCAATTCTTTCACATGATTTATAAGCAATTCAAAATCAATGGCATTTGGATGGTCAAAATTAATATTGCAACGCTCCTGGTACGTCAAATGGTCATTCTGATTGTAATAGGAATCCTGAGAGATCACAGTAACTTCAGCTGTTGGTATTTCATTCAATATTTTCTTGACCACAGTGGTTTTACCACTTCCTGTACCTCCTGCTATCCCAATAATAAGCATAAAAATATGATTAAACAATACGTATATCCTCTTCAAAACCCAAAACTATAAAAAAGGATTTGAAAACCGATAAAAAATCACTATTTTCACTTTCTTTGTAAAAAATCAAACCAAATGAAAAATATCTTCAGCAATATCAGAGGTGATGCCTTTGGAGGGATTACCGCCGGGATTGTTGCCCTTCCATTGGCCCTGGCCTTCGGTGTGTCATCAGGACTCGGGCCGGACGCAGGATTATACGGAGCTATTTTTCTAGGCTTTTTTGCCGCCATACTTGGCGGGACCCCAACACAAATATCGGGTCCCACTGCCCCGATGACGGCCATTAGCATGATTTTGATTGCAGGGATTTTACAGGCAAATGAAGGAAATATTGACAAGGCCTTGCCTATAATCCTGAGTGTATTTATTATCGCAGGATTATTTCAGGTACTTATTGGGGCGGTAGGCTTGGGTGGATACATCAAATATATCCCCTACCCAGTGGTTTCCGGATTTATGACAGCCATTGGAGTGATTATTATTATTACCAATTTATTGCCCATCCTGGGATATTATGTAGATAATGACCTGGAAAGAATTCAAAGTTTCAAGCCACAGGCTGAAGAACTGATCATCGAAAATATTCTTAGGGATGAAGCTGAAGAGGGATTGCTGGTTTTAGAAGATTTCAAGGAAACGATTTTTAGGGCAGAAAAGATCACAGAAGAGGAAATCCTAAAGGAAGCCACAGTTCTTGCGAACAAAGAAAACTCAGGCGTAATTGGAGCCATAAAAAGTTTGCCCAGAGCCTTAAGAGGAATCAAGTATCTGGAATTATTGCTGGCGCTTTCAACAATTATCATCATCTACGGCTTTAAAAAAATAACTACCAAGGTACCTTCAACCCTGGTGGCCCTGCTGATCGTTTCAGGCACTGCAATTCTGATGGATATGGATTACAGGCGGATAGAGGAAATTCCGGAAGGGTTTCCGATGATCAATACTGAAATATTCACTCAGTTTAGTTTCGGCAGTATTTCTCCCTATATTTTTACAGCGATTACCCTTGCGTTTCTGGGGGCTATAGACTCACTTCTCACCTCTGTTGTTGCAGATAACATGACCAAAACGAGTCATAAACCAAATCAGGAATTAATCGGGCAGGGAATTGGAAATTCCATAGCAGGTATTTTCGGAGGATTGCCCGGTGCAGGTGCTACCATT
>CBDUAP010000016.1:0-24378 GCA_965365165.1 uncultured Flavobacteriaceae bacterium
GGTTTGCCACAGGAGATGGTCTGACCCGTTTTGACGGATATGAATTCAAAAATTCTTATAATTGGCTCCAGTGGGCAGATAGGGACCGAGTTGGTTCTCAGCTTGAGGAAAATTTACGGTAATGAGAATGTGATTGCCTCAGACATTCGCAAAGGCAACTATGAAGTAATGGAATCAGGGCCTTTTGAGTTCCTGGACGTGACCAATAAAGAGGAGATCCGGAAAATTATTGATAAATACCAGATAAAGGAAGTCTATTTGATGGTAGCCATACTTTCGGTCATTGCAGAGCAGAACCCGAAAATGGCCTGGGACCTCAACATGACCTCCCTTTTCAATATACTGGATTTGGCAAGGGCAGGGACGATCAAAAAAGTCTTTTGGCCCAGTTCAATCGCTGTTTTTGGCCCGGATACCCCGAAGCAGAATACCCCTCAGGATACGATTATAAAACCGGCTACCGTATACGGAATCAGTAAGCTTGCTGGTGAGAACTGGTGTGCCTATTATGCCAATAAATACGGGGTTGATGTAAGAAGCTTGCGCTATCCGGGATTGATCAGTTATAAAACGACCCCCGGTGGGGGAACAACCGATTATGCGGTAGAGATATTTTATGAAGCCATCAGGCGTAAGTCTTATACCAGTTTTTTAAGCGAAAATACGACACTGCCAATGATGTATATGGATGATGCGATCAATGCGACCATATCTTTAATGCAAAAAGAAGAAAAACAGGCCTATGTATCTTATAATATAGGGGCGCTCAGTTTTTCACCAGCAAAACTTGCGGAAGCCATAAAGAAGCAGATTCCTGAATTTACCATTTCATACAAACCAGATACAAGGCAGCAAATAGCCGATTCCTGGCCACAAAGCATAGATGATTCAAAGGCCCGTGAAGATTGGGGTTGGGAGCCGAAAACAGACCTTGATGAAATGGTCAGAATTATGCTACTAGGGTTACATTACAGTATCTAGTTAGTTTCTATTTTTGTTACGTCTAAACACGTTAAAGGCAAAAATATATGGAACACATAATTCACAACAGTTTGGCTTCAGCCCAAAGTTATAAGGAGTACAAAGAAATGGTTTTAAGTCTGATAAAGCAAGGTAAGTCAACCGGAGCAGAACAGAATGAGAGCCGTTATCATTTTTCAAAACTCAATAACCAGCGAATGAAGCGTCTTGACAAACAAACCAAATTATCTGAAGATACTTTGACAAAAACGCAAAAGATTCAAAAGGATTTTACCTGGCTGGTATTGACAGAGAGCTGGTGTGGAGATGCGGCACAGACCTTGCCCGTGATCAATAAATTTGCAGAGGCCAATGAAAAGATAGATTTGAAAGTGGTCTTGAGAGATGAAAACGAGGATCTCATGAATCAGTTTCTTACAAACGGTAGCAAATCCATACCCAAGCTGATCGTAGTGGAAAACGAAACAAAAAAAGTAGTTGGATCATGGGGCCCGCGTTCGGAAAAAGCGGCAAAAATGGTTCAAGACTACAAGGAAAAATATGGCAAGATTGATGACCAGTTTAAAATGGATCTTCAAAACTGGTATAATGCAGACAAAGGAGAGCACATTGAAAAGGAATTGCTGGATCTGATTAATGACTTGATTTAATATACATGAATGTAAATTATGAGGCCCTGGCTGACAGTTCCAGAATTTTTATCTATCCGGCGAGCAGAAAATTTTACACCGGGGAACTTCCTTTAATTCAGGAAAGACTGCAGGCATTTTGTGAGGCCTTTGATGGTGTGGATTTGACCTGTAAGATCGATTACGACAGGTTTTTAGTGTTCATTGTTTCAGAGCAGACACCTTTGGATCTGGATCAGCAGAATATTTTGGTGGGTTTTGTACAGGAGCTGGAGAAGGAATTTGACCTTGTATTGCTCGACAAAGTGAATGTTTATTTCAAACAAGGCGAATATGTGCAATTAAAAGAGATTCCTGACTTTAAGAAACTGATCAAAAATAAAGGAGTTTCAAAAAAAACAATTGTTTTTGACCTGATGGTCAACAACAAATATGAATACGAACATTATTCAGAGGTTCCTGCCGGAGAGAGCTGGGTATCTCATTTCTTTTGATCGGAACTCTTTGGGTTGAGTCTTTCAAGGAATCCCTCGAGTGAAACGGCTTCGTCAAGATCAAAATCACCGCTTTTTGTGCGCACGAGTTTTGTAAGGTGACCGCCACTTTGCAGCATTTTGCCGAAATCGTGTGCAATAGACCTTATATAGGTTCCTTTACTACACAGAATCTTAAAGTGTACATCGGGCATTTCAATTTTTGTTATTTCAAAAGAAAATATCTCAACCTGACGGGCATTGATCTTTGTTTCTTCACCCTTTCTGGCAATTTCATATAATCTGATACCGTCTTGCTTTATGGCAGAGTACAGAGGGGGGGTCTGGGTTATTTTCCCGGTGAATTTTACTGTTGTTTCACGGATGTTTTCTTCGCTGATATGGGCTGTGTCATAAGTTTTGTCAATGGCAGTCTCAAGGTCATAAGAAGGAGTTGTGGCACCCAGGGTAATTTTACCCGTGTACTGCTTGGCGGCAGCCTGGAAGTCATTCAGCTTTTTTGTGAATTTCCCGGTGCAAATGATCAAAAGACCCGTTGCTAAAGGGTCCAGAGTGCCGGCGTGGCCTACTTTGATTTTTTTGATCTGGAATTTTTTTCTGATGGCCCACCGAATTTTATTGACCACCTGAAAAGAGGTCCAGTTCAGGGGTTTGTCAATAAAAAGAATTTGACCGTTTATAAAATCTTCAGCTTGCATCAAAGATAAAAATAAGCATAGGTAATGGCGATTGCTCCTACAAGGAAGCAATAAATTGAAAAATAATATAACTTACTGTTCTTGACCAGGGTGATCATCCACTTACAGGCCAGCAATCCTGCAATGAAGGCAGCCAGAAATCCAGCCGACATCACTCCAAAATTCTCATCTGAAAAATTAATGCTGCCACTGTTAAAATCTTTAGCGACCTTTCCAAAAATCAAAGGTACTACCATCAGAAAAGAGAACCGTGCAGCACGTGTCCTGTCGACCCCAAGCAGCACCGAAGTGGATATCGTGGCCCCTGAGCGGGAAATGCCCGGCAACATAGCAATGGCCTGCGATATGCCTATGATGAAAGCATTGTTGTAGGATACATTTTTATTCGTGTTTTTGGCCTTGTCGGCCAGGAACAATAATAACCCGGTGATGAGCAGCATGAATCCGACAAGCAATACATTGCGATTAAAAAATGCTTCAAGCTCTGCTTCAAACAACAGCCCTATGATGACTGCGGGTACCATCGAAACAATGATTTTCACCGAAAAAATGAATTCTTCATTCATCTTAAACTGGACCAGGCCTCTGATGATCTGCCATACATCCTTGCGAAAGATCACCAGGGTGCTCAATGCCGTTGCAAAATGAAGTACTACCGTAAAGGTCAGGCTTTCTTTAGGGACTGAATTGTCTCCGAACATCACCTTGGCCAGCTCCAGATGGCCGCTTGAGGAAACGGGTAAAAATTCAGTAAGACCCTGAACAATGCCAAGGATGATTGCTTCAATATAACTCATAGGCTAAGGTAAAACGGGTAAAGAATACTTTTAATCTTTATTTTTTCCGGGGTTGGCCACTATGGCATAAATTTCAATAGCAAGACCTATGAGCACCATGGTAGGTGCAAGCCGTATCCTTCTAAAATTATATATTTCCTCATTAAAGACATTAGGGTCGTCGCTGCCTCCTCCAATCATCAGAACAAATCCGATGAGAATGACCACAGCACCAAAGATCATGATCGTATAATTTCTTTTACCAAAAAGAAATTCGCCCTGGGCCTTCTCTTGTTCTTTTTTCTTTTTTGCCATTTTTAATAGTATAATTCGTCAGTTCTGAGGTTTAAAAATCTTTGTGTTGCCATAAATGTGCTCGCCCATGTGATCAATATCCCCATGATAAAAACGATTCCAAAAAGGCTGGCCATCTCAACGCGGTTGTCAGCAATACCAAAATCCGGAAAAGTTTTATTCAGGTAATTATCGCCAGCAGCGCACCTATGATTCCAAGCTTGACACTGTTCCATATAAATGGCTTTCTGATAAACTTTTTTGTTGCACCCACCATTTGCATGGTTTTAATGGTAAATCTTTTTGCGTAAACCGACAACCTGATCGAACTGTTGATCAGTACAACCACCACCAAAGTAGCCAGCCCACAAAATAAAAGAATGAAAAAACTGATCCTTTTAACGTTTTTGGTCAGTAGGTCAATTAGTGGTTTGTCGTAGGAAACAGACGAAACAAACTGATTGTTTTTGTACATATTTTCAATTTCTTCCATTTTTTCAGGAGAAACAAAATCAGCTTTCACATAAATATCTATTGAATTTTCTAAAGGGTTGTAGCCCAGAAAATCCATGAAATCTTCCCCATTTTCTTTTTTATAGACCTCAGCGGCTTCTTCTTTGGAAATAAACCTGGTGCTTTTGGTAAAGGCCTGCTCATCAATAGAAACCTGAAGATTTAAGATATTGTCTTTTTTGATCCCATTTTTGAGATAGAGTGTAATGGCCGCTTTTTCTTTGAAGTAATTCGATACTTTCTTTGTGTTTAAAACAAGCAATCCGAGTACACCCAGCAAAAACAAAACCAGAGAAATGCTTATAATGACCGAAATATAAGAAGACCTAAGCCGCCTTTTTTGGTATTTTTCAAAAGATTTACTCATAAAAAATGGATGCTTTTTGAGAATTGCAAGGTAATTATTTCTCGATAAAGGGCAAATAAAAATTCATCCTGATAAATGACTAGCCCTCCATGTCTTCACAAAGTTCAATGAGCACTCCATTGGTGGATTTCGGATGCAGAAAAACAATCCGCTTTTGATCTGCTCCTTTTTTCGGGGTTTCCTGCACGAATTTGAATCCCAGGCCTTTGAGTCTTAAGATTTCTTGTTCAATATCGTCAACGGCAAAGGCGATATGATGTATCCCTTCACCCTTTTTTTCGATGAATTTTGCAATAGGGCTGTCTTTTGACTGGGCTTCAAGCAATTCTATTTTGTTGGGGCCCATGCTGAAAAAGGAGGTTTTAACACCTTCACTCATGACAAGCTCCGTTTTATAAGGGCCTTTTCCGAAAAGGGATTCAAAAAGGGCATTTGACGCTTCTATATTTTTTACGGCAATTCCAATGTGTTCTATTTTATTCATTCCTCAAGATCTTTTTACCCAAATGTAAAGATTTTATACTAATTCTTTTTTACTGTCGCATTAAACCGAATAATGTTATTTTTGTACCTATGGAAACAAACAGACAGAAAAAAATTGCCGGCGTGATTCAAAAGGATCTAGTGGATATTCTGCAGGGTGCGGCAAGAGACGGCATGAAGGGGGTTGTGATCTCGGTGACCAAGGTAAACGTAACATCTGACCTGAGCCAGGCCAAAGCCTATTTAAGTATTTTTCCTTCTGCAAAGAAAAAAGAAATTTTAGAAGGAATAAAAGCCAATTCGGTCATGATCAGGCATGCCCTGGCCTTGCGAACCAGGAACCAGCTGAGAAGAATGCCTGAACTGCATTTTTTTATAGATGATTCACTCGATTATATAGAGAATATTGACGATGCCCTCAAGGGAAAGGACGATCCGATTAAAAACCCGGAATCATTGGATAAAAGGAAGAAAGATTGAATTTCCCGTTGTACATAGCAAGGCGTTATTTGTTATCCAAAAGCAGTAATAATGCCATCAATATCATTACCATTATCGCAACGCTGGGTGTCATTGTGAGCACCATTGCCTTGTTTATCGTATTGTCTGTTTTTTCAGGGCTCAAAGATTTTAGCCTGAGTTTTATCAAAACTGCTGATCCTGACCTGAAGGTCACTTCGACTGAAGGGAAATCATTTTTGTTTGATGAAGAATCAGAAAAAAAACTCGCCCTTGAAAAGATTGAGGCCTATACCAAAGTTATTGAGGAAAGGGTGTTTCTGAGTTATGGGGAAAAATCTCATGTGGCCAGCATCAAAGGGGTGGATTCTGATTATTTGCGGGTCAACAGGTTGGATACTGCTGTATATTTTGGAAATTGGGTCAATTATGACGCCAAGCATACTGTTGTTGTTGGCAGTGCAATTTCCTCGGCCTTGTCTATTGGCACCTATGACTTTCTTGAATCCCTTAAGATCTATGTTCCCAAACCTGGTAAAGGATATATTACCAATCCGAAAACAGCTTTTAATCAGGTCAGCGCGCAGACCATAGGAATCTACCGGCTTACCGATGATATTGATAAGAAATTCGTTTATGCCAATCTGGCCCTTGCACAGGACCTGTTGAATTATGAACCTGAACAAGTTACGGCCATTGAGTTGAAATTAAAGAATGGTGCCAGCGCAGATGAAGTTCGGGAGGAGCTTCAATTGATTTTAGGGAACGACTATGTGGTGAAGACAAGACAACAGCTCAATTCAGTTTTTTACAAAATGCTGAATACCGAAAACCTGGTGTCCTATCTGGTTTTCACCCTGATACTGATCATTGCCCTCTTCAATGTTATTGGGGCCATTGTCATGATGATCATTGACAAAAAGGAAAATTTGAAAACCTTGTTCCATTTAGGGTCAGGGGTTCGTGAAATCAGGAGGATCTTTGTATTTCAGGGGTTTTTACTGACGCTTTTCGGATTATTTGTAGGCCTGCTATGCGCCATGCCCTTTGTGCTGCTTCAGAAAAAATATGGCTTTATCATGATCACCCAGTCATTGGCTTATCCCGTTGAATTCAGAATCGTCAATGTTATGGTGGTAGTGCTGACAATAGTTGTACTCGGATACCTGTCGGCTAAAATTGCAAGTGCCAGGATCAATAAAAAATTAATTGAATAAATCAGGATCCTGCTGCCTTTGGATCTTTAAAGATTGTCATCAATTCTTAATCTGCCATAACCTGACCCTGTCATCCTTCCGCGTTTTACGGAAAATATATTGCATGGAAATTTCACTGGTACCCGCAATATTCCCAATGTCTGACACAGGAAAATCATAAGAAAAACCGATTTTAAAATTATGGAACCGTACTCCAAAAAGTGGATTGACAGACAGGAGCGTTTCTGATTCTGACACAAACTTATAGGTTTGGGCAGAAGCTAAAACCCCAGCATAAAATTGAGATATGTTGAACTCAGCGCCCAGATCAAGCCGGTTACTTGTGTCCTGATTCATATAATTGAGTGTCAGGAACAGAAAGGATTCATAAGGCAGGATCGCATCAGGATTCCCTTTGTTTAGCCTAAATTGGTAACCTCCGTGAACGGAGTATAGAACGGGCAGGGGTAGAGGCTCATCGTCGAGGAAGGAGATGTCGGGCTTGTTCAAATGTTTCAGGCTGACGCCAAGCCAGGCATTTTCAAGGTAAAGTACGCCTCCCACCGAAACGTCAAAAAAATTCACTTTGTCTTTTTCGATGAAAGGATCGTTGCTTACAGGATCAATACTACCGTCAATCAGACTGATCTGATCTCCCAGGACAAGATTTTGAAAATTAAAATGCTTGGAGCCTATCCCAAAGCTGATGCCTGGAAAAAAAGTAACTGTTTCTGATATTTTCAGGTGATAGGCATAAGACAATTTGGCTTCTGTAAAATTATAACCGGTCAATGTTTCCTTCTGGTTGACTACTGAAAAACCCAATCCGCTGTTGATGCCCTCAAACCAGTTGTCAGCGCTCAAATAAGTTGTTGAAAATTTGTAATTGCTGCCGTTCCATTGATCTCTGTATCCGGAAGCGATCCTGGCAACACCAACCGAACCTGCAAATGACGGATTGACCAGAACCGGCGCCGTATAAAATTGTGTCAGTACAGGATCCTGAGCAAACAAGGGCTGTACAGCAACAAGGTAGAGAAATAAAAAAAGGCTGATTTTCATAATTTTCGATTCAACGGATCAGTGAAAAAATGTCTTCCTCAAGTATTTCTTCGTCGAGGTTGGTCAGGGCAGAGATCTTGTACAAATAATTGCCGTTTTCAGCAGGTTTGTTTTGTACAAATCCATTCCAGCCTTTTAAATCGTCATTTTCTTCGGCATAGATTAAATTGCCCCAGGTGTTGTAAATTTCCATTCGAACGATTTGCATCCCCGAATATACGGGTTTGAAAAAGTCATTGATGCCGTCTCCGTTCGGGGTAAATGCGTTGGGTATTTCGATAAATGACAAATCAGTTCTTCCTTCTATATTGATCCTTACCGTCGCATTGGCTGAATTCAAGCTGCCATTATTATTGAAATAGGTGAAGGAGTCGGTCCCGGTAAAGTCCGAAACCGGGGTATAAGTGAACGACCCGTCGGCGTTCAGGATCAGGATGCCGTTGCTGACGTCACTGTTGAGCACTGCTGTTAAAACGATTCCCTGGGGGTCTGAATCGTTAGAAAGCACCCCATTTGCTGCACTCACATTCAATTGCGTATTGGGGATAGTGTCATAGGTGTCATCAACGGCAACCGGTGGCAGAACAGGAGCAGTACAGTCTTCACTGAAAAATGTCCAGGGATCTTTCTGAGACCAGTTGGACTGGGAATAATTGGCATTGTCTACTTGTACACAATAAAGATCAGCGTTGTCGCTGCAATTAAATTCAGTGATCAGATCATTGTTTCCGTTTTTCAAATTAAAATCGATCAGGTCATTGTCTTGGCATTCAACGACTTTCACAGAAGGATGCCGGCTCAGGTCGAGTTGCTCAATGTTGTTTTCATGACACCTTAAAAGCGCTATATCGGTATTAAAACCAACATCCAGCATATTGATCCTGTTGTCATGACAATCCAGTTCAAGGAGCATGGGATTGCTTGACAAGTTTATCGAACTGAGCTGGTTCCGGTCGCAATAAAAATATTGCAGCTCAGTGTTTTTACTGATGTCTATAGTTGAAAGCAGGTTGTCACTGCATCTGAAATTTATGATTTCCGGATTGCTGCTGATGTCGATGGTGGAGAGGTTATTTCCGATACACTCCAGATCGGTCAACCGTTCGGCCCCGCTCACGGTTAAATTTTCCAATTCATTTCCATTGCAATTCAATAGAGAAAGGTTTTTGTTCAGGCTCACATCCAAACCCGAAAGTGCGTTGTTTTCACATTTTAAAATTTCCAGGGCACTGGCTCCCGAGACCTGTAAAAGAGTCAACTTGTTAAAAAAGCAAATTAATTCTTCAAGGTTTTTGTTCTCGTTGACATTGAGCGTACTAAGTTCATTGTTGCTGCAATCTAAGAAGACGAGGCTTGAAAAATCTTTTATGCCGGTCAGGTCACTGATATTTCTGGAGTTGACATTCAAAGTGCTTACGCCAGAAATGTCTGCGGTTAAAACTTCTTGATTCACTACCCCGTCAGAATCAATACCCAGATCGATGAGGGCCTGTTCAAATTCAGGATCAGGGATGTTTGTAGTTTGGGCATAACAAATGCCGGAAAACGACAAACAGGTCAACAGCATAAAAAGGAAATACTTTTTTAGCATTGCAGGTTTTGAGGTTTAATTCTGAGAAGTAAAAATAACCAATAAATTGCTTTATGTCAATTTACAATTTAGACGAGATCAGCAAACTTATGGCTGACCTCTTCAAAAACTTCAAAAACCCCTTCTTTTGTATCCGAAGTCACCATCCTGAGGCGGTATTCTTTGAAGTGAGGAATTCCCTTGAAGTAATTGGTGTAATGTCTTCGTGTTTCATAAAGGCCGGCGTGTTCGCCATTCCAAGCAATTGCCATCTCAAGATGCCTTTTGGCGGTTTTTACCCTTTGCGCTATCGAAGGAGGACTGAGGTGTTCCCCTGTTTTAAAGAAATGTTTTACGGCGGCAAAAAACCATGGGTTGCCAATGCTGGCCCTTCCGATCATCGCGCCATCGAGTCCGTATTTATCGCGCATCATTACCGCTTTTTCAGGCGAATCAACATCGCCATTACCAAATACCGGAATGTACATTCTTTGATTGTTCTTTACCTCTGCAATGGGTTCCCAGTCTGCAGCTCCTTTATACATTTGGGCCCTTGTTCTGCCATGTATGGCAATGGCCTGTACCCCGACATCCTGAAGTTTTTCCGCAACATCCTGAATATAAATCGAATCGTGATCCCAGCCCAGTCTTGTTTTTACGGTAATGGGAAGCTTTGTATGTTTGACCATGGCTTCGCTCAGTTTGACCATAAGGGGGATGTCTTTTAGAATACCGGCTCCGGCTCCTTTGCTGACTACTTTTTTTACAGGGCACCCAAAATTGATGTCTATAAAATCAGGATTGGAGCGCTCCACGATCTCAACTGTTTTTAACATAGATTCCAGATTGGCTCCAAAAATCTGAATACCCACGGGTCTTTCTTTATCGTAAATATCAAGCTTCTGGACGCTTTTGGCAGCGTCTCTGATCAATCCTTCAGATGAAATAAATTCGGTATAAACCACATCTGCGCCTTGTTCTTTGCACAGTGCCCTGAACGGAGGATCGCTTACATCTTCCATGGGAGCCAGCAAAAGCGGGAATTTGCCTAATTCTATGTCACCTATTTTAGCCACGTCTCAATTTTAGGCTGCAAAATTACATAAATTTTTGATTATGAAGCACATCACCTTTCCATCAGCCTCGGAGCAAAAGTTTTCAGGATTTTCACTTCAATTTATTAATTAATTTTGTTTGATACTTTTTTAAAAAACGTATTTTTGATTTTATAATTGACCCATCTTATGAAGATTAAATTTTTTATTCCTATCCTTTTTTTAGCGGCTCTGGGCTGTAAATCATCCCATAACAAATACGGCTATGACGGGGCATCCGGTGCAACGAAAATGGTAAATACGGTTCATTACCCACAGGAGAAACACCTGAAAAATGTAAAGCAAATTACTTTCGGGGGAGACAATGCCGAGGCCTACTGGAGTTTTGACAGCTCCAA
The DNA here is from genome assembly GCA_965365165.1 of uncultured Flavobacteriaceae bacterium. GTDB lineage: Bacteria > Bacteroidota > Bacteroidia > Flavobacteriales > Flavobacteriaceae > Lutimonas. The sequence goes on from CBDUAP010000016.1 coordinate 10,976, forward strand.
ACTGGTTTTTCAGGCGAATAATAAGGCTTGGGGCCTTGAATGCGACCAGATTTTTACCATAGATGCTTCCAGACCGCTTGACAGCACTGAGATTCCACAATTGATCAGCACAGGAAAAGGAAGGACGACCTGCAGCTATTTTTTACCCGATAACAAAACAATAGTTTATTCATCAACACACCTCGCAGGTCCGGAATGCCCTCCGGTGCCCAAAAAGGAAGATTATGGCAACAAATACATCTGGCCGGTATATGAGGGCTACGATATATTTTTAGCAGACACTGAGGGTAATCAAATGAAGCAATTGACTTTTGAAAAGGGCTATGATGCGGAACCAACGGTTTCACCTAAAGGTGATAAAATTGTGTTTACTTCAACAAGAACAGGTGATCTGGAATTGTTTACCATGAATATTGACGGGACTGATGTGAAGCAGGTGACCAATGAATTGGGTTATGATGGTGGTGCCTTCTTTTCACCTGACGGGACCAAATTGATTTTCAGGTCTTCTCGTCCGAAAACGGAGGAAGAAATAAAAGTTTATAAAGAATTATTGGCTCAGGGGCTGGTGCAGCCCACAAACATGGAGTTGTACATTTGTAACACCGATGGAAGCGAACTAACCAAGATCACGAGTTTGGGAAGTGCCAACTGGGCGCCATTTTTTCATCCTTCCGGTGAGAAAGTCATATTTTCAAGCAATCATGTTTCCAAAAGAAGTTTCAATTTGTTCATGATCAATCTTGACGGTACCGGCCTGGAGCAAATTACCTATGACAGTGTTTTTGACGCTTTTCCCATGTTTTCTCCGGATGGCAAAAAAATTGTTTTTTCATCAAACAGAAATAACAACGGAACACGTGACACCAATTTATTCATAGCAGACTGGGTAGACTAAAATTAAAAACATGAAAAGAGCATACAACTGGGCAATTCTGGGCTGCGGAAAAATAGCAAGGAAATTCTCTGAAGATCTTAAATTACTGCCCAACGCAAAGTTGTACGCTGCCAGCTCCAGGAATCTGGACAATGCCAGTCGATTCGCAAATGAACTAGGATACCAAAAGGCCTATGGTTCTTATCTTGAAATGGTTAAAGATCCTGAGGTTGATGTGGTGTACATTGCTACTCCGCATGCCATGCATTTGGAGCATAGCACGCTGTGCCTTACACACAACAAGGCGGTACTGTGTGAGAAGGCATTTGCCATGAATTCAAAGGAGGTGGAGCAAATGGCATCCTTGTCAAGAAAAAATAAAACTTTTTTGATGGAAGCTTTCTGGACCATTTTTCAGGCCAAATTTTTAAAAGTGCTTGAGCTGGCCAAGGACAAGGACCTGGGCCGGTTGAAATTTGTCAAGTCGGATTTTATGTTTAATGCTGATTTTGACCCTGATCAAAGATTGTATAATATTGATCTTGGAGCCGGTTCCCTTTTGGATATTGGGATTTACCCGATTTTCAGGTCACTGGTGTTACTAGGCAAACCGACTTCCATAAAAACGATGGCCAGTATCAGGCCCACCGGAGTTGAAGATAGCATCTGCATGCTTTTTGGACATGAGAACGGTGCCATGTCTGTGCTTACTTCGAGTTTTGAAAGCACTTGTAAAAATGAAACGGAGCTATGTTTTGAGAACGGTTTTATCAAATTTGAAAGGGATCCTCAATTTCCAATCCTGCTTGAGAAAAATGGGCTAAGGGAAGAGGTCGGCTTTGATCTTCCTCGAGGAATGGGTTATGAACTGGAGGCGGCCCATGTGATGGAATGCCTTGATCAGGGCCTGATTGAAAGCCCTGTTTTACCATTATCCGCCAGCCTGGACCTGATGAATGTTTTGGATGCAGTTAGAAAGGAAGCAGGTATTGTTTTTCCAAAGCATGACTATTCGTGAAAATTTGGTTTTGCCAATCAACTAAATGGTTATATTTGCGCAATTATAGAAGACAGGTAAAAACGGATGAAGAACATACGCAATTTTTGTATCATTGCCCATATTGATCATGGTAAAAGCACCTTGGCCGACAGGCTCCTGGAATTTACCAAAACGATCACAGACAGAGAGAAGCAGGACCAGTTGCTAGATAGCATGGACCTTGAAAGAGAAAGGGGCATCACGATTAAAAGTCATGCGATCCAAATGGAATATGAATACGAAGGGGAGGCCTATGTACTCAACCTGATCGATACTCCCGGCCATGTTGATTTTTCATATGAGGTTTCAAGGTCAATAGCCGCTTGTGAAGGCGCCTTGCTTATCGTAGATGCGGCACAAAGCATTCAGGCCCAGACCATTTCAAATTTATATTTAGCACTTGAGAATGACCTGGAGATCATACCGGTACTGAACAAGGTAGATTTGCCAAGCGCAAATCCCGAAGAAGTTACCGATGATATTGTGGATCTTTTGGGATGTGACCCGGAAGAAGTAATCCATGCGAGTGGGAAAACAGGTTTTGGGATTGAAAATATTTTAAAAGCTATTATTGAAAGGGTCCCTGCTCCTAAGGGAAATCCTGATGAGCCACTCCAGGCGTTGATATTTGATTCTGTTTACAATTCCTACAGAGGCGTTGAAACCTATTTCAGGGTGATTAACGGCAGTATACAAAAAGGTCAGAAAATTAAATTCATTGCCACAGGAAAGGAATATTATGCTGATGAGGTGGGCACCTTGAAATTGAAGCAGGAACCTAAGAAAAGCATCAGTGCCGGAGACGTTGGATATCTGATCACAGGAATTAAGACCGCAAGTGAGGTTAAAGTGGGAGATACCATTACGGATGCCTTGAATCCTACAAAAGAAATCATTGAAGGTTTTGAAGATGTAAAACCAATGGTGTTTGCCGGTATTTACCCCGTAGATACTGAAGAATATGAAGAATTGAGGGCTTCTATGGAGAAGTTGCAGCTCAATGACGCCTCGCTGGTTTTTGTTCCTGAAAGTTCTGCTGCCCTTGGATTTGGCTTCCGTTGTGGTTTTCTTGGGATGTTGCATTTAGAGATTATCCAGGAACGCCTTGAAAGAGAATTTGACATGACCGTCATCACCACGGTTCCTAACGTATCTTATCATGCTTATACCAACAAGTATCCTGATACCATGATCCTGGTCAATAATCCGTCTGATCTGCCCGAACCTTCGACCTTGAACAGGGTGGAGGAACCTTATATCAAGGCAAGTATCATTACCAAATCTGATTTTGTGGGCCCTGTAATGAGTCTGTGTATAGATAAAAGAGGTGAAATCACAAATCAAACTTATCTGACCACAGAAAGAGTTGAATTGACTTTTGACATGCCTCTTTCGGAGATCGTATTTGATTTTTATGACCGTTTGAAAACGGTTTCAAAAGGATATGCTTCCTTTGATTACCATCCCATTGGTTTTAAGCAGTCAAAATTGGTCAGGGTTGACATTTTGCTTAACGGGCAGCCTGTTGATGCCTTATCGGCCTTGTTGCATGAAAGCTCGGCCTATAACGTAGGTAAAAAGATGTGTGAAAAATTGCGTCAATTGATCCCGAGGCAACAGTTTGATATCCCGATACAGGCAGCTATTGGCGCCAAGATCATCGCCAGGGAAACCATCAAGGCATTGAGAAAAGACGTTACAGCCAAGTGTTACGGAGGTGATATCTCACGTAAGCGTAAACTGCTGGAAAAACAAAAAAAGGGTAAGAAGCGTATGCGCCTCGTGGGCAACGTTGAGATTCCTCAGCAGGCATTTATGGCCGTGTTGAAATTGAATGAATAGGCTTGCGCACTAACCAGGTTTCATATTTTTAACCCTTATGCATCATTAGGACCACTTTGGTTTTTTGATTTTGAATCACTTTTTTCAATGGTTATTTTTTGGTTTTGACCCGTGAGATGGTCCACGATTTTTTCAATGGGGCTTTTTGATGCGGGGCTCAATTTGCTTGGAACGGTAGATAAATTTCCATCTCTGGCCGCAACATACTGGGGCGATAAAATTTCAACTCCTTCCTGGTCAAAAATATCCAGAATGTTTTTATGGATATCAGAATAGATGACCGGCATTTTCCTGATCTCTTTGGTATAGGCATTCAATTCATAGGACACATAATTGTCATCAAGACTTTTTTGCAGCACAAAAGGAATGGGTTCCTTTTCAATATGCAGACTCTTTTGCGCGGCTTCACACAACAGTTTTTCAACTTGTTGCCAGGGCACATCATATCCTATGGTGACTGATGTATGCAGCAGCAACCCTGATTTTTCAGCATTTGCTGAATAGTTGATCAGGTGATTTGTTATGATATTAGCGTTGGGAATGGTAACATCTTCATTTTTGGTTGTCCTTATCCTGGTCACAAGCAGCGTTTTTTCAATCACATCGCCAATGGTATCCTGTATTTTAACACGGTCACCGATTTTATAAGGACTCATGTAGGTGATGACGACACCGGCAACAATATTTGCTATGGCGCTGGTAGATCCAAATGAGATCAGCGCACCAATGAAGATGGATACTCCTTTAAAGGCGGGAGAAGTTGATCCTGGTAAATGAGGATAGACCAAAACCAGGGCAAAGGCCCAGATCAGCAAGCTGACAATTTTTTGAGTTGTTTTTGCCCATTCTTTGGGAAAGCCTGAAATAATGAACTTTTCATCCTCGATATCTTCTACGATATCTCCTAAAACACGGTTGATATAGCGCGTGACGTAGAGAATGACGATAATGAAAATGAGGTTTGGAAGAAAATCTATAAACCCGAAGAATACGAACCGGATCGGCCTGGCCAAATAACTGTAAAAGGTATTTACAATGTCCTCCGTCCATGGAAAGAAGCTGAACATAAAAGGCAGATAGGTCAAAAGGACAAAAACGATAGTAATATACTTGGCCACATTTGAAATAAAAACAAAAATATTGGTCGTATTCCTGGGAATGAAATACTTAAATACGTTTCTTTTATTTTTTAAAAATTTTTTCTCGATTTTGGACAGGCGAAGGTTTAGTTTTCTGAAAACCAAACGGATCAACCATAAAAGTGCGATCAGAATGACAATGGAAATCAGAAAGTAACCGATTCTTATGAGCCATTCCTTAGTCGTTAATTGATAACCCTTGTCCTTTTCCAGTAAATTTCGAATTTTCATCACCTGCATTTCACCCAAAGCCGTTAATGACAAGTTATTGATCTCTGCATCATTTTGTGTGATCGTAAATGCCAATTCATCATTGTACATGATCTTGACATGTTCATTGGCTGCTTCCATATAGATGCTGTCATTGGATCGCTCATATTCCTTGGAGATCATTTCAAGCCGCCGCGATATTTGACTGGCTCTGAACTGAACAGGAAATTGCTTTGAGGCATTTGAGATGAGGAACAAGGTATCTTTTTGATATACGACCGGAGCGACACCTTCTTGTGTTACCCGGGAATTCAATGCAGGTTTTTCACGATGCAGCAATGAATCAATGGTGTCCGATTGGCCCTGAATGGACAGGGTACAGCACAATACAAGACAAAAAAGGATTGTCCTTGAAAACTGAGGGTGTTGCATAGATCTCTTTATATCTAGCTAATTTACTGAAAAAAACTTTATTTACCTGACAGTGTATTCATTAGGTGAGGCGATGCGGGGTTTTATAATAAAAAACAGGTGCGCTTGGTTTGGCAGAGGCGTTTGTGGTTCTTCCCGGATAGATGACAGATCTCAAATGATCTGTTGCTTTCTTAAAAAAGAATCTAGGCTGTCGGCAGTATTGAAACAAGAAGAAACTTTGTTGATTTCCTCACAGAATTTGTTGTTGTGATGATCAGCGCTGCAATCAATGGTATTGATGTTGATCTGATTGAATTTTTTATCAACTAAGCGGCACCTTTCCAACAGGTGGTCAAGGGTTTCTCCGCTTTTTGTTTCAAATCCTCTCTGGGCCAGATAGCCTTTGAAATAATTTTCAATCGCAAAAAGGGAATTTTTACATACCTGGAACGAAACCACATCTTCTATGGGTTTATAAAGTTCTTTGTTGGCCTCATTGAGATGGTTTGCCGCTTTTTCAAAGTATTCTTTTGCTTTTTTGTCCATAATATGAGAAATAAGAACCCCGCATAGCCTCTTAGGCTTGCGGGGTTATGTTAAGCATAATTACAAGCTTTTAAACAATTCCAATCGCTCCCATTTAGAATCTACCTCTTCCTGAGCCTGAGTCAATAATTCCTCAGCGAAAGTTGCATTTTCTTTGACAACTCTTGTGAATCGTGCTTCCTGGTACATGAATTCTTCCAGAGGAGCTGCAGGTGCTTTAGAGTCCAGTTTGAATTTTTTACCCTTTGGTTTGGAAGGATCAAATCTGAACAATGGCCAATAACCTGTCTCAACAGCTTTGGATTGTTGCGTGGCTCCGTGTTTAAGGTCATATCCGTGTTCCCCGCAGTGCGAATAAGCAACGATCAAAGAAGGGCCGTCAAATGCTTCTGCCTCTTTAATGGCTTTTAAGGTCTGCACGTCTTTGGCACCCATAGCAATTTGTGCTACGTAGACAGTACCATAAGAGATGGCTTGCATTGAAAGGCTCTTTTTAGGCGTTTTCTTTCCTGCAATAGAGAATTTTGCGCTGGCTCCCAGAGGTGTCGCTTTCGATGTTTGGCCACCTGTATTGGAATAGACTTCTGTGTCCATGACCAAAATGTTGATATTCTCACCTGAAGCAAGCACGTGATCCACACCGCCGTAACCAATGTCATAGGCCCATCCGTCACCACCAAAGATCCAAACTGATTTTTTGCGCAGATATTCAGTCAGCTGGTTCAGTTTCTTGGCTTCTTCGTTGTTGTCAAGAATATTCAGGGTTTCTTTTAACTTCCTGATATCCTCAAATTTTTTGGCCTTTTCTGATTCGTCAGATTCCGGATTACTCAATATATCATTGACCAGTTCACTGCCAACAAGCAGTTCCAGTGAATTCAACAGGCCTACAGCAATTTCCTGTTTTTTAGTCAGTGCCAGCTGCATACCCAAACCGAATTCTGCATTGTCTTCGAAAAGTGAATTCGCCCATGCCGGACCTCTTCCAAATTGATTTGTTTTGTATGGGGTGGTTGGTAAATTACCTCCATAGATTGAGGAACAACCGGTGGCATTAGCGATCATCATGCTATCACCATATAACTGGGTGATCAGCTTGATATAAGGTGTTTCACCACAACCTGAACAGGCGCCTGAGAATTCAAACAGCGGTTCAAGGAATTGTGCCCCTTTTACATTAGAGGTACTTAAAGTGGTACGGTCATAGTCCGGAAGGTTAATGAAAAAGTCCCAGTTATTGTTTTCAACAACGTCATGCTCTAATTTTTTGTGCATATTGATGGATTTCAATCCTGGAATTTCCTTGCTCTCGGCCGGACAAACGGCTACACAAAGGTCACAACCCGTACAATCTTCGGGTGATACCTGTAAAACATAGGCGTCATTTTTGGTGAACGGACGTCCTTTGGCCGGAACGTGTTTGAGTGTAAGTGGTGACTCGAACAACTCTTCTTTGGCAACTACTTTGGCTCTTATCGCAGCATGAGGACAGATGGCCACACACTTGTTACACTGGGTACAAATATTTTCATCATCCCAGATAGGAATGAACTGAGCGATACCGCTTTTTTCATACTGGGTGGTTCCTGTAGGGAAGGTTCCGTCAACCGGGAAGGCACTAACAGGCAATTCATCGCCCCGTCCTGCAAGTATTTTTTCAAGTACTTCAGTAACAAAACCGTCAGGAGCGTTGGTCATGGCAGAAATAAATTGCTTTTTGCTCGACACTTTTTTTGGATATTCAACCTCTACAAGGTTTTCCAGTGATTTGTCTACTGCTTTGAAATTCATTTCTACGACTTTTTCTCCTTTATGTGAATAGGATTTTACAATCGCATCCTTGATCTTCTGAATGGCCTCATCTTTAGGTAGTATTCCTGAAATAGCAAAGAAGCAGGTTTGAAGAACCGTATTTGTTCTTTTCCCCAAATTGGCTTCCTGGGCTACCTTAGATGCATCTACGATGAAGAATTTGACTTCATTTTCTATCAGATGCTGCTGCATTTTCTGGGGTAGTTTGTCCCAGATCTCATCTTTGGAAAAAGGTGAATTCAACAAGAAAGTTCCTCCTTTTTTGAGGTCATCAATCATGTCATATTTTTCAATGAAATTGAATTGATGGCTGGCAATAAAATCTGCTTTTTCAATTAAGTAGGATGAATGTATCGGTTCCGGCCCAAAGCGCAAATGCGAAATTGTTTGTGCACCTGCTTTTTTAGAGTCGTAAACGAAATATCCCTGAACAAAATTATCGGTGGTCTCTCCAATGATCTTAATGGAGTTTTTGTTACCCCCAACAGTACCATCTGAACCAAGACCATAGAACATACAATTGAAGGTCGTTCTTCTTACTTCAAAATCAGGATCCAAAGAGAGACTTGTATGCGTAATATCATCATTGATTCCCACAGTAAAGTGATTCTTTGGTTTATCTTTCAAGAGTTCATCATAAATTCCTTTGACCATTTTCGGGGTAAATTCTTTCGATGAAAGACCATATCTGCCTCCAACAATGGTAGGAATTGATTCACCACTTTCCATATAGGCACTAAGAACATCCATATAAAGTGGTTCTCCAATGCTGCCTGGTTCTTTAGTTCGATCCAGAACAGCTATCTTTTTGACTGTTTTTGGTAATTTATCGATGAAATCCTTAACAGAGAAAGGCCTGTATAACCTTACGAACAAGGCACCTACTTTTTCACCATCATGAACCATTTTTTCCAGGGTTTCCCAAATTGGACCTTCTCCGGATCCCATAATAATGGTAACTCTTTCGGCTTGGGGATGGCCTATATAGTTGAAAAGATCATACCTGCGCCCTGTGTGCTCATAGAATTCATCCATGACTTCCTGAACAATACCCGGAACATTTTCATAATAAGTGTTGGCGGCTTCTCTGGCCTGGAAAAACACATCTGGATTCTGAGACGTACCTCTAATGACAGGGTTGTCAGGATCCAAAGAATGTTTTTTGAGCTCCATGATCTTGTCTTCGGGCATCATGGCCTTGATAATATCGTCAGGGATGCTGTCTATCTTGGAGATCTCATGCGAAGTCCTGAACCCGTCAAAGATGTTCATAAAGGGAATCTTTGATCTTAAAGTTGCAACTTGTGAAATCAAAGCAAAATCCTGGGCTTCCTGAACCGATCCTCCGAAAAGCATACCAAAACCAGTTTGTCTTGCTGACATCACATCACTGTGATCACCAAAAATGGATAAAGCATGTGTTGCCACTGTTCTGGCCGCAACATGGATAACGGTGGGCAGCAATTCTCCTGCCATTTTATACATGTTAGGAATCATGAGCAATAAACCCTGTGAAGCAGTAAATGTAGTGGTTAAGGCTCCTGCCTGAAGTGACCCGTGCACGGCACCTGCCGCGCCGCCTTCACTCTGCATCTCAACAATGCGTGGTATATTGTCCCAAATATTGGTTTGTTTTTTTGAGCTGTAAAGGTCCACGTGCTCGCCCATTGGAGAAGCCGGCGTTATCGGATAAATGGCACAAACTTCATTCGTCTTATGTGCTATTCTTGCAACGGCCTCATTGGCATCACAAATTATTTTTTTGAATTGTTTTTTCATTTTGTAGGTAGTTTATAAATATGTGATCAGTTAAGTTATTACAGAATCATCTCAAAGCATTCATGATGGATTCTGGGGGTAAAATTATAGTATATGAAGGATTTAAATTATGACATAAGTCATAGGGAACCAGCAGGGCCGTATGCAAAAAAAAAGAGCATTTGAAAATCAAATGCTCTTTTTAAATTTTGTGAAGTGATTATTTATTCACCGTGCAGCCAGACCTTTCTCTCCAGTAACACTTCTTCTGTCTCTACATGATCTTCATCAGGGACACAGCAGTCAACCGGGCAAACAGCGGCACATTGAGGTTCATCATGAAATCCTTTGCACTCTGTACACTTATCGGGTACTATAAAATAAAATTCATCACTTATTGCTTCATTTTCGGCATCTGCATCTACAACTCTACCATCCGGGGTCGTCACAGATCCACTCAAAGCGGTTTCATCAGAATAAGACCACTCGCTGTCCGGTTCATAAATAGCGTTGTTCGGACATTCTGCAACACAAGCATCACAGTTGATACATTCGTCTGTTATAATAATTGCCATTACATTAAATTTTAAAAATTGATTGACAAAGTTAAAGAATAAAAATACAATAAAATTCAATAAAAATGAAATTTAGAATTATTCCAAATAGGACGATAAAAAAAAATTGTGTAATAAAAATGACAGATTGACAAATATCATGTATTGGCTTGGCACATAAGTTTAATTTTAACTGCTTTAAATAGTATAATATAAATTTTATTAAATTTAACAAAAATATACAGAAATGACTATTAATAAGGTAGAATCCATGGCCGGGGAAATTGAATCCCTAAGCGCTGTGGTTATTAGGTTTGTTGGAGATTCTGGTGATGGAATGCAACTTACGGGCACCCAATTTACAGATACGTCTGCCATGTTTGGCAATGACGTTGCCACATTTCCAAATTATCCTGCAGAGATAAGGGCTCCTCAGGGGAGTCTTTATGGTGTATCAGGATTTCAGGTGCATATCGGAAGTGTTGAGATCAGCACCCCGGGTGATGACCTGGATCTTTTGGTCGCAATGAATCCGGCAGGTTTAAAGACCAACGTGGCTTCTGTGAAACCGGGTCATACCATTATTGTGGACATAGATTCTTTTACCAAAAAGAACCTCCAGAAAGCCGAGTATGATTCAAATCCGCTTGAGGATGGTTCCTTAGACAATTACAGGCTGATTGAGGTTTCCATGACATCCATGACAAAGGAAGCGCTCAAGGACCTTGGGCTTGACAATAAAAGCATCACCAGGAGCAAGAACATGTTTGCTCTGGGAATGGTTTACTGGATGTACAACCGGGACATGAATTACACCCTGAATTTTTTCGAACAGAAGTTCAAGTACAAACCCAGTATTGCCGAAGCGAATGCCAAGGTACTGAAAGCAGGTTTTTATTATGCAGAAACCCTTGAACTCATTCCCAATGCCTATACCATAGCTCCTTCTGAAATGCCAAAGGGCACCTACAGGATCGTCAATGGGAACACAGCGACGGCATGGGGCTTTCTTGCGGCCGCGGAAAAATCAGGTTTAGAACTGTTTTTGGGCTCTTATCCGATCACGCCTGCTACAGATATTTTGCACGAACTTGTGAAGCATAAGAATTTTGGTGTAAAGGCCTTTCAGGCGGAAGATGAAATTGCCGGAGTAACATCATCAATAGGAGCATCATTTGCCGGTGATCTGGCGATAACGACCACTTCGGGCCCCGGACTGGCTTTAAAAGGTGAGGCGATAGGCCTGGCCTTAATGACAGAGCTTCCTTTAGTCGTGGTTAACGTGCAAAGGGGAGGGCCTTCAACAGGGTTGCCCACCAAAACAGAACAATCAGACCTGCTTCAGGCCATGTACGGACGAAACGGTGAATCACCTGTTATTGTAATTGCCGCGAGTACACCTGCGGACTGTTTTGATTTTGCCTATGAAGCCGCCAAACTGACACTGGAACACATGACTCCTGTAATCCTCTTAACGGATGGCTATATTGCCAACGGATCTGAACCCTGGAGGATCAAATCCTTAAAGGACATGCCTGAGATCAAGCATCGGCGTATTGACAGAGCCTCAGAGAGCTGGCATCCTTATGACAGGGATAATGAAAACCTGGCTAGAAACTGGGCTGTGCCCGGAACACCAGGGCTGGAACACAGGATTGGTGGACTTGAAAAAGATAAAATTACCGGAAATGTTTCCTATGTTCCGGACAATCATGAGTACATGACCAACGTGAGGGCCGAAAAGGTAAAGCGTGTGCAAAATAGTATTCCGGATCTGAAAGCGGAGTATTGTGATGAAGGTGACCTCCTGGTCATTGGTTGGGGAGGAACCTATGGAAGCTTGCATTCTGCCGTAAGAAAGTTGGATGCCAAAGGGCATAAAATAGGTCATGCTCATTTTAATTATATCAATCCGCTTCCAAAAAACACGGAAGAGGTATTATCCCGATTTAAAAAAATAGTGGTTTGCGAATTGAACAAGGGCCAGCTTGCGTTTATTCTGAAAGGCAAATTCGGGGATAAGAATTTTATTCAGTACAATAAGGTAATGGGATTGCCTTTTTCAGTGACCGACCTGGTTACCAAATTCAGTAATTTAATTAAAGAGGACTAAGATGGAAGATACAATAGAAAGAAAATATACTTTTAAAGATTTTGCCAGTGACCAGGAAGTAAGGTGGTGTCCCGGTTGCGATGATTATGTTATTTTACGATCTATGCAAAAAGCCCTTCCTGAGATGGGGGTAAAAAAAGAAGACGTGGTTTTTATTTCGGGAATAGGATGTTCTTCCCGCTTTCCTTATTATATAGATTCTTACGGAATGCACAGTATTCACGGAAGGGCAGCTGCTATTTCAAGTGGCGTAAAGCTGGCCAATCCGGATCTCAGTGTCTGGATGATCACCGGTGACGGAGACAGTCTGGCCATCGGTGGAAATCATTTCATTCACTTGTTAAGAAGGAACCTGGATATCAATGTGATTCTTTTCAACAACGAGATTTATGGTTTGACCAAAGGCCAGTTTTCACCGACCTCCCTGATCGGTCAGAAGACAAAATCCTCACCTTATGGCAATACACAGCCGCCATTTCATCCCGGTGAACTGGCACTCGGAGCCCAGGCAAGGTTTTTTGCAAGGCTGGGCGGTAATAGTCCTAAAGACATGACCAACTTATTTGTGGAAGCCCAAAAGTTCAAAGGGACCACTTTGATAGAAATTCTTCAGAATTGTGTTATATTCAATGACGGTTGTTTTACCCAATTTACAGATAAGGATGTGAAACTGGACAAACAGCTGTTTTTGGAACATGGAAAGCCAATGATCTTTGGGAAAGAAAGAAACAAGGGATTGGTTTTAAACGGACTTAAACTTGAAGTTGCCACTATTGGAGAAAACGGGGTTTCAGAAGATGATATTTTGGTGCATGATGCCAAATGTGAAGACAATACCCTGCACCAGATGCTTGTGAAGTTAGAATATCCTCTGGCTACGGGTATCATCAGAAGTTATGTTGATACCACCTTTGAAGAAAGGGAGGCCGCTTTGAACAAGGAAGTCAGCTCCAAAACTAATTTTTCAAAAGTGGATGATCTGTTTTTCTCTGGAGAAACCTATGAGGTTAAATAAAATAAATTATTGTTTAAAGGGTGACAATGGTCATCCTTTTTTTTTAAATCAAGAAATACATTTGTGAACTAATTAAGAAAATCA
>CBDUAP010000017.1:0-24004 GCA_965365165.1 uncultured Flavobacteriaceae bacterium
ACAAATCTCCTTTAAATCCCTGATCAATAAGATTTTTAAGCACACTTCCCCCCAGGTGGTCAAGGCGATCAGATCCGCCAACAATAACGATACTTCTTGGATTGATCAATTTTTGATGAAGCATGAGATGGCTTTATAGGGTCTTGTAAAATAACTTAAAAAAAATGAACTATAAGATGATAATTATCAACTCTTTTGGTCAAATATTTTTGTTAATTTGATCATGATAATTTTGTTTGCGCGTGATGTATGACTTTTCAAGATCAGTAAACTCCATGCATGCTGAAGACATCAAAATTTTGATGAAACAATCTTCAAGGACGGGTCTGATCTCTTTTGCCGGGGGCATGCCAAACAATGATCTTTTTCCAATTCGACAGATGGATGAGATCTATCGTGAGCTGCCCGATGAGTTGAAAAAACTTTGTTTTCAGTATGGACCAACCACGGGGTACCCTCCCTTGGTGGCATCGCTTCAAAAATTTTTAAAAAAGAAAGATTTACCCGTTGATAAAAATAAGATTCTGGTCACTACAGGATCTTTGCAGGCCATCAGCATCATTACCCAGGAATTTGTGAACGAAGGGGATGTCATCCTTACAGAGAATCCTTGTTTTGTAGGTGCCATTTCAATATTTGAGACCTATGGAGCCAAAATCATCAGCATCCCTATTGATAAGGATGGCATTGATATCAGTGCGCTAAAAGAAACCCTTTCGGGTCTTCAGACAAAGCCCAAGTTGTTTTATGTGACCCCTAATTTTCACAACCCTGCGGGCATTGTATATACAGAAGAAAGAAGAAAAGAGCTGATGGAAGTCTTATCAGGAAGTGATATTATTTTATTGGAAGACGATGCCTATGGCGATCTTTATTTTGATGACAGTGCTGTGTCTTTGGTGAGACCCATGAAGTCTTACAAAAATTTTAATGTGGAGGTGATTTACACGGGTTCCTTTTCAAAAATTATCGGCCCCGGACTCCGCTTGGGATATATGCTCGCCTCTCCGGAAATTTTTGACAAAGCAGAATCCATTAAACAGGCCCTGGATGCCTGTACCTCAAATTTCATGCAGATTCTTGCAAATCAATTTTTATCAGAAGGCTATTTGGGGCCCTATCTGTCTTTTTTACGCTCAGAATATAAGGATCGAAAAGAGATTTTGCACCATAATTTGATGAAATATATGCCTTCCCAAATTACCTGGAACGAGCCCAAAGGAGGGTTCTATATCTGGTTGAAACTACCTGAAGGCATCAATTCAACTGAAATTTTTAAGGAATGCCTCCTAAAGGGAGTCGTCTTTGTTACGGGAAGGACCTTTGATCCGCATAACATAAAGGATGATCGTTTAAGGCTTTCATTTTCTAATATGGCAAAAGAGGATATCGAAAAAGGGGTCATTATCATGGCAGAAACCATAACACAGCATTTGATCAGGTCCAAAACCCATGTTTAAAGATTTCTTCTTTTGACAAGTTAAGGGCAATATTTTAGGCTTATTTATAAAGTTTTCGCCGAGGATCACATAAATGTTCAATAGGTAAATCCTGTAAATTCTTTTGCCATTTTTTGACCCGATTTAAAGGCCTCTATATTCATATTGATTACCTTCTCACTTTTTGTACTGAAAAAATGCTGGATAGACTGCAAAAAATGCGCTTCTGAAATTGGCAGGTGAGCGGTAGCGGCACCCAAAAGGATCATGTTGCCTACTTTGGAATTTCCAAGTTCTTTGGCCCGGTTTTTAGCGTTGATGATGATATGGTTGCCGTGTGACTTGATCTGTTTGAACAAGTCATGTTTGCACGGATAATTGACGATGTTTTCAAAAGTACTTGAATCAGTGATCAGCCATCCGTCTTTTTTTAAAAAGGGGATGTGCCGCAGCAGTTCCATGGGTTCAACCGATAAGATCATATCGGCTTTGCCCTTAGGGATAAGATCCGAAAAAATCTCTTTATCCGATATGCGAACATGTGATTGCACAGCACCACCTCTCTGACTCATTCCATGCACTTCAGATTGTTTTATAAAAAGGTTTTGGGATAGGGCGGCGATATCAAGAATGGCAGCGATTGTCAATATGCCTTGTCCGCCTACTCCTGATAAAATAATATTTGTTTTCATGGTTTGAATAATTAATTTAATGAGGCAACTTTTTGTTTTATGTCTTCTTTTTGATCTCTTGATAACCTGACGCAGGGCCTCTGGGAGATGATAACTGAAAGCCCTTCATATTGAACTTCTTCCCTCAGGATTTCGAGGTTTTTCTTAAAATTCTTTTTCAGCGGTACGATTATCTTTAGGTGATCCGTACTTACACCGAGTCCTGTACAAATATGTTTTAACCTTCCAACTGCCTGAGATTCCTGAGCACCCGTCATGGCTATGGCGGCATTGTCTGAAATGATTACCGTAATAGGGGCGTTTTCTGTGACAGCCTCAAGAAGTCCTGTCATTCCGGAATGGGTAAACGTAGAGTCTCCGATAATGGCAATCGCATTTTTTACACCTGCATCTGAGGCTCCTTTCGCCATCGTGATCGAGGCTCCCATATCGATAAGGGTATTGACCGTGTGTAAAGGACTCAATGCGCCCAAGGCATAACAGCCTATGTCACCAAACACCCTTTTTTCACCAATTTCAGGTATCAACTCCTGAATGACTTCAAAAAGATCCTTATGGCCGCAACCTTCGCAGAGCTGCGGGGGCCTTCCCACTACAATTTCTGCTATGGGAGGTTTTATTTCCCTGTATAAGCCTAAAGCATCCAGAACCAGTTCAGGATTCAACTCACCCGTCATGGGAAGGAGGCCACTTAATTTGCCAGTCACCTTGGGATCATCATCAAAATAATCATTCAGGATTTCTTCTACCATCGGGTACCCCTCTTCAATGACCAGAACCTGGTCGCAATGCTCATACAATTGTTTTACTTTGCTTTTGGGCACGGGGTACTGATTGATCTTCAGGACTGAATAAAAATCAAGGCTTTCGCTGATGTTTTCCATAACATAGTTGTAAGCGATACCACATGCAATGATTCCCAGGCTTTTGTCTTTGCTTAATTCAAGTTTGTTGTATAGACACTTTTCTGAGGCTTCAAGGAGCAATTCCCTTTTGCCGACTAATTTTTCGTATTGTTTTTTTGCATGTGAGGGGACCAGTGAAAATCGTTCCGTATTGACGGGAAGCTGAATCCCGTTTTGAGCCCTTCTTTCTTTGAAAACTACGCCTGATCGAGAATGTGACAGGCGGGTAACCAGCCTCACGAGCACGGGAAGTTGCAGTTCTTCAGAAAGGTCGAAGGCATAGTGCATCATGTTATAGGCTTCCTGCTGGTTCGAGGGTTCAAGAATGGGTACTTTGGCAAATTTTCCGTAAAATCTGGAATCCTGCTCATTTTGTGAAGAGTGCATGGAAGGATCATCTGCCACCACAACCACAAGTCCGCCGTTGATGCCCGAGACGGCCATATTCATAAAGACGTCGGAGGCAACGTTAAGGCCAACATGTTTCATTGCAGTCAGGGCTCTTTTACCACAATAGGACATACCCAATGCGGCTTCCATGGCTGTTTTTTCATTAACGGACCATGAGCAGTGGATGCCAAGCTCTTTTGCAATCTTTGATTTTTGAATATATTCTGTTATTTCGGTCGAAGGTGTACCAGGATAGGCGTAGATTCCGGAAATACCCGAATCTATGGCTCCCTGGGCCAACGCTTCATTACCAAGAACTAAATTTTTCATACAAGGCGTTTTCTCTTCTTTAAAAAAGTAAATGTATAAGAATCGGAAGGCAGATAATATGATTTTCATCATGCCTGGGGTGTAAACGGCCAATAAAACAAAAAAATTGAAGTATTTTTGGTCCTTAGCCCCGTGGATTTTAATTTAATCTGCAGTTAAAATCAATTGTTTTGGACCGAAATGACTTGTATCCTGTCTTTTTAAAAGTATCTGACTTAGAAATTCTTATTGTGGGAGGAGGAAATGTAGGCTTGGAAAAACTGACCTTTCTTCTGAAGTCCAGCCCGAATGCCATGGTGACCGTGGTGAGCAAAGATTTTCATCGGGAATTAAAATCTCTTGCCCGGGACTTTCAAGTGGCTTTGGTTCATGAGGCTTATGACAAATCCCATTTAACGCATAAGCAAATCGTCATAGCGGCAACAGATGAACTCGAGGTGAATTTACAGGTATATAAAGATTGCAAAGCGGCGGGCATATTGGTGAATGTGGCTGATAACCCTCCTTATTGTGATTTTTATATGGGTGGGATCGTAACAAAAGGTCATGTAAAACTGGCCATTTCCACAAATGGAAAATCACCGACAACGGCCAAACGGCTCAGGCAGTTTTTCGAGGATATTTTGCCCGATAACATCAATGATATGGTAGAGAATCTCAATGAATACAGAAAAACCCTTAAGGGGGATTTTGAGCATAAGGTCAATAAAATGAACGATTTGACAAAGAGTATGATTGAGAATAAAAATAAGGATAGTTCGTCCTGAAGACTTTGATAGCAGGCCACATGATACAGCAGTCTAAGGACGGTCCCAAGAGAAGGGCTCAATTTGTAATTTCGTAAAAATCATTGTTTTAAATTGTATTAATTTCAGTTAAAACGGATATCACTAAAAAGTCTTAAATTTTATCTATTTAATTTATTAAATTTGCTGTCGTTAAAACCTGCACTATAATGTCAAAATTTGAACTGAAATTACCTAAGATGGGTGAAAGTGTTGCCGAGGCAACCATTACTTCATGGTTGAAGGAAGTGGGAGATACCATTGAAATGGATGAGGCCATTGTGGAAATTGCCACGGATAAGGTGGATTCTGAAGTTCCCAGTGAAGTGGAAGGTGTTTTGGTTGAAAGATATTTTGAGGTAGATGATGTGGTTGGGGTCGGAGAGGTGATTGCCGTGATTGAAACCAATGGGGAGACTCCTGCCGAGGTCACAGCTGTTTCATCTTCAGACGAGGATGAAAAATTGGACCTTGAAACAGAGATTCCTTCGGTTGCATCGGTAAAGATGGAATCCAGGAAAGTAGAGGATGCCTTGTCAAATCTGAGTTCCCCCTCAGGTAAATTTTATTCTCCTCTGGTAAAGAATATTGCAAAAACAGAAGGAATATCTCTGGAAGAGCTGGAATCTATTAACGGAACAGGCAAGGACCAGAGGGTTACTAAAAATGACATCCTGGATTATATTGAAAGCGGCAGGTCAGCGAAGAGCAGCAAACCAGTTGCCAAAACCATGTCAGAACCTGTCAGGGTAAAACCTGAAACGGCTTCTCCTGTTTCAGTGAGCAGCCAGGCCGGAGATGAAATTATTGAGATGAGCAGGATGGGCAAACTCATTTCAAAACACATGACAGATTCCCTGCGCACCTCGGCACACGTCCAGAGTTTTGTAGAGGTTGATGTTACGAACGTTGTGAAATGGAGAGAAAAAGTAAAGGATGCCTTTTTTAAACGAGAAGGACAAAAAATCACCTTTACACCTATTTTCATGGAGGCAGTGGCCAAGGCCTTGCGTGATTTTCCATTGATGAACATTTCTGTTGATGGTGACAAGATCGTGAAGCACAAAGATATTAATCTGGGGATGGCAGCAGCCCTGGCGGACGGCAACCTTATTGTACCCGTCATTAAAAAAGCTGACCAGTTGAACCTGGTGGGGATGACCAAAGCCGTGAATGACCTGGCAAGCAGGTCAAGAGCAGGTAAATTGAATCCCGACGATGTGCAGGGAGGTACTTTTACGGTGACCAATGTAGGTTCGTTTGGAAGCATCATGGGAACTCCCATCATCAATCAACCACAAGTAGGTATTTTGGCATTGGGCTCTATCAGAAAAATACCGGCGGTTATTGAAACATCTGAAGGGGACCTGATCGGTATCAGGCATAAAATGATCCTTTCCCATTCTTATGACCATAGGGTGGTCAATGGAGCACTTGGCAGCATGTTTGCCAAAAGGGTTGCAGATTACCTGGAAGCATGGGACCTGAATGCCACTTTTTAAATAAAAGATTATTAATTAATAAATTCATTCCGAATAGATGAATATAAAACTTGAAAGACCTATTGTATTCTTTGATCTGGAGACAACGGGTATTCAAATTGCTACAGACAGGATCGTAGAGATTTCAGTATTAAAAGTATTCCCCAACGGAAATAAAGAGAGCTGGACGCGTTTGGTGAATCCCGAAATCGAAATTCCAAAAGAGGCATCAGACATTCATGGCATTACGAATGAAAAGGTTGTCAATGAACCTAAATTCAGGGAGCTTGCGGCAAAAGTGAGTACGATGATAGAAGGTTGTGACCTGGCGGGATTTAATTCAAACAGGTTTGATATTCCCCTCCTTGCCGAGGAGATGTTAAGAGCCAAGGTGAATTTTGACATGAACGATAGAAAGGCCATTGATGTACAGGTCATTTTTCACAAAAAAGAGCAAAGGAATCTGAGCGCCGGGTATGAATTTTACTGTGGCAAAAGCCTGGAAAATGCCCATTCGGCAGAAGCAGATACCTTGGCCACTTTTGAAATACTGGAGGCACAAATTGAAAAATATGATGATCTCCAGAATGATGTGGCCTTTTTGAGTGATTATTCTAACCATCAGAAGCGTATCGATTTTGCAGGATTTATTCTGCTTTCACCGGAAGAAGAGAAAATATTTTCTTTTGGTAAATACAAGGGGAGAAAGGTAACAGATGTGTTCAGAGAGAATCCGGGCTATTACAGCTGGATGCAAAATGCAGACTTTCCGCTGTACACTAAAAAAATCCTGACCGATATTAAGGAAAGCATGAACGCAAAGAAGGAGATCAGCACCCTCGAAGATTTAAAAAACAAATTCAATAAAAAGGTATAGGCATGTATGTAGATTTTGAAAGTTTAAGCGAAACATCAAGAATATGGGTGTATCAGTCTAACAGAGAATTGAATGAGAATGAAGTTGTGGAAATGGGCCATAAACTCAAGAGATTTATCGAAGAATGGACACGGCATGGAGACGATTTGAAGGGTTCCTTCCAAATCAAATACAATCATTTTATTATTTTGGCAGTCGATGAGACCTTTAACCAGGTTTCGGGATGCTCTATTGATGCCTCCACCCATGTGTTCAAGAATTTTGAAAGGGAATATCAACTTGAGTTGCTTAATAAGCTCAACACGGCCTTCAAGCACGGTGAGCATATCAATGTGGTTTCGCTTGGGGATTTTCAAAAATATGTAAAAGCATCAAAAATCCAACCAGACACCACGGTCTTTAATAATATGGTACAAACCAAAAAAGAACTGGATCTCTTGTGGGAAATCCCTGCAAGTAAAAGCTGGCACAGTCGCTATTTTAGCTGACTTTTTATATGGAATGACCATCGTGAAGCAAGTGGCGCGATGGCTTAAAGGGTGACCATTTGCACCAAACCTCTTTTTTTATCGCTTAAAACCTAATCTAATGAATAAGATTGTACTGCTTGTTTTAATGCTGTTTGCCCTTCAGATCGACGCTCAAACAGACCCTTTGAAAACCCTAGACAGTCTGGCCCAGGACAGATGGGTCGACAGTATCATGAAAAACATGGATACCGATGAGAAAATAGGGCAGTTGTTTATGGTAGCAGCCTATTCGAACAGGGATGCTGAACACGAAAAATTTATCAGCGAGCTCATCTCAAAGCATCACATTGGGTCATTGATATTTTTTCAGGACCAGGCTGTCAAACAGGTTGAGCTGATCAACAAATACCAGTCCTTGTCCAAAGTACCACTGCTCATTGGAATTGATGGGGAATGGGGTTTGAATATGCGACTTAAAAATACTGTTGCTTTTCCTTATAATATGGCCCTGGGCGCCATCCGAAATGATAAGTTGCTTTTTGAAATGGGCAAGCAGATGGGGAAACACATGCGTAAAGTTGGAGTTCATGTTAATTTTGCTCCGGTTGTTGATGTGAATACGAATCCGAAAAACCCTGTCATAGGCAATCGATCTTATGGAGAAGAAAGGGAGAATGTGACACGAAAGGCCATTGCATTTACCAAAGGAATCCAGAGTCAGGGAATCATGGCATGTGCCAAGCATTTTCCGGGTCACGGAGATACGGCTCAGGATTCTCACAAGACCCTGCCCACGATTGACCACGATACCATAAGGCTTGATACCCTTGAGTTGTATCCTTATAAAAAGATGTTTAAAGAAGGAATAGGCTCAGTTATGGTCGCTCATTTGAGTGTTCCTTCACTGGAACCTGATCCTAACCTTCCTTCGTCCCTTTCACATCATATTGTTACAGGATTGCTCAAAGAAAAAATGAATTTTCAGGGACTAATCATTACCGATGCCCTTAACATGAAAGGTTCTGCCGATTTTGCCACCTCTGAAGAAATTAACTTGAAAGCAATTCTTGCCGGAAATGACATACTGGACTTTCCGTTACACGTTGTCAAATCGATCTCCGTGATAAAAAAAGCCCTAAATAAAGGAAAATTGACAGAGGAAAGACTGGATGAATCGGTAAGAAAGATTTTAAAAGCAAAGTACTGGGCCGGGTTACACCATTACCAGCCTCTTGAGACAGAAAATCTGATGGACGAACTTCATACGGTGGAGGATGACTTGCTCAACAGGCGCCTGGTCGAAAATTCCATAACCCTGGTACAGAATCAAAATGAGGTGCTGCCCCTCAAAAATCTCAGCCAAAACAAAATAGCATACGTCAACATCGGAAAGGGTGATGGTAAAACTTTTTTAAAGAGAATGAATGATTATTCGAAAGTGGATCTTATCGAAGGTTCCGGTTTTGCAGAAATTTCAAAAAAACTGCAGCCCTATGAAACGGTCATCATTGGATTTCACACAAGTCAGGGTGCCTATGCCAGTTATAAAATAAATGATTCAGACTTGCAAATGATCGAGGGACTGGCCAAAAATCACAAAGTGATTCTAAATATTTTTGCGAGCCCATATAGTTTACTGAAGATAAAATCCTTTGAGCATTTAGATGGTGTTGTGGTTGCTTATCAAAACACTGTTTTGGCACAGGACCTTACCGCGCAGATGATTTTTGGTGCCCTTGACATGAAAGGCGCTTTGCCCGTTAAAATAAATGATCATTTCCCGGTGGGTTACGGCCTGCAAGTATCAGGCGTCAATCGATTGGGTTATTCTGTGCCAGAAGATGTTGGAATGAACAGTGTGATGCTGTCAAGGATAGATTCAATTGCCAGGGAAGTGATTGATTCTGCAATGGCTCCCGGGATGCAGGTGCTTGTTGCCCGCAAGGGGAAGGTGGTCTATCGCAAAAGTTTTGGATTCTACACCTATGATTCCCTGAAGAAGGTTGACAATGAGAGTATTTATGATCTGGCTTCAGTAACCAAGATCCTCGGTGGCCTGCCCATGATCATGAAGGCAGAAGAAGATGGTAAATTCGACCTGGATTCATCGCTGGGAGAATTGATGCCGGTTTTAAAAGGAAGCAACAAAGACACCGTGACAGTTAAAGAAGCCTTGTCACATTATGCCAAACTAAAACCTTATATTCCTTATTACAGGACCATGGTTGAAGGGGATGATGCTGTTCCGATGAAAAAATATTTCAGTAATTCAAATTCAGGAAAATACACCATCAAAGTGGCGGAGGACCTCTATTTAAGAGAAGATTACCGTGATACTATTTTTAAATTGATTGCGGAAGCGCCTCAAAGAGAAGAATTGGGTTATAAATACAGCGGGCTTCCTTTTTACCTGTTTAAGGATTACCTGGAGAAGGAATACAATAGGCCACTTGACCAGTTGAATCAGGATTATTTTTACGGACCACTCGGGGCCACTACGCTGACGTATAACCCTTTGCAAAAATTTCCTAAATCCATCATAGTACCAACTGAAAAAGATGATTTTTTCAGGCATCAGTTGCTACATGGTAATGTACACGATGAGGGTGCGGCGATGTTGGGGGGCGTGAGCGGAAATGCAGGGCTTTTTGGAAATTCCAATGACGTGGCTAAAATGATGCAGATGTATTTACAAAAGGGATATTACGGAGGAAGAAGTTATTTCAAGCCCGAGTCTATTGATAAATTCAATCATCGCTATTTTGAGGAGAAGGGCGTTCGACGCGGTCTGGGTTTTGACAAGCCCCAGTTGGATGAAGCCATGGCGACCTGCGGTTGTGTGTCATTTAAAAGTTTTGGACACAGTGGGTATACCGGAACCTATACTTTTGTGGACCCGGAAACGGAAATCGTTTATGTCTTTTTGTCAAATCGTGTGTATCCCACAAGGGAAAACAACAAACTGGGTGATGCCGATATCAGGACCAAAATTCAAAGACTGATACAGGAGGCCATTGTCGATTGATACTGAGCTATCTGGACTTTGTAAAAAGATAAATGCTTAAAAAGCTGAGACTTAAATAAGTGAATCCATAAAGGCTTCCCATAAGGCTATAGACAATCCAGCTTTGAAGGAGGTAAAAGGAGGGAAAAACGGTAATGCCCATTGAAAATTTGTAGGTCGCAATAAACTCCTCTTCTTCTATTTTAGGAGACAGGTATTTCCAGAGGAGCAAAGGCAGGATACTATTGGCCTTTACCAATGGTGTCAGGAAGTTAAAAGTCTCCTTTTTCTGAGGACCTTGTTTTTTCAGATTGTCGATGTTTAAAAGTTTTGCATTCACGTTTTCCGGGTACAGAAATTCTTCTTCAGCAAAGTATTTTATAATTTCATCGTGCTGCTCATGGTCTTCTATGTGGGTCACTAATTTCTTCAAGGAATCCCTTACTTCATTTTTCAAAGAGGTGGATGCCTCATTCATTTCTTTGCCATTGCGATGCTCCTGCACAGAAATGGGTTTCCCGAATATGATGCGCACACTACTGGCATACTTCTTCGCATTGCTGTAATTGATGCCGACAGGAACAACCGAGATTTCTTTTTCAGGATGCTTTTCAAGACTTCCAAATACGATCCTGGTAAAGCCTTTGCTCAGTATCCTGACCCTCCGCTGGATATTGTGATTGCCTTCAGGAAAGATCAATACTGTTCCGTTCCTGCCCAAAATATGATAGCATTTTTTAAAGACCTCTTCATTTTTTGAAAGACTGTTCAATCCGTCCCGGATGCGATAGATGGGCAGCATATTGACCGTTGACAAAAGCGCTTTGATAAAAGGCTTGTTGAATACATCGGCGCGGGTCAGGAAATTCAATTCCCTGGGTGTAAGGGCCCCAATCAACAGAGGGTCTATTAAAGCGTTCTGATGATTGGCTACAAAGAGTACTGCTTGCTTCCTGGGAATATTTTTTAGACCAACGAGGTCTATCTTTTTAAAGTAAAAGGCAAAACCCAGCCGCACGTACATTTTCACAAACAGATACCAGATATATTTCATGCTTTCACTTTTGTTGTTTTGTCTGACCAGAAAAAAGCGATGAGAAGCCCCGACAAGATATCCCAAATGGCCCAAAATGCAACCAAAAGCGCCATTCCGCCAAGTCCTTCAAAAAAACTGAATACCAGCAGGAGGCCTAACCCTGAATTTTGAATTCCGGTTTCAATGCTTAGGGTTTTTTGATCCAGATAATGCAGCTTGTTCAGCTTTGCGAAATAGAATCCCACCAATAAAAGTAAACTGTTATGCGCAATAACCACAAGAAAGACATAGTGTATATGTTCCAGAAAAATGTCAAGGTTATTGTAAAAGGCACCCCCAATGAAAGAGAGAAATATAATGATCGAAACAGGTTTCAAGAACCGTGATGCTTTCGAGGCCAAGTTGGGATGGTAATTATTGATCACCATACCCAGGACAAGGGGTATCCCTAATATCAATAGCACAAATCTGGCTATTTCCAGGGGTTCCACCTCCACGGTTCTTAAAATACTGGCAGTGGGTTCGTAGAAACTTCCCCAGATGGCAAAATTAAGAGGTGTCATGACCAGGGCAGCTAGTGATGCAAACGCGGTCAGGCTAATCGATAAGGCGGCATTGCCTCCGGCAAGTTTGGTCATGAAATTAGAAATGTTGCCTCCGGGGCAGGCGGCTACCATCATCATACCCAGGGCAATACTCGGAGTTGGGTTGATCGCGATGATCATCAAAAATGTAGCAAGCGGTATGAGTAAAAACTGAGAAATAATACCGACAATCACCGGTTTCGGTGATTTCAGCAGGTTGGTGAAATCATCTACTTTTATATCGAGTGCCACACCGAACATCACCAATGACAAGGTCAGGTTTACAAACCACAGGTTTTCCGAATTGAAATGGATTTGAATGTCGTCTATGTTTTGGATCATGTGTTTGTCAAAGGATTTTATGATGCTAATTTTTAAAAGCGTATGCGATGATATTCGCACCCATTTCAAGTGCCATACGCCTTATTTCAGGAGGGTCATTATGAATAATTTCATCTTCCCAGCCATCGCTCAGGTCACTTTCATAATCATAAAAGCAGATGAGTCTTCCTTCATAAAACAAGCCAAAGCCCTGAGCAGGTTTTGCATCGTGTTCATGAATTTTTGGTAAGGTACTAAAATTATATTTTTGATGGTAAATTGGATGGTCATAGGGGATTTCCGTAAAATCAAGTTCGGGGAACACTTTTTTCATTTCTTTCCTAATAAATTCATCGAGTCCGTAATTGTCTGAAATATGAAGAAAGCCCCCTGAAATCAAATAATTTTTCAAATTTTCAGCAGCTTCCTCTGAAAAAAACACATTGCCATGGCCGGTCATAAAAACGATCGGGTAATTGAAAATTTCAGGATTGTTTGCATCAATGTTTTTTGGACTTTCAGAAATCCTTGTATTGATTTGTTCATTACAGAACCGGATCAGGTTGGGAATGGCTGTTGGGTTCGCATACCAGTCTCCTCCTCCTTCATATTTTAAAATACCGACTTCTTGTGCCTGAACCGAAAGGCCAAGCAGGAAGATGAAAAAGAGGGTATAAGGCCTTATGGGCCTTTGGTCGGCAATTATTTTGCCTATGAATTTAAGCGCAGATCGGATCATAAAATTTCTTTTAGAACGGCAATATTGTTGCAGGCCACAACAGCTGCAGTTTCGGTCCGCAACCGGCTTGCTCCAAGACTCACGGGAATTAGTCCCTTTTCTTTTGACATTTTAATTTCGGATTCCGAAAAATCTCCTTCCGGGCCAATCAGGATCATGATATTGCTTTTTTCTGCGATCAGGTCCGAAATTCGTTTTTTATCGTCTTTCTGGCAATGTGCAATTAATCCCAGATCCCAGGTTTGATTATGAATAAAATCCTTGAATTTTACAGGTTGATTCAAGATGGGCAGTTTATATTTCAGGGATTGTTTCATCGCCGAAATAATAACTTTTTCCATTCTTTCCATTTTAAGGTGCTTTCTTTCAGAATGATCGCAGATCACAGGAGTTATTTCATCAATCCCAATTTCTGTGGCCTTTTCCAAAAACCACTCGAACCTTTCATTCATTTTTGTCGGGGCAATGGCTATATGAAGTCGGTAGTTCCAGGTTTTGGGTTGCTTTTCCCATCTGGTGATCTCAACAGAACATTTTTTATCACGGGCCTCAATAATTTTTGCCCAAAACAGTTGTTCTTTCCCATTCGTAATTGCAAGGGCATCTCCGGCATTTTTTCTCAAGACCCGCACGATATGACGGCTTTCTTCTTTGTCAAAAGAAAATGTTTTTGTTTCAGTATTGATTTCCGGGTTGTAAAAAAGCTGCATAGATCACAAATGGTTCTGCTCAAATGTAAATAATTATTGTCATTAATTAGCCTATCCGTCGCATCAATCCTGAAGAATATCCCTTCGCATGGTGCATCTTTTTTTGTGGTAAGTGGGCTTAAAGTTTCTCCAGATCAACTGGATGTCTTTGTTCTCTTCCAGTTCAGGGGTTATGATCATTTTCTCAATACCTTTTTTCCGGTAAGTTTTGAAGAATTCATGAAAAACAATGGCTGTGACTCCTTTTTTCTGGTATTCCGGCAGAATGCCAATCAAAAAGAAAACAGTTGTTTTGGCGTGTTTTTTTGCCCTTAACAAGTGAATGAAGCCCGTCGGAAACAGTTTCCCACCGGCTTTTTGCAGGGCTTTGGCAAAAGAAGGCATGGTAATGGAAAAAGTAACAAGCTTTCCATCTTGATCAACGATGAATTTAATGTATTCCGGGTTGACAAAACTGATAAATTTCTTCTTATAATACTCAATCTGTTTCGGGGTTATCGGAACGAAGGATGATAATTTTTCATAAGAAGTATTGAACAGGTCGAACATTTCATCAACATAAGGCATCACTTCTTTCGAAGACTTGAAATTGATCGCTTTTAGGGCATAACGTTTTTTTATGATCTCGGCGTACCTGCTGTATTTATCGATGTTTACATCTTTAAAATAAAAATAGGTTTCGATAAATTTTTGTGCTGGAACAAATCCCAGTTTTTCAAAATGCGCTACGTAATAAGGGTAATTGTACCAGGTGACCATGGTGCTCAATTCGTCATATCCATGGGTCAGCACACCTACTTTGTCAAGATTGGAAAAGCCCAAAGGACCTTCAATGAAATCCAGGTTTGCTGCTTTCCCGATTTCATGAACTTTTTCGATCAATGCCCCGGAAACGGCAATGTCATCTATAAAATCGATCCAGCCAAATCTCATTTTACGTATATGTTGCTGATCGACCTCTATCTTGTTGATGATGGCAGCCACCCTGCCCACGATCTGCCCTTTTTTATAGGCCAGAAAAAATCTGGCATCCGCATGATCGAATACGGGATTAGTATGCTTGTCGAAACTTTTAATTTCTTCGCTAATGATGGGAGGTACCCAATATTTATTATCCTTATAAAGGGCAAATGGGAATTTTACGAATTTTTTGAGCTCATTTTTTGTTGAAATCTCTTTGATTTGTATCATTCAACAAAATTAATTTTTTTCTTTTTTCTTATCGTATTTTTTTTGAGCTTTTTCTTTTTTCTTCTGCTCTTCGATGAGGCGTTTGTTTTGCTTTTTCCGCGCCTTTTGTGCTTTCTTGTTTACAGGTGCCTCAAGGCTTCTGGTTTTTACTTTGGAAGTTTTAACATTTCGCATTTTACCGCTGTTTACAGATTTTGATTTGTTACCTGCAAAAATGCCAAAGGTAATGGTGTTGAAGAAACCCTTTTTTTCCTGACTCAAGTTGGGTTCATCATTATTGGTGTCAGCCGCAATGATTTTGTCCTTGTGATTGTCCAGTCTCCAGGACAATCCTCCACCGATCAAGTAAGTATTATCACCTCTTTCATCTAAAATCATTCTGGCAGAGAGGTCAGCCTGCATATTGGGACTGATCAGATAGGCCCCTCCGGCCCCAAACTGGTAATCATTGGGCCTTCCGGCCTTGTTATAAAAAAAACCTTGATTCTCTCCAAAAATTGACCAGTTTTGATTTAATGCATAGGTAACAGTAACAATATATGTGTTCTCTGCGTCCTCGGTAAATGCTTTATCCGCAATAAAGTTAAACAGAACAATCAACCTGTTTGATAAATCATTTTGTGTATAAATTCCGATTCTTGGACTTATCCCATCGGGGTTTTTATGGAGTTCAGTGAGTAAATTTGTATTGAGACCTGCGTAGACCCCAACAGCAGGGATCAATCTTTTTTTGTCAAAGCTGTGTCTTGCCTTCCAGCTTCTGATCTCTTTGGATTTATCTGCATATTCAGGTTTGAAGACCATGTATTTGGCGCCCAGCGTGAGTTTGCTGAAGCCAAAAGCCGATTCACTGAAGACGTCAGGGCTCGTATAGTCACGGTTCTCGCCAACAATGGCCATGTCAAGGTTGAATTCAAGCCGTTCAAAAAACTGGCCCGTTCTGAAGGAAATGTCAGTTCCGAAACTTTCAGCACTGTATTCTATAGATTGTTGTAAAGCGTCATTCCAGTAAAGAAATCCAGAGACGTTCTTGTAAAACAATCCGGCTTCTACCTGGTATACTTTGGTGCCGACGCTGAAAGGACTGTCTGAGAATCCCGGCCGACGGGAATTGATTACCTCAGTGTATTGCGCATAGCTGGATTGAGCTAAAAGCAATAGGAGAAGGGCTGTGATAAAGGGCTTCATGTTCAACTTTAAAAAATGATCAAAATTAAGTTTTTCACTATATAAACGCTGAAGTTGCTCTCAAATTGTTATTTTTGAAAATTAAATTTTAAAAATATGCAGGAGGCTTCAATTCCAGGTCTGATATGGGTTTTAATCATTATCCTGGGATATTATGCTGTGAAATGGCTCGCCCGGATTTTTCTTCCGGTTATTTTGCAAAAAGCAGTCAGGAACTTTGAGAAAAAAGCAAGAGAGCAGCAGGGATATCACGACCAAGGAAATAACGTAAGAGAGGGTGAAACAGTAGTTGATAAAAAACCTGTTCATCCAAAAGAAAGTAATAAGGATGTAGGTGAATACGTTGACTATGAAGAAGTTGATGATTAGTCGATCAGGATGTTCCAATAAATTTCAAATTATCAGATAGTACATGAGAATAAAAAAACTACTGCCCATCCTAATCGCTTTACTGAGTTTCATTATTATTTCGCTGGCTTATTTTTCACCCGTACTCGAGGGAAAAGAGCTTTTTCAAAGTGACATCGCCCAATTCAGGGGAATGTCAAAGGAGGTTCAGGAGTTCAGGGACCAGTATCAAAAGGAACCTTATTGGACAAACAGGGCCTTTGGAGGCATGCCAACTTACCAGTTGAGTGCCTATTATCCTCATGATTACGTCAAAAAACTGGATGGGTTCCTGAGGTTTTTACCCAGGCCGGCAGACTATCTTTTTCTTTATTTTCTGGGCTTTTTTGTCTTGCTCAGCGTTTTAAAGGTTGATTGGAAACTCGCCATCGTGGGTGCCCTGGGTTTTGGATTTTCGACCTATCTGATCATCATTTTAGGGGTTGGCCATAATGCCAAAGCCCATGCCATTGCCTATATGCCACTTGTTATGGCCGGACTGCTTCTTGTGTTTCAAAAGAAATACCTGCAGGGTTTTGTTTTAACTTCACTGGCCATGGCTCTTGAAATCAATGCAAGTCATCCGCAAATGACCTATTACCTTTTGTTTGCCATCCTGATATTCGGAATCATTTATATGATCAGGGCCTATCAGGAGAAAGAAATGCTTTTGTTTGGAAAGAACATCGGGATACTTCTTATCGCGGTAATTTTGGCTGTCGGAGTGAATGCCACAAGTTTGCTGGCAACCAAGGAATACGCTTCAGAAAGTACCAGAAGCAAGAGTGAGTTGACCATCAATCCGGACGGATCGCCAAGGGAAATTACTACAGGGCTGTCAAAATCTTATATCACAGAATACAGTTTCGGGATCATGGAAACCTTTGATCTCTTCATCCCTCGGTTCATGGGAGGATCCAACAATGAAAAACTGGGTAAAGACAGTTATACCTATAGGTTCTTAAAAGACAAGGCAGGCAGAAAACAAGCCTTGAATTTTGCTGAAAATGCCCCCATGTACTGGGGCGATCAACCCATAGTGGCTGCCCCTCCGTATATCGGATCCGTTTTTATCTATTTGTTTGTGCTCGGAATTTTTTTGATCAAAGGACCGATGAAAAAGTGGTTGCTCGCGGCAACGATTTTTTCCATTGTGATGAGTTGGGGTAAGAATTTTGACATCATTACGAATTTCTTTATTGATTATGTGCCTTTATATAATAAATTCAGGGCAGTTTCTTCTATACAGGTGATTGCGGAAATATGCGTTCCCCTCCTGGGAATCCTGGGGGTTCACGGAATGCTAAGTGACAGGTATACAAAAGAAGCAAAATTCAAAGCCTTTAAGATGGCGGGTATTATAGTTGGAGGTGTGGCATTGTTTTTTACCGCTATCGGGGCCAACCTGTTTTCATTTGAAAGTTACAGGGACGCCGGCTTTGACAATATGCTGGAAGGCCTGTCAGGCGCCTTAATAGAAGACAGGAGGACCATATTTTTTCAGGATAGTTTGCGCTCTTTGATCTATGTGGTGATCACAGCTTGTGTACTGTGGCTCTTCATGAGGGAAAAGATAAAAGACAAGGTAGTGATTATCTCTATGTTTGTGCTGGTTTTACTGGATCTTGTCGTCGTTGCGAAGCGGTATGTGAACAATGATGATTTTATGAATCCCTCACAAATCGAAAAGCCCTTTCAGATCAGCAAGGCACAATCTGAAATATTGACAGACAAAGGTCACTACAGGGTCATGAATTTTATGGTGAACCCTATGAATGACGGCTCCACTTCTTTTTATCACAATTCAGTGGGTGGATATCATGCTGCCAAACCAAGACGCTACCAGGAGTTATTTGATTTTCAGATCGCTAAGAACAATATTGGTGTATTGCACATGCTCAATACAAAATATTTTATATTTCCCGGAGAGAATAATCAGGAGATGGTACAACTCAATGACGAAGCAAATGGCAACGCCTGGTTTGTGGAAGACATAAAATGGGTTGAAAGCGCAAATGAAGAGATCAGGGCGCTTGATAGTCTTGATACGAAGCACACAGCTATAATTGACCGGAACTATGAAAAAGTTATAAAAAACGGTCATTATACGAGAGACAGTACTGCGTCTATTGAGCTTGTTTCCTATAAAGCCAATGAGCTCGAATACAAAAGCAGTACCGCGCAGGATCAATTTGCCGTTTTCTCTGAAATGTATTACAAAAACGGCTGGAATGCATATATTGACGGAACCCCTGTTGATCACCTCAGGGTTAATTATGTCTTGCGGGCTATGGAAGTGCCGAAAGGCAAACACACGATCCTGTTTAAGTTTGAACCCGACGTGATAAAGAAGGGAAGTACCATTTCCCTGATCTCTTATGCCTTATTTATTTTAATACCATTAGGCTGGTATGCCAGAGAAAGAAAAAAAGATGAAAAGGGTAACACCAAAGAAAAGATATAACCATACCATTGCATTCGTGCAATCTGTACTT
Source organism: uncultured Flavobacteriaceae bacterium (assembly GCA_965365165.1). Classification (GTDB taxonomy): domain Bacteria; phylum Bacteroidota; class Bacteroidia; order Flavobacteriales; family Flavobacteriaceae; genus Lutimonas. Next base: position 19,025 of record CBDUAP010000017.1, read on the forward strand.
CCGGCTCCGGCCACCATACTGGATCTGGGGGTAAGGAATGAACTGAGCGAAATTCTCGAAACCTATGGGTATACGGTTTATAATACCCAGGGAGAAGATCTGGATATTGATTATGAAAAGGTCAGGGATTTTGAAGTGGATGCGGTAACCTCATTCGAGGTTTTCGAGCATTTGGTGGCACCCTTCAACGTGCTTAGGGCTGTGAAGGCTGACAAATTGATCACGACGGTTCCTTTAAAGTTATGGTTTGCCAAAGCATACAGAAATGAAAAGGATCAATGGGATCAGCATTTCCATGAATTCGAAGACTGGCAATTTGATTGGCTGCTTAAAAAATCGGGATGGAAGATCATGAAAACGGAGAAATGGACGAGCCCGATCAAAAAAATAGGTTTCAGGCCCATTTTGAGGAGGTATGTTCCCCGATTTTATGCTGTCTATGCCGAAAGATAGACTGTTGCATTATGAAAATAGGAATGATCTTAGACAAAACCTTTCCTCCTGATCCCAGGGTGGAGAATGAGGCGAGTGCCCTGATTGACGCGGGGCATGAGGTATACTTGTTTTGTTTGCATTATGACGATCAAATAGAATCGGAATCCTTGAATGGCATCAGGGTAAGGCGCTTCCCTTCAAACCGACTGGAGTATAAATTATCAGCACTTGCCTATACCTTCCCTTTCTATACCCGTTTGATGGGGAAAAAGATCAAAGCCTTCATTGAGCAGAACCAGATCGAGGTGCTGCATATTCATGACATGCGCATAGCGGATGCAGTTTTTAAGGTGAACCGAGAATTCAAACTCAAAACGGTTCTTGATTTACACGATAATTTCCCGGAGGTCATGAAGGAGTATCCGCATTTGAAAACCTTCCCGGGCAAACAGCTTATTTCTCCTGAAAAATGGAAGCGAAAGGAATTGGAATTTATACAAAGGGCAGACAGGGTCGTTACCGTATCCAATGAATTCATCAATGAAATACGATCACGGATCAGGCTTGATAAGGATAAAATTCAGCTTGTGCCCAATACGGTCAGAAGGTCTTTTTATGAGGAATATCAAAAGGATGATGAGATACTTGATAAATACAGGGGGAAATTTGTATTGCTGTATCTGGGCGATACAGGCATCAGAAGGGGTTTGCTCACAGTCATAAATGCCATCCCTTTGTTGAAGGACAAAATAAAACACCTTAAATTTGTTATTGTAGGCTCGAATTCAAGTGATGATCTTTTAAAAAAAGCGGTGGCAAAATTAGGGGTAGGGGCTTATGTGGATTTTGAAGGATGGCAGCAGGTGTCCAAATTTCCTTCATATATCCTGGCGAGTGACGTATGCGTTTCCCCCCTTAACAGAAGTGTACAGCACGATGTGGCCTATGCCAATAAAATATTTCAATATATGAGTTTTTCAAAACCCGTTCTGGTCAGTGATGCAAGGGCTCAGAAGGACCTGATCAAAAGAATAGAAAGTGGGATGGTTCATAAGGAGCGAGACCATGAGGATTTTGCCCGCAAGGTATTGTCCTTGTATCACGACAAAGGATTAAGACACAGGCTGGGCGTAAATGGAAAACAATTTATTTCAGAAGAATTTTGTTGGGAAAAGGTTTCTGGGAATTTGATTAATATCTATAAATCCATAGAGAGGCGTTGAAAGTTTTATTGATCACATATTACTGGCCTCCGGCAGGCGGCAGCGGGGTTCAACGCTGGTTGAAGTTCATCAAGTATTTGCCTGAATTCGGTATTGAGCCGGTGGTTTATACGGTCAAAGATCCGAATTATGCGATTATGGATAAGAGCCTCATTCATGAAATACCTCAGGATCTGGAAGTGATCAGGGAAGGTATTTTTGAACCCGGCATGATTTTGTCAGGTTTTGGTAAAAAAGGCAAAGACACAAGTGCAGGTTTTTTAAACCCCAACCCCTCTTTTTTTGAAAGGCAAATACAATATGTGAGGGCCAATTATTTTATTCCCGATGCAAAAAAGTTCTGGATCAAGCCTTCGGTCAAAAGACTTTCAGATTATCTGGAGGAACATGAAATTGACCTACTGATCACAACGGGACCGCCCCATAGTGTGCATATGATAGGCGATGCGCTTAAAAAGAAGTTTGGCATCAGGTGGCTGGCGGATTTTAGGGACCCCTGGACCAACATAGATTATTTCCACAGTTTACCCTTGACAAAAAAGTCGAAAAAAAAGCATCAGGAACTGGAATCAATGGTTTTGCGAAATGCAGATAAGGTCCTCGTTGTAGGAAAGTCCATGAAGGAAGAGTTTAGAGACCGAAATGAAAAGGTATTCGTGCTGACCAACGGATTTGACGATTTTGACCAGCCGGAGAAAGTCAGCCTTGATCGTGAATTCAGTATTTCGCATATTGGTTTGATGAATTCAGATCGGAATCCGGTTGCCTTGTGGAAAGCCCTGGGGGAGTTGGTTGACGAATCAGATGCTTTTAAAAGGGACCTGGTTGTCAAGCTGGTTGGGAAATGTGCCGAAGATGTTTATAAAAGTGTTGAGGAAAACAGGTTGACAGATCAGGTGACCTTCGACGGGTATGTTAGCCATCAGGATGTTTTAAAATACCAGCAAGCATCGCAGGTGTTACTCATCTGTGTCAATAAGGTTCCTTCCGCCAGGTCAGTGATTACCGGAAAAGTGTTTGAATACCTGCAAAGCAAGAGGCCCATTTTGGGTATTGGCCCTCTTGATGGAGATTTGGCTGAAATTCTCAAGGAAACCAAAACAGGTCAGATGGTTGATTTTGATGATGTAAAAACCCTAAAAAAGTTGATCAGTCAATTCTACAAAAAGTACAAATCCGGGAACCTGAATGTGGCTTCTCAAAATGTGGCTCAATACCACCGGAAGAATCTTACAGAAAAATTAGCGAAATTGCTGAAGGAAATGCAATAAGCAGAAATTGAACATGATCAGGACCTCATTTAATAGAAAAAGATGAAAAAAATCGTAAGCATCCTGGGAGCACGTCCCCAATTTGTCAAGGCAGCCGTTCTGAGCAGGATCATCAGGGAGAAAGATGAGTTTGAAGAGGTCATTGTCCATACGGGGCAGCATTTTGACATCAACATGAGTCATGTGTTTTTTGAGGAAATGGAAATTCCGCTGCCTAAATACAACCTGGATATTCACAGCCTTGCTCATGGAGCCATGACGGGGCAGATGCTGGAAAAAATAGAAGCCATACTTATTGAAGAAAAACCGGATGCGGTGGTGGTTTACGGAGATACGAATTCAACATTGGCGGGGGCACTTGCTGCCAAAAAATTAGGATTGAAGCTTGTTCATGTAGAGGCAGGGCTCCGCTCTTTTAATATGCTAATGCCTGAAGAAGTAAACAGGATCATAACCGATAGAATTTCAGATTTATTGTTGTGCCCCACTGCGATGTCCATGGTGAACTTAAGAGCCGAAGGTTTTGATCATTTCGCCTGTAAGGTGGTGCAATCTGGTGATATCATGAAGGATTCAGTACAATATTACGGACAACTGTCATCGAGAAAGTCGGCCATCATAAAAAACCTGGGCCTGCAGGATAAATGCTTTGTTCTGGCAACCCTTCACAGACAGGAGAACACAGAAGATCAGTTGAAGTTAAACTCCATCATCAGTGCCCTGAATGAACTTAGCCGGTACTGTGAAGTTATTTTACCCTTGCATCCCAGAACCCGGGCTGCTTTAGATCAATTTTCCATTAGTTTCAAGGGCACCCTGATTGATCCGCTTGGCTATTTTGACATGCTCGAAGTTTTAAAACATTGCAGGCTTGTGGTTACCGATAGCGGGGGCTTGCAAAAGGAAGCTTTTTTCAATGAAAAGCCCTGTATCGTGCTAAGGGAAGAAACAGAATGGGTAGAGTTGATCGAGCACGGTTACTCCGTGACCTGCGGCAGCAACCAGGAAAAAATAGTTGAGGCTTATGAATTTTTTACAGGCAATGCCCCGATCTATGATAAAAATCTTTACGGTGAAAACCCGGGGGAGCATATTTATCAGGAAATCCGGGAAATGATAAATTGAACAAGGACCTTTCATTAAGGTGTCAAATTCCCTTGCAATTTTATGCTTTTAAAGTATTGATTATTGGGTGTTGAAATGATTTTGGCTCCTGATGTTCTAAATTGAAGTCATTATCCTGTATAGCAGGAAAAGGTTGAAGCTTGGAAATAAAGGAAAGTAAGGCGGACTATACCTTATGTTTTTCTTACTCGATTATTCAGGATTATTGTGAAAGTAATCCTTTGTTTGATCCAGGCAGTTCCTGATCATTTTAAGGGCCCTGTCAATTGTTTTGAGTTTTGTCCTAAATGACAGTATGGCCACCCTGATCACAAATTGCCCCTCTATTATTGTAGAACTGAAAAATACCTGTCCATCCTGATGCATAAGCTCCAATAATTTTTTATTGAAGTTCTCCTGATCCGTTTTTTCAGGCTTAAACCAGAAGTAAGTTACGGTGAGGTCCGGTTTCGGTCCGATTTTAAATCCAGATGCGTGAAGCCCTTCCCTGATATAGTCAGTCAGGTAAATTTTTTCCTCAAGGCAGGCAACAAAAGGTCCGAGCCCATGAAGCTGGAGTGGCAGCCACATCCGCATGCCTCTGAAATGTTTGGTCAGTTCAGGGGAGAGGTCCGCAGGATTTACCACCTGATCCTCGCGCAAGGCATCCTGCATATAATGTGCCGTGTGATGGTGGGAGTGAAATACCGCTTTTTTATCTTTTACAAGGACGGCTCCAATTCCGTAAGGCAAAAAAAGTCCTTTATGCGGATCAACGACCAGTGAATCTGAACGTTCAATGCCCTCAAAGCATTTGGTTTTCAGTTTACTGAGTATAAAGAAGCCACCGTAGGCGGCATCTACATGGTACCAAAGTTTGTGACGCTCAGCAATATTTCCAATCGTTTTAAGGGGGCTATACAGTTGGGACAGATAACTCATGACAA
>CBDUAP010000018.1:0-23823 GCA_965365165.1 uncultured Flavobacteriaceae bacterium
GGGCCGGTGACGGTCAGGGTAAAGATATTTTATTCTTTATTGACAATATATTCAGGTTTACCCAGGCAGGTTCAGAGGTTTCTGCCCTATTGGGTCGTATGCCTTCAGCTGTGGGTTACCAACCTACACTGGCAACTGAGATGGGAGCAATGCAGGAGCGAATTACTTCTACAAAAAACGGATCTATTACTTCGGTTCAGGCGGTTTATGTGCCTGCGGATGATTTGACGGACCCCGCACCGGCTACTACTTTTGCCCACCTGGATGCAACAACGGTATTGTCAAGGAAGATTGCTGAGCTTGGAATTTATCCAGCTGTGGATCCCTTGGATTCAACTTCCAGAATTTTGAACAGAGAAGTTTTGGGTGATGAGCATTATGATACAGCCCAAAGGGTGAAGGAAACGCTTCAAAAATATAAAGAATTACAAGATATTATTGCGATTCTCGGAATGGAAGAATTGAGTGAAGAGGACAAGTTGATCGTACACCGTGCGCGTAGGGTACAACGATTCCTTTCACAACCTTTCCATGTAGCCGAGCAGTTTACAGGTATACCGGGTTCTCTAGTGGATAGTAAAGATACGATCAAAGGGTTTAATATGATCATGGATGGGGAATTGGATAAATATCCTGAAGCAGCATTTAACCTGAGAGGAACAATAGAGGAAGCCATAGAAGCCGGAGAAAAAATGTTGGCGGAAGCTTAAAATTGAAAAACTATGTTTTTAGAAATTGTAACGCCTGAGGCGAGTATTTTTCAAGACGAGGTTGATTCTGTGACCGTACCGGGTGTAACCGGTGAGTTCCAGATGTTGAACAATCACGCTCCGATTGTTTCCCTTTTACAGGCGGGTAAGGTGAGGATTCAAGGCAATATTACCCTTGACGAAGCCTATGCAAACTTGTTTTCAAAAGGTGATAATGACAGTAAGGTGCTGACGATCAATAGCGGTACCATTGAGATGAATAACAACAAAATAATTATTCTGGTAGACTGATTTGCTTTATAAGAAGTTGTATAAAAAAAACCCACACCAAAAAGGTGTGGGTTTTTTTATGGGGTCTTTGTAAGAGGTCTGTTACTAATGACTGTATAAAAACTAATGCCCATAAAACTTTCTAAAACATAAGATTTTCTATTGTTTTTGAGCTAGAAACGCAACGTACAAAATCGATCCAATGTAAGCTCTATTTTTTTCAGGATGTTTAAGCAATCAGCAATAGTCTAAGTCTTATAAGGCTTACAACTGCCCGGTGATCCATTTATAAATATCGTTACCATTGGCGAACAATAGGAGTGAAATTAAAATGATGAACCCTGCTATTTGAGCATATTCAAGAAATTTATCGCTTGGTTTTCTGCCACTGATGATCTCAAACAAGGTGAAGACCACGTGCCCGCCGTCCAGGGCCGGTATTGGTAGTAGATTCATAAAGCCCAACATGATAGACAACAAGGCAGTAATACTCCAGAAAGCCTCCCAGTTCCACGCTGATGGAAAAATATTACCAATGGTGATAAAACCACCAAGGCTTGTTGCTCCTTTTTTGGTAAAGACATATTTGAATTGAGACATATAATCTTTTAGCGTCCAGTAAGCCTTTGAAAACCCTAAACCAATGCTTTCCCCAAATTTGTATTCTTTGTGGTTCACTTTAATAATATCTTCCGTGTAAACGGTAACCCCAATTTTTTGATTCTCATCAGGGGTCATCAGAAAAGTCTTCGACTGCCCGTCTCGGTTTATTGTGAGTTCCATCTCGGCACCTTTCGGGTTTGCAATTACCTTGGCAGTAAATGCATCCCAGTGCTTTATTTCTTCACCATTGACATGGGTGATCACATCTCCTTTCATCAAACCTGCATTGGCCGCCGGACTGTCCGTTAAGATACTGTCAAGGGTTGCATTGATCATCGGGCTGAACGGGGTCATATTTCCACTTTGCCAGATTCTCAGACCGATGTCTTCAGGAAGGTCTATCAGGTCTGTATCGCCTTCAGGATGCTCTACCTCTATGTTTTTCACATCTCTCAAAAAGAGGTGTTTATTGACATCCAAAACGTTAAAAGGTTCTTCCCCGTTGACCTTCAAAATTTTATCCCCATCATTAAATCCCAATTCTTTAAAAACGTCATCTACATAGAAACCATTTTTAACATCATCAACCGCAACATAATCTTCTCCCCAGACATTGAACATCATGACGTAAATGAAAATACCCAGGATAAAATTCACCGTTACACCGCCCAACATGATGATCAGTCTTTGCCAGGCCGGTTTTGAGCGAAATTCCCAGGGTTGAGCGGGTTGTGCCATTTGCTCTTTGTCCATGCTCTCATCAATCATACCGGATATTTTTACATATCCCCCAAGAGGGATCCATCCAATACCGTATACAGTGTCTCCTATTTTCTTCTTAAAAAGAGAGAATTTATAATCAAAGAACAGATAGAACTTTTCGACTCTGGTCTTAAAGAGTTTGGCCGGAATAAAGTGGCCCAGTTCGTGCAGAATAATCAGCAGTGATAAACTCAGTAAGAACTGTGTAATTTTTATATAAGTTTCCATGAATAAATTTCAAAATTTTAAGGACGACAAATGTACACTTTATGTACTATAATAAGAAATCAGATCCTTGAAATAGTTGCAAATAAATTTATTTTTTTAAAATTGTCTTGTGCAGCGAGCCCTGATCCGTATCAAGGACCACCAGATGTAATCCGAATTCAAGCTGATCCAAGGCTATATAATTTTGTGGATTTTCTTTTTCGAGTATTTTTTCACCCAATATATTGTAGATGGTAATTTTTGTCAGTTCAAAGCTGCCTTTGTTTTCAATTTTTAAAATGTTGCTTACCGGATTGGGGTAAATCGATATACTGCTGTTCAGCGTTTCCAGATCCACGCCAAGCACGGCATTATTGTTTTTGGTGATCAGTTGAGATTCAGGGTCGATTTCTACCGAAAGAACATCAAAGTTAAGTTGCAAGCTAAAATTTTGCATGTTTTCCGTGACTTCAAGACGGAGTTGTTCTGACTCTCCGGTCATACCCCTAACCAAAACAGGCAAAGGCATTTCAAAAAAGGAAACAGATGGATGCGACTGGGTTTGACTCACCTGAAAATGGATTATTTTGTCTGTATCATTTTGGGACCATACGACATCGTATTCAGGATATCCTTCTCCGTAAAACCAATCCTGAAAAAATTCATTCAGATCCTCTCCACTTGTAGCTTCCAGGTGCCTTTGAAGATCTGTGGTCCGGGCATAGCCGAAGGCCAGTTCCGGATCTGCAAGATAATTTCTGACGGCACCAAAGAATGCATCGTCACCCAGTTTGTAGCGAAGCATATGCAGTATCATGGCTCCCTTTCTATAGCTTAGCCTGCCATTAAAAATACGTCCCACACTTGTGGTGTCTGTAACAAAAGTAGATCCTGAGGTTTGTGAGGTGATATTGTCGACAAGATTTCTGCGCCAACTGCTAAAAGCGGCTTTCCCGTCAAAATTTTCATACACGAGGCCGTCGAGATAGGTGGCAAAACCTTCATTTAGCCAGATATCCTCCCAACTTCCACAGGTTATCTTGTTGCCAAACCACTGGTGCGCCAGTTCATGTGCGATCAGTCCACGACTCCAGCCGCCCATAAAGGTCATGGTCGTATGCTCCATTCCTCCTCCCCAGCCAAACTGGGCGTGACCATATTTTTCCCTGGCAAAGGGATACATTTCGAACAGGTTGTTGAAAAGTTCCATGATATCCGGAGTAATCCGGGTAGCATTCTGCGCTGTTGCCAGGTTTTCGGGATACACGTAATTGACGATGTCAAAATCGAGGGAACTGTTGTCTTTATAAACCGCATAATTGGTGACTGCGATGGCAATGAGGTATGCCGGAATAGGGTAGCGGTGACGCCAGTGGGTAACCAGATCCAATCCTTCATTTTTTTCTTCTATCAGTAGTCCGTTTGAAGCAGCTTTAAAAGCCGAAGGATGACGCACGTAAACATCAATGGAATCTATTTTATCAATCAGGTCCTGCTTACAAGGCCACCAGCCTTTGGCACCATAAGGTTCTGAAAGGGTCCATAAAACAGGTGTTGAATTGCTGCCGTGCCTGTCTATAGCGAAAGATCCGAATCCGGAACTCACAGGGTTCCCGCTGTAAGTAATGGTCAGGGAATCCAATGTGTTTTCTTTTTGGGTTGAAGGCAATTCAATGATGAGTTCATCACTTTGGTTCTGAGAAAAACTTAAATCAGCCGATCTCTGGCTTACCTTTGAAACCAGCATATTCTCTGAAAGATCAAAAATTACCTGGTCCAGATCCTCTGAAGCCTTGAAATAGGTTGTGACCTGCCCGCTTATCGATGCCTGTGCCGGGTTTACATTCCATTCAAGCCGGTGGTATTTTACATCATAATTCCCCGTATTGGGATTTGCTTTAAAACTTAATTTTTTGCCTGCATATTTTTGTTCCGAAGCAATAATTTCCTTGAAATAATCTTCATGGCCCGATTCGATCTGTTGCCCATAGCCGGACAGGGAAAATAAAATAATAATATGGAGCAGGAAATACTTCATATGATGTAAATTTGTGTTTTTAATTTTAGCAATTTTTAAAGAATCCCAAAGGTACGAAATATGTATTTAATAGAATTTTTCAAAAAATCGAAATCGACTTTGATATTCTTATTTTTTTTTACCATTGTCTTCGTTCCTGTTCTTTATTTCCTGGTAAAACCCAAAAGTCAACTGCCTGTTTACAATCCGGTCGATGTGAACCCCAGACTGGTGGATGATGCCGTTAAGCATATCAGCAGGGATCATAAAATTGCAGACTTTCATTTGGTCAATCAAAATGGCAAGGAAATCAGTCGGAAAGACTTTGAAGGAAAAATCTATATCGCTGATTTCTTTTTTACCCGCTGCCAGACCATCTGTCCGATCATGGCCATCAATATGTCTGAACTGCAGGAATATTTTAAAAATGATGCCGATATAAAATTTTTATCACATTCAGTTACGCCCGTAATAGACAGCGTACCTGTTTTAAGGGATTATGCCAATAAGAACAAGGCAATTGACGGGAAATGGGAGATCACAACCGGCGATAAAAAGCACATTTATGAACTGGCCCGAAAATCATATTTCGCAGTGCTCGATGAGGGGGATGGAGGGGAACAGGATTTCATTCATACCGAACAATTCATTCTTGTTGATCAAAAAATGCAGATCAGGGGGTTTTATGACGGCACCGATGCAACAGAGATGGATAGAATCATAAAGGACGTGGCCATCTTAAAAAGGGAAGAATAACCGACCCGGGGAAGATCAGTTTTATTTTTACTTTCGTGACAAATATCATATTTAAAAGAAATATTTTATGTAATTTCGTACAGTATTTATAATTAATCTAAATAAAAATTGAACACCAGTATAGCAAGTTTGAAGGTAGGAGAAAAAGGTGTTATAGAGGATATTTCTTTTGATCATATTCCTTTATCCCTTTTGGAAATGGGTTGTATGCCCGGTGAAAGCGTTGAGTTGCTTCAAAGAGCTCCTTTGCAGGACCCGCTATATATTCGTGTTAACGGCTCCCATCTTGCCATAAGAAAGGAGACCGCTTCTCAAATTTTGATCACCAAAGAATAACCAATGGGTGATCATAAGGCCATAAAAGTAGCGCTGGTAGGCAATCCTAATACTGGAAAAACCTCATTGTTCAACCAACTTACGGGGCTCAATCAAAAAGTAGGAAATTATCCCGGAATTACCGTAGACAAAAAGGTAGGTAGGGCTGTATTGCCCGGGCATCATGTGGCGTCCATTGTTGACCTTCCCGGAACTTACAGTATTAACCCGACTACAATTGATGAGAATATCGTTTTACAATCCTTGCTGAACAAGGGAGGTCAAGACTTTCCAGATGTTATTGTAGTTGTTGCTGATATTGAAAACATTAAAAGGAACCTTTTGCTGTATTCACAAATCAAGGATCTTGAAATACCAACGGTCCTCGCCATAAACATGGCAGACCGCATTGCTAAAAAGGGGATTGAAATTGATCTTGATCAGCTCAAAAAAGAACTTAAAAGTGAGGTGGTTCTGATCAGCGCCCGAAAGAACCTTGGCATTGACAGGCTCAAAGAAGTCATTGTTGATTACCGTAACCTGAGTACGGCGCCCATGGCCAGGATATCTGATAAGATAGACAAAGATTATTTTGAAGAGCTCAAGAAAAAATTTCCTGAAAGGTCTCTTTACAAAGTGTGGCTGTACATCACGCAACTAGATCATTTTGAAGATCTGAACAAGGAACAACGGGATATTATTGAGACCTATAAGAAGGACAAAAATAAGGTTAAAAGGTACCAGCAAAAGGAAACCATATTCAGGTACCAGCAGATCAATGAAATTCTCAAAAAAACCTATAAGGTTGATAAAAAAAAGGCAAGGGACCTCAGGTCCAGACTTGATAAGGTTTTAACCCATAAGATTTTTGGTTACATCATTTTTGCAGTGATACTGATGCTGATCTTTCAATCTATTTTTGATTGGGCCAGTGTCCCAATGGATTTTATTGATGCTTTTTTTGCCCGTCTAAGCACTGTGGTTCAAACCACTTTACCCGAGGGTTATTTGACTGATCTGCTCAGCGAAGGAATCATTCCGGGTATTGGAGGGATCGTCATTTTTATTCCCCAGATTGCCATATTGTTCTTGTTTGTTTCCATACTTGAAGAAACAGGCTATATGAGCAGGGTGGTATTTTTGATGGATAAGATCATGCGCCGATTTGGAATGAGTGGAAAAAGTGTCGTGCCCCTGATCTCAGGTACAGCATGTGCCATTCCTGCCGTAATGGCCGCTAGGAATATCAGTGGATGGAAAGAACGACTGATCACCATTCTTGTTGTCCCCTTTGTAACTTGTTCAGCGAGATTACCGGTATACGCCATTATCATTGCCTTGATCATTCCACAGGAAAGGATCATGGGGATATTCAGTTTACAGGGCCTCACCTTACTGGGTCTGTACCTTTTGGGCTTTTCAATGGCCATGATATCGGGATATTTGCTGCATAAGACCTTAAAAGTTCAGACCAGGAGTTTCTTTATGATAGAAATGCCCGATTATAAGTTGCCGTCATTGAAAAATGTTTTTTTCACTGTTGTGGAAAAAACGAAGGCATTTGTTTTTGGTGCCGGTAAAATCATCCTTGCCATTTCGATCGTTCTATGGTTTTTGGCCTCTAATGGTCCCGCCTCCTTTGACGAGGCAGAAACTGTTTTTCAGGGCAAGGAAGCAAGCGTCTTAAACCAATCATCAAGCTATGAGGCACGGCTGGCTTCCTATAAATTAGAGCATTCCTATATTGGTGTCATGGGTAAAACCATTGAACCCGTGATCAAGCCACTGGGCTATGACTGGAAAATTGGAATAGCCCTGATCTCTTCCTTTGCAGCAAGGGAAGTTTTTGTAGGGTCTCTCGCCACTATTTATAGTGTTGGTGGCGATGATGAAGAAAATTCGACGATCAAACAACGCATGCGAGAAGAAATCAACCAGGAAACAGGAAAAAAATTATTCAATGTTCCGGTAGGCATGTCCTTATTGGTCTTTTATGCTTTTGCCATGCAGTGTATCAGTACGCTTGCGATAGTGAAAAGAGAGACCAATAGTTGGAAATGGCCCATGATTCAGCTTGTTGGAATGGGAATAATTGCCTATGTCGCTTCTTTTATAACCTATTCTCTTTTAATATGATGCTTATGTTACAAGAGATTCTGGTATACGTTTTTGTAGCAATTGCCCTTGCTTTTCTGGTGAGAAAATTCTTTTTCAGGTCCCGGGGTAAAAACAATACCGGCTGCGGCCCTGATTGCAAATGCTAAAAGGTTTTGTTATTGCACTGAATCAGGTCTTTAAAATTCTTTGTTAAACATTTATATAAATTTCCCTATATTTAATCGGTCATAGCATTAGTGGGATAATAATGCCATGCTTAAATAGAATTTTAATCAATAATAAACTCAAAATGAAATCAACTACCTTTTTCAAATGTCTTTTCGTGTTTTTTTTGTTCACCTGCCAGACGCATTTTGCTCAAATTAAAATTGGCGCCAAGGCCGGTTACAGTGTGGGAAAGATAAATGATAACTCTAATAATATCTATACCGAGAATTATACATCTTCATCAGGGGTTGATATTGGGGTTTTGATTGAGTTTCCGATCTCAGATCTTTTTTCAATCCAAACAGAATTTATTTATACGGAGCGGGGAGGAAAAAGAGTCGGTTTACAACCTATACCTACGGCAGCACTGGAAGATTTGGGTTCTGTGGACCAATTGAATTATCTGCTGTCACTTCAGGGGAAACCACCTGTCACTGATCAGAATCCCTTGTATGCGGAATTCAGCAATATCTCAGATCTGAATTATCTTGAAATTCCAATTTTGGGAAAACTTGGATGGGGCGAAACATGGCGTTTTTATGTTGAAGCAGGGCCATATATGGGTTTTTTGCTGAGCTCGAATCAGATCACCAGTGGAGATAGCACGATCTATACTGACGCAGCCACCAAGGATCCTTTATTTGTGATCAATCCTTTGCATAATCCGGCAGACCCTGCCACCGGCCCTTTATGGGTACCGCTCCCTCCCCAGAATTTTGATGCCGAAACCGACACTAAAGATGAGTTGAATACATGGAGCGTTGGCTTTCATGCCGGTGCCGGCCTTATCAGGAAAATTGCCGAGAGGCATGAGTTGTTTTTAGGATTCAGAGGGTCATGGGGCTATACGACCATTCAAAAGGATGAAGTTTTTGGTGAAAGCCATATTGGAGGGCTTGTATTCTCGCTGGGATATGCCTTTACACTTTGATCCTGACAAATATTATTTGTTCCGGGTGTCGATAACAATGGTTACGGGTCCGTCATTTTGAAGATCGATCTTCATGTCAGCTCCGAAACTTCCGGTTCCAACTTTTTTTTGTAATTGTTTTTCAAAAACACGGATGAATTCTTCATATAATGGAATTGCTACATCAGGAGCCGCTGCATTGATATAAGAAGGGCGGTTACCTTTTTTTGTATTGGCGAGTAAGGTAAACTGACTCACGATGATTGCATCTCCACCAATATCAATCAAAGACCGGTTCATGATTTGTTTTTCATCATTGAAAATTCTGAGGTTGGCTATTTTGTTCGACAGCCACTGAATATCGGTAAAATCGTCTTCAGGAGAGATACCAAGGAGAATCAAAAGACCCTGCCCGATTTCACTGATCACGCGTCCTTCTGTTTTTACACATGCCCTGCTAACTCTTTGTATAACTGCTTTCATGAGTCGAAATTAAAGGTCGTATTTTGCCGTTCTGTAATGCGTTTCATCTCCTGCTAGTATCTGGAGATAACTTCGGTATCTGGAGGGTGCAATTTCCCCTTTATCCAAAGCCTCTTTAACGGCACATTTCGGCTCATTCACGTGGAGGCAATTATTGAATTTGCACAAATGCTTACGAGCAAAGAACTCAGGAAAAAAATCTCCGATCTCGTTCGGATCAAAATCTACCACACCAAATCCTTTTATACCTGGAGTGTCAATGATATAGCTTTCAGGTTCTGTGCTTATTGGAAACATCTCTGCAAAAGTTGTGGTGTGCTGGCCCTGTTTGTGTTGTGTTGAAATTTCAGCTGTCTTTAAATTCAACTCCGGAGCAATGGCATTGATCAAAGTGGATTTGCCAACGCCTGAATGACCTGAAAACATGCTGATTTTTCCAAGCATCAATTCTTTTACCTGATCCACATTCGTTCCTTCTGTGGCAGAGATTTCAAGACAAGTGTATCCTATTTCACGGTAAATCTGAAGGAGCTTATTTTTTTTCTGGTCAAGTTCCTTGTCAAGAAGGTCAATTTTATTGAATAAGAGGACTGCCTCAATATGATATGCTTCGGCAGTGGCTAGAAACCTGTCAATGAAAGGAGGGAAGGTGGGAGGATGGTCAAGGGTGACAATCAGAAAAGCAATATCAATATTTGCTGCAATGATATGCGTCTGTTTCGAAAGCTTAACAGATTTTCTGACAATATAATTTTTGCGGTCATGTATTCTGGTAATGACCCCTGTGTTCGTCTTTTCCTCCAAATCAAATTCAACGTGATCTCCTACGGTAAGAGGATTGGTACTTTTAATGCCTTTGGTCCTGAATTTACCCCTGATCCGGCACTGGTACTGTTTGTGCGTCTCTGTTCTGACCCAATACCAGCTCCCCGTTGATTTTATAATTACACCTGTCATAGATCAGTTCTTCATCATAAAGAGGTGCAATGGCGCAATAAGTATTGGCGACATTACACCTCTGTGGTTCATGTTAATTCTCATCAGGCAAAGTGCTGTAGTCTTCAGCATATTGCAGCATCTGCACAGCGAAACTCTCCGGTTGATGTACCTCGATGTCAGTGATATTTCCTTGTTCATCTGTTACCGGAAGCAAGACAGGATTTATAAATCCTGAATAAGGTGCAGATTGAAACTGTTTGTTTCTTTCAAGGATCTCTTTGTGGAGGTCCTGATCCACCTTGACCCCATAGGTCTCTACAAGGTTTTTCCCTGCTTCAAAATCACCTTCTGATTTTATTCTTTGAATTTCTTTTAGAAGATCACCGAACAGGGATCTTAACTTATCATAATCGTTGATTTTGAAGTAGGTCTTGCCATCTTTTTGAACCCTTTCTATGACCTTATCTCCTGCGCCTTTTTCCATAGCCCATTTAGCAACCAGTTGTCGGTTTCTCATATGGGCTTCTTCAATGTCATCCCCAAGATTCAACCTGATCAGTTGCATCATCATTCCATTCCTGATATAACCATCATAAGCTGCTTTTCCTATGGCTTTTGCATCAGGAGAAATACCAATTTCGACCAGTTTTTCATCAGGAAGATAATAAAGACCTACAAGGTCGGCTCTTGCTTCTTCAAGGGTAGAAGCATAGTTTTTAAGTGTTTCCTTTGGGGTTCCTATCCCTTCATTTAGCTTTCCGCTGGCATGTCCTATGACTTCATGAAGCGCGGTATGAAGTTTATCAGCCAATTGGCCATATGTTTCTTCGTATTTGACCTCCTCCTCGTCATAGGCAAACTCCTTTAGCCTTCCGCTGCTGCCTGCATTATTATAGGCGTGTATGATGTTGCCCAGAGAAACTGATTTAGAACCGTGTTGTTCTCTGATCCAGTTGTTATTGGGGAGGTTGATACCTATGGGTGTTGACGGAGAAGCATCTCCGGCCTCACCAGCAACAATTACAGTTTTATAAGAAACTCCCACTACATTTTTCTTTTTGTGGGCCTCATCAAGGGTGGAATTGTCTTCGAACCATTGTGCGTTATTTGCGAGAGCGGCCATTTTTTTCGACATTTCAAAATCATTTATCTGCACAACAGATTCATAAGATCCTTTGTACCCTTTTGGATCATTATACACTTCAATGAACCCATTGATATAGTCAATGTCTCCTTCTGTTGACTTGGCCCAAACGATATTGTATTCATCCCATGTTTTAAGGTCTCCTGTTTCATAATATTTGATCAACAGTTCAAGTCCTTTGGCCTGAGATTCATTCTCTGCCACTTCTTTTGCTTTTGAAAGCCAAGAGATGATTTTGTCAATGGAAGGGCCATACATGCCACCACTTTTATAAATTTTTTCTGTTAATTTTCCATTCTCTCGGATCAATTTTGAATTAAGGCCTTTTTCAACAGGGCTTTCCTGATCTACCTCAAAAGCATTGTAATAGGCATCTACGTCACCGGCCGTAATGTCAGGCCCGTAAAAGTTTGTGGCCGATCCTTTGACAAGGCCTTTGTCAGGATTCAGATTTACTTTTTTGAGATCCTTGTCATTAAAGATAACTTCCAAAGCGTCACCTTCCAGGTTTACATCGGTTTCTTTAAGCAAGAAGTTAAGGTATTCCTTTGAAAATCCGGGGACAAATTTGTCATTTGCGTAATGATGATGTATTCCATTGGCGAACCAGACCCGTTTTAAGTAGGTTTCAAAATTTTTCCAGTCTTCAGTGGAGGTATCACCTTTATAGTTTTTATATATTTTTTCAAGGGCCCTTCTGATCTTCAGGTTGTGACGGTAGTTCTGGTCAAATATGATATCCCTTCCGGCAAGCCCTGCTTGTGTAAGGTAATAGACGTACTTTTTTTGTTCAAGGCTAAGCTGTTCAAAGCCAGGGACCTGGTACCGTAATATTTTAATGTCAGCAAATTGTTCTGACAGATATTCAAAATGATCAGTTTGTGTCTGGCCCTGTTCTACCTTTGGTTCCGGTTGTTTTTGCTGACACGAAAACAGAAGTCCGGTGGTAAGGATCAGGATTAAAATATATTTATGCTTCATGGTTAAAAAATTTGTTTTAGATAGGTCAAATTTAACTAAAAGGGGAGGTTTTACCAAACAATATATATTTATTAAGTATCTCATATTGAAATATTTAAGATTTAATTGTTATCTTTGATAGTGGGATTGACCAAAATAGTACACTATGAAAATTTTAAAAATTATTTTTATCTTTTTGATGATCCTGATAGTGTCGGGAGCTTTATATCTGGGTACCCTTGACGGAAAGTATGATGTCAGTAGATCGAGATCGATAAATGCCGATCCGGTGGTTGTCTATAACGACCTAAATGATTACAAAAACTGGAAGGATTGGGGGCCCTGGTTCGAGGAGGATTCCACCCTGGCTGTGCAATATGAAAGCAATACTACAGGTGAAGAGGCGGGGGATAGCTGGACTTCAGACCAAGATGGAGGAGGGCGCATGCGAACCCTGAAAACGGACCCGCCTAACAGACTGGATCAGGAAATATTTTTTAATACTCCCTTCGGGGAAATGCGGTCGTCAGTTTATTGGATCATAGAAAAATCGGAGACCGGTACCAATCTAACATGGGGAATAAAGGGTGAAATGCCGTTTCTTACCAGGTTTATGGCCAGTAACATGGAATCGCAGATGGGACCCATGCAGGAGCGGGGACTGGAGTTGTTCGATGAAAATATACAACGCAAACTCAGGATTTTCAGTGTGGATCATATAGGGGTAGTTGATTACAGTGGTGGGTTCTACCTTTACCTTTCCACCTCTACCAAAATTAGTGAGATAGAAATCAAATCACAGGAAATGATCCGGAAGATAGAGGAATATGTTGAAAACAACAGCATTCGTGTCACAGGAAGTCCCTTTGTGTTGTATCATAAGTTTGACGAGGAAAACGGGACATCCATGTTCTCTGTAGCTTACCCGATCGCTGAACGAATTATCACTGAAAAGGGTTCTGATTTGCTGACCGGATACATGGAAAGAGGCAAATATTCCAAATCTGTTTTAAAAGGCTCCTATGAAAATTCCGCTGCTGCATGGCAAGAGGCTTATGGAGCCGCTGAAGATTTAAGGGGCTACACCATATTGCATACAGGAGAACCCTTCGAGGTTTTTGTAAACAGTCCTGACAATACACCCAATCCGGCAGAACTGATCACCGAGATTTATATTCCGGTTCAGCCAAGGATTAGAAAAGGTGAATAAGATGATACCCGTTAGTTTTTTAAAAAAATGTAACCGTTAAGGGAGGTTGCAATAAGGAGCCATAGGAAGTATGGTAAAATCAAAACAGATTTATACTTGGCTTGTGGGGCATAATGGAACAAAAAATATCCAACAACCACGGTTAGGATACTTATAATCAGCAGGCCAGCAAGAATATTATGGAAATAGAAGAAAGCAGGATTCCAAGAAACATTTAGAATCCATTGGACAGTATATAGACCTGTTAAAAAGGATTTGTTATCTGCTGAGGGCCATATATAGGCCATATAAAAAGAGAAACAGATCATAATGCTTGTCCAGGCCGTTCCAAAAACCCACCCGGGAGGGGTCCATGGAGCCTTGCTAAGTTGCATATACCATTCGGAAGGCACTCCTTTTCCTGTAAACAGGCCGCCAAGGGCGAGTGCCGAAAAATTCAATACCAGAAAAATTATTACTCTTAAAGTCATATTTTATGTTTTATATTAAAAAAATACAATTTCATTATCTTATTTTTTTTTCTGGTTTATATGCTGATCGCGGATTTCATGATGTCTGAAGCAGCTTGTAACATGATCGTTGACCATTCCCGTGGCTTGCATGAAGGCATAAACAACTGTTGTGCCGACGAATTTAAAGCCGTATTTCTTAAGGTCTTTGGAAATTTTGTCTGATAAATTGGTATTTGCGGGTATTTGGTCATGGGATGTAAAATGATTCTCAATAGGTTGTTTGTCAACAAAACCCCATATATAATTTGAGAATGAACCGTATTCCTTTTGAAGGTTGATAAATGCCCTGGCATTACTGATAGTTCCCCTGATCTTGAGTTTGTTTCTGACGATACCTTTGTCGGCGATCAATTCATTGAATTTATTCTCATCATATCCGGCTATTTTAACATAATTGAAGTGGTCAAAGGCTTTCCTGAAATTCTCTCTTTTTCGGAGTATGGTGATCCAGCTCAAACCGGCCTGAAAAGTTTCGAGAATGAGAAATTCGAATAAAAGGCTGTCCTCATATACAGGAACCCCCCATTCTTTATCGTGATAACTCATATACAAAGGATCTTCGCCACACCAGAGGCATCTAGTTTTGATCATATATTAGGGTTTTAACAGGCAGTTCTAAGATAATGTGATTTGTATACACATGATCATTCAACAATAATCTTTTATTTTTGAAACAAATATGCAAAAATTGAAACAAAAAATAGAATTGTACCGGGCCTGTGAGGAGTATATTGAAGCAAAGTCGATGAATATTGAGGGTTTGATGAGGTCTTGCCAAGAGGCTCTTGAAAGTGAGTCCAAAAGCTCAGCCGGAGACAAACATGAAACAGGGAGGGCCATGCTCCACCTGGAAATGGAAAAAGCGTCGCAACAATATGCCGTGATCCAACAAATGAAGGTCCTTTTGAAAAAAATCGACTTGTCAAAACCACACGTACAAATCAGACTTGGCAGTCTCGTGAAGACCGATTTGGGCCACTATTTTATATCTATCAGTGCCGGTTCGATTATATCGGGAGGACATGAATATTATGCGGTTTCTCCGTCTTCTCCTGTTGGTGCCTTGTTTTTAGGCCAGCAAAAAGGTTCCCAGGTATACCTTGGTGACAAGAAAATCACTATTTTACAAGTTATTTAGTCAGCCTTCCATTAATTTTTCAATGCAGATTTCAAATCCCGTATACCCATATTGTACAGGGTAAAACTGAAAATATCTGCATACTGATCAATGGTTTTTGAAACCGGGGTTCCGGCTCCGTGACCTGCATTGGTCTCAATTCTGATGAGTACCGGAGAGTCGCTACTTTGATTTTCCTGCAACTGAGCCGTAAATTTAAATGAATGCGCCGGAACCACCCTGTCATCATGATCTCCTGTAGTAACCAGTGTTGCAGGGTATGCCACACCTTTTTTTACATTGTGCACGGGGGAATAGTCATATAAATAATCAAACATTTCTTTATTGTCTTCTGCCGTACCGTAATCATAGGACCATCCGGCTCCCGCCGTAAAAGTATGATAGCGCAACATATCCAGAACACCTACGGCCG
This sequence comes from uncultured Flavobacteriaceae bacterium, assembly GCA_965365165.1. Taxonomy (GTDB): domain Bacteria; phylum Bacteroidota; class Bacteroidia; order Flavobacteriales; family Flavobacteriaceae; genus Lutimonas. The sequence continues at coordinate 15,674 of CBDUAP010000018.1, forward strand.
GTAAGGCAACTTTCATAAGATCAGGTCTTTGAGTCATGGTTGCGCCAACGAGTAATCCTCCGTTGGATCCGCCTCTAATGGCGAGGTAATCCTGTGATGTGTATTTTTCATTAATGAGGTATTCAGCTGCGGCGATAAAATCATCAAACACATTTTGCTTTTTTAATTGAGTACCTGCGTCATGCCATTTTTTACCGTATTCTCCACCTCCCCTGAGATTTGCAACGGCATAGACACCACCCATTTCAAGCCAGGTTGCTGTTACAACACTGAAGGAAGGCGTGAGGCTTACGTTAAAGCCACCATAGCCGTAAAGTATTGTATGGTTTTGGCCATTCCAGACAGTTCCCTTTTTGTAGGTAATGATCATGGGTATCTTCGTTCCGTCCTTGGAGGAATAAAATACCTGTTTGGATTCGTAATCATCTGACATAAAACCAACCTTTGGTGCCTTGTACACCTTAGATGTGCCCTGAGCCGGATCAAATTCAAAAATTGAGCCGGGTGTGGTATAATTGGTAAAGGAATAATAAAGCAACTTGTCTTCCTTTTTACCGCTGAAACCAGAGGAGGATCCAAGGCCCGGAAGTTCAATCTCTCGCAGTAATTTTCCCTTTCTGTCGTATTGCATTACCATTGATACGGCATCTTTCATATATTCAGCGAAAAAATATCCGCCACCCTTTGTCAGGCTTAAAACATGATCTGTTTCAGGGATAAAATCCTGCCAATGCTCCTGCTGCAGTTTCCCAAATAATGTTTTGATCACCTTTTTATTCGGTGCTTTCAAGTTGGTGACAATGAAAAGTTCCTGGCCCTCACTGTCAATCAAATAATGGTCGTTGTCAAAATTACCTATTATTGTGACCAGGTCATTTTCCGGTCGGCTCAGGTCCTTGATGTAAAGTTCGTTTCCTGATGTCGAATTGGCAGCGCTGACAACCAGGTATTTTTGATCTTCCGTAACATAACCACCAACATACCTTCTTTTGACAGTATCCCCGAAAATGATCTTATCCTCTTTCTGGGAAGTACCCAGTTTGTGATAATACAATTTATGCTGATCGGTCTTGGCCGATAACTCACTACCTTCCGGTTTGTCATAGCTTGAATAATAGAAACCGTCATTTTTATACCATGAGATACCGCTAAATTTTACATCGATAATCGTATCTTCCATGATCTCCTTGCTTATGGCGTCCATGAGGATTACTTTTCGCCAATCAGATCCTCCTTCAGAAATAGTATAGGCCACCAGTTTGCCATCCTTGCTAAAAGAAACCTGTCCGAGGGAAGTAGTGCCGTCACTTGAAAATTTATTGGGGTCTAAAAAAACCTCCTGAGCCTCGTTTTTTTCCCTGTAAAGGACGTACTGGTTTTGCAACCCGTCGTTTTTATAAAAATAATTGTAATCGCCGTGTTTGGACGGAGCCGAATATTTCTCATAATCCCAAAGTTCGGTCAACCTGTCTTTGATCTCTTCCCTGAAAGGAATTTGATTCAAATAATCAAAAGTGACTTCATTTTGAGAACCGACCCAGGCTTCTGTTTCCTTTGACCTGTCATCTTCCAACCACCTGTAGGGATCCTTGACCTCAATTCCAAAATAATTATCAGATACGTTGCCCTTTCTGGTTTCGGGATATTTTAACTCCATAGCAGTGTTTTGAGCCTGCATCATCTGGGTAGCAACCACCCCAATGACCAAACATTGAAAATATTGTATTAAATGAATCGAAAAGTAATTTATTTTAAACCTAATTTAAGGCGTTAACGGTTCCTATTTTACCCGGAAGCAATTGTTTTAATGTGGCTTCAATTCCATTTTTTAGAGTGATCGTTGAGGAAGGACAACCATTACAAGCACCCTGAAGGATGACATTTACCTCTTTGGTGTCCGGCAGATAAGACAGGAATTGAATGTTTCCTCCATCACCTGCGACAGCAGGTTTGATGTATTCTTCAAGCACGGCAATGATCTCCTTGGAAATATCATCGTTGGTAGTTACATATTTCTGATCGCCGGAAGGCGTTTGTTTTTTCTCTGGAGAAAAATTTTCTCCTACGATCCTTCTTTCACTTTGTAAGTACTCCTTAATAAAATCCCTTATGGTATTATTGATTTCAAACCATTCGAGGTCATTGCTTTTTTGTATGGAGACATAATTATCTGAAATAAAGATCTCTTTGACAAATGGAAAATCAAAAAGTTCATGAGCCAGCGGCACATTGACAGCCTCTGACTGTAACGTCAATTCAATGTGTTGATTGCTGAGCAGTCTGTTGGTGACGAATTTCTGGACATTCGGATTAGGTGTGCTTTCGGCATAAACTTCAACCAGTTGCTGGGTTTTGGTCTCTGTAAAGAGAGACTCATTCTGTTCCATATAGGCTTCAAAGATTTCTTTCAATTCAGTTTCCACTTCTTTCCATTCCAAAATGTCAAATTTTTCGACGGCAATAAAATTTGCTGTGATGTATACCTTTTTGACAAATGGAAGGTGAAACAATTGTTGTACCAATGATGAATTCTTTGCATCATCTATGGAGTTGTATTCAAAACTGCTGTCAGTAATAATTTTGTCAAATACATATTTAATGATGGCAGGATTTGTAGTGTGTTCAATATTTACTTTCGACATATCTTTATTGATTGAGTTTGCAAATTTACGAAAGTATTTTTTCATACTTTTGATGAAATGTTAAAAGATCAAAAAAGGAACTATGATAATTAAAGAACTCAATGGGAAGCATCCTCTTTTCGGCAAGGATTGTTTTTTTGCCGAGAATGCTGTGGTCGTTGGGGATGTCATCCTGGGAGACCAATGCAGCGTCTGGTATAACGCGGTGATCAGGGGAGACGTGCATTACATCAAAATAGGAAACAAGGTGAACATACAGGATGGCGCCGTCATACACGCTACCTATCAGAAATCACCAACAAATATTGGGAACAATGTTTCGATAGGCCACAATGCCCTGGTACATGGATGTACGATAAAAGACAATGTGTTGATTGGTATGGGAGCCATTGTGATGGATGATTGCGTGATAGAAAGTAACAGTATCATCGCAGCAGGAGCGGTGGTAACCAAAGGCAGTCTTGTGCCTTCAGGAACCGTATTTGCAGGAATGCCTGCAAAAAAAATCAAAGATATCGACCAGGCGCTGATATCTGGTGAGATCGACAGGATTGCAGACAATTATATAAAATACGCCGGTTGGTATAAATAAAGAATTCTTGTTAAGGCAAAAAAAAAACATCCTAGAAGCAAGGATGTTTTTTTGTTTTATAATGGAATGGTTGTTTACTGAATTCCAAGTTTTACTTTTACCAAAGGCATCAAATCTTCTCCTTCAAATACAATCAGTCCTTTTCCTGGTGATGAATCTAAAACATATTTGATACCTTTCTCTGTTGCTACATCAGAAACAGCTTTTTGGGCTTTCTCTACTATAGGCTTAAGAAGGTCAAATCTTTTCTTTTGAATTTCCTGGTCTGCCGTTTGGGCATACTTTTGAATTTTTTGTTTTAAGCCTTCTACTTCAACCCTTCTTTCTTCATTTTTTGCATCGGTCTGAGTAGGTGCCTCGGCATCATATTTTTGTAACTTTGCCTGTAATGCAGTGGCCTGAGCATTATACTCATCAGCATAGGTTTGCTGAACCTTTTTCAATTCAGTCTCCATTGCTTTTGTTTCGGGCATGGCCATCAACAATTGCTCACTATCAATATGAGCTACATTTTGGGCTTGAACTGTATTGAAAGCCATCAAAAGTGCAAAAGCCACGAATAAATTTCTAAATAATTTCATTTTTCAAATAATTTGTTATTAATAATTTTTTTGTTTTTACTTCTCTTCTTAATTCTTATTATCTATTGCTTCTTGTCTCTCTTTTTTTCTGTCTTCGATCTCTTTAAGTTTGGCGGCTCTTTTCTCTTCCGCTACTGTCTTTAAGGAGTCACGCAATCGGGCCCGAGTCTCCTGTTGCGCTTTAATTCGCTCCTTTAATTCTTCTCTTTTTCTTATTTTTTCCTCTAACTTTAACTGTGCTTCTGTTTTTTCAACAACTTCCTCTCCCTGGTTTTCTTGGATTTCATCAGTTGCAATGTCAACTGCTTCTTCATCTTCATTTTCAAGTGCTGTTGGCGCAGTGATCACGCCGGCCTTCGCCAGTCGTTCTGCTTTTAAATCCTGAACAGCTTGTTTCTTCCTGTTTTTGACAATGGAATTTAATACCAGCTCACTTATGTCATATTTGTTGTTGCTGTATAGCATGATCAAATCACTTGATTTGTCAAGTACAAAGTCATAACGCTTTTTTTTTGCAATGTCCTGAACCGCATTGTAAACTTGATCCTGAACAGGTTTAACCAGTTGCTTTCTCATTTGGAAAAGATCTCCGGTTGGGCCGAAATAGGCCTGTTGCAATCTCATTAATTCTTGTTCCTTAATTGCAATGTCTTCTTCTCTTTCAGTGATCAATTCATTGGTCAGCAAGGATTTCTCATTGCTCAGATCAGTCTTCAATTGTTCGATTTCTTTTGAAAGAACATCTAATTTTTGCTGCCAGGTTTTTACTTTTGTGTCCAGTTGTGACTGGGCATTTACATATTCCGGAACGTTTTCCAGAATGTAATTCATATCTATATATCCAACTTTCTGCGGTTTCTGGGCATGAACGGCAAAGTTGAATAATATGATAACAATTATTAAAACCCTATTTACTTTCATTCAATTAATATTCAAGAAAAAACCATGCCATTTCTTCAATCAGGCAAATATAGCAATTTAGCTTAAAATTGTTGTCCTATGATGAAATGTGTTTGCCATCCCGAAATTTCATTAGATCCGGGTATGGTATCAAATCCGTATCCAAAATCAACTCCAAGTAATCCGAATGCCGGCATGAATACCCTGATCCCTCCACCAGCTGATCTTTTCAAATTAAAGGGTCTGTATTCACTAAATTCATTCCATGAATTACCCGCCTCAAGAAATGACAAGGCATAAATTGAAGCAGAAGGTTTCAAGGTGATTGGATATCTCAATTCAAAATTAACTTTATTGTATATGGTTCCTCCCGTTACAGATGACAAGCTCGAATTGGGATAACCTCTCAGTGCTATAGTCGTTCTTCCGTCAAACCTTCCTGTTTGGAGACCGTCACCCCCTACGTAAAATCGTTCAAAAGGCGGGGCTCCGATTTCATCATTATAGTGCCCCAGGAATCCAAGTTCGGCATTTGACATCAAAACCATTTTTCCAACAACCGGGGTATACCATTTTCCGGAGAATACGATCTTGTAAAACTCGATCCACTTGTATTTTTCTTCATCAGGAAGATCCGTATAATCCTTGTCATCGAATAAGGAATAAGGAGGTGTTAATTTCAGCAGGACATTAAATTGTGACCCTCCTGAAGGGAAGATCGGGTTCGGTCCTGCAGAGCTTCTTCCAAAGTTCAAGGCAAAGTTGAAGTTGTTCGAAACTCCATTGTCGAAATCAAAGGAAGATATCGTGTAATTCTTTAGTTTATATCTTTGGTAATTCAAAGAGGTTGACAAGGTGAAAAAGTCATCCGGCCATTTGAGCCTTTGGCTTATACCCACCGAGGCTCCAAGGATATCAAGCAACTGGTCTTTGTCAACACTGTTTGAAAAAGGGTCATAACCATACTGACTTGAATTATAAATGGAGAAATTAAATCCTTTTGGTTTTTTCCCTCCCATCCAGGGTTCCGAAAAAGATATGCTATAGGTTCTGTAAAATTTACTGATCTGTAACCTGAGGGCTATGTTCTGGCCGTCACCCCTCGGAACGGGTTTGTATTCACTTAAGTTGAAAAGGTTTTTAACAGAAAAGTTGTTAAAAGACAGTCCAAGCGTTCCTACAAAGGTTCCTCCTCCGTAACCACCCTGAAGCTCGATCTGACTGGATCCTTTTTCTGACAAGGAATATTCTATGTCTGCAGTTTTGTCAGCAAAATTGGGTTGAACATCCGGAACAATATTTTCAGGGTCGATGTATCCCAACTGACCCAATTCTCGAATCGTCCTTACGATATCACTTTTACTAAATAGATCTCCTGGTTTTGTTCTTATTTCCCGGTAAAGAACATGGTCATTTGTAACATCATTACCCTTAATGCTTACCTTTCTTATGGTTGCGGGTTCATCTTCAATGATCCGGATTTCAAGGTCAATGGTATTGTTTTCAGCACTGGTTTCAACCGCATTGACCCTCGAAAATAAATATCCGTTATCCAGATATGTATTTGTCAGGTCCTGAGATTCAGGAGTTCCGTCGCCATATACCCTTTCATTTAAGGCCTTACCGTTATAGGTGACGCCTTTCTCTATTTTCAAAATACTCTGTAGCTGCTGATCGGTAAAAACCGTATTTCCGAGGAAATTGATGTCCCCAAATTTGTACCTATCCCCCTGGGTGAGAAATATATCCAGATTAATGGTGTTGTCTTCGTTCCATGACATGGAATCTTTGATGACCAGCGCATCCCTGAATCCTTTTTCCTGAAAAAGCTCAACAACCTTATCCAGGTCTTCCTCATACAGGTCTTCCACAAATTTAGAAGGAGAGAAGATCTGCATGATTCCTTTCTGCCTTGTTTTTTTCATGGTTTTCCTGAGTTTTTTATCGGTCAGGGCCGTATTTCCATGAAATGTAATGTTCTTGATCTTGATCCTGTTACCTTTATCAATTGCAATAAGCGCATCCTGGGTGTTGGGCTGCGCAGTATCCCTTCTGGTATCAATGGTGACCTTGGTCCTCAGGTAGCCCTTTTCACTGTATTTGTCTTTGATAAAGTTTTTGGTCGTGGTGATCAGGTTTTCGGTCAGCATGGAACCCGTCTGGAATTCAATTTTCTTTTCAAGGTCTTCGATTTTATTTTTTTTCAGACCGGTAATAGTGACTTTGCCTACTTTGTCAAGCTCTTTAACACTGATTTCCAGGTAGATGGCGTCTCCGTCCATTTTAGTTACATACACGTCTACATTGGAGAACAGTTTTGAGGTCCATAATTTCTTAATCGCTGATGAAAGTTTGTCGCCCGGAATTTTCAATCTTTGCCCCGGGTTTAAACCTGAAAAGATCAGTATGGATTGTTCTGAAATGGTTTCATTTCCTGCGACCGTTATTCCTCCAAGAAGGTATTTTTTCGTTCTGTCGAGAACGATGGGCTCCGTTTTCTTTATTTTTATGGTGTCACCGGCCTTTGCCATTGGAAGAATTGTGTCTGACCTTTTTACTGCATTGACAGAATCAGTTCTTATGACTGTAATCGGGATGGTATCCAGGCTTTTTTGACCAACCTGAACTGAATCTATTGTAGTGGTATTATTTGGGGCTTTGACCTGCCCATTCACAGAAACGTTAAATAAGATAAAAAATAAAAGCAGGAATGCGTATCTCAGATTATTTATTACTGTTTTCAATTTGTTCACTTGTTTTTCCAAATCGTCTTTCTCTTCTTTGATAATTCAGTATTGCTTCGTAAAAGTCTTTCTTCCTAAAATCGGGCCACAAAATATCAGTAAAATACAATTCTGCATAAGCTATTTGCCATAATAAAAAATTGCTGATGCGCATTTCGCCACTAGTTCGAATCAAAAAATCAACGACGGGCAAAGTAACTGTATATAAATGACTATTTATAATTTTTTCATCAATTTCTTCTATTTTCAGTTCATTATTAACAATTTTTTTAGAAATTGATTTTACCGCATTTATCAATTCCTCTTTTGCCCCGTAATTAAGGGCCAGGGTTAAGATCATGTGGTCATTTGCAGCTGTCATTTTCATGACTTCACGAAGCTGGGATTTTGCCAGTGGGGGTAATTTTTCCAAATTCCCAATGGCCTGCAATTTAATGTTGTTCTTTTGTAATGTTTTGATCTCCTTTTTCAAAGAATTGACCAGAATACTCATTAAAGTGTCAACTTCAATTTTAGGTCTTTTCCAGTTTTCAGTAGAGAAAGCATATAAAGTAAGGGCACGGATACCAAGCTCGGCAGCAGCTTCAACAGTTTCCCGAACCGCATCAACGCCTTTTTTATGGCCCAGCACCCTTTTCAGGCCTTGTTTTCTTGCCCATCTTCCATTTCCATCCATGATCACTGCAACATG
>CBDUAP010000019.1:0-23739 GCA_965365165.1 uncultured Flavobacteriaceae bacterium
CATCTGCAGCTTTATAAGCCTCCTTGATGATCTTTCCAAAACTAACAACAGTGACATCAGTACCTTCTCTTTTGATATCAGCAACGCCAATTGGAAGTATGTATTCTCCTTCTGGTACTTCACCTTTGTCTCCGTACATCTGCTCAGATTCCATAAAAATAACCGGGTCATCATCCCTAATCGCCGCCTTTAAAAGACCTTTGGCATCATATGGATTCGAAGGAACGATTACTTTTAAGCCAGGAGTATTGGCAAACCAATTTTCAAATGACTGTGAATGTGTTGCCCCCAACTGACCGGCAGATCCTGTCGGCCCTCTGAAAACAATAGGGATATTAAATTGACCCCCTGACATTTGACGCATCTTGGCCGCATTATTGATGATCTGGTCAATACCCACCAAAGAAAAGTTGAAGGTCATGTATTCAACGATCGGGCGGGCACCTCCCATGGCCGAGCCAACAGCAATTCCTGAAAATCCTAATTCAGCTATAGGTGTGTCTATGACTCTTTTGTCACCAAACTCATCAAGCATGCCTTTGGATGCCTTATAGGCACCATTATATTCAGCTACTTCCTCACCCATAAGGTAAACAGATTCGTCTCTGCGCATTTCTTCACTCATTGCTTCGGCAATAGCTTCTCTAAATTGTAATACTTTCATATCTCGATCATAAAGGAATGCAAAAATAACTATTTTTAACGAATATTATTAATAGTCCAATGACAAATTTTTATTTCACAAAATTCACCATCTTTGTCAAAAGTTTTCCGCTGTGAGCTCAGGGAAAACCTATAAAATTATATTATGCATGCATAATATATTAAAAAAATTTTATAACTTCGTTGCGAAGAATATATAAAACTCATTGAAAGATCATAAATATGAAAATATTAGTTTGTATCAGTCACGTACCGGACACCACCTCGAAAATAAATTTTGCTGAAGACAACACCAAATTTGACACAAACGGGGTTCAGTTTGTAATCAATCCCTACGACGAGTTCGCTTTGACAAGAGCCATGTGGTTCAAAGAAAAACAAGGTGCCTCGGTCACAGTAATCAATGTCGGACTTGCCACTACAGAACCCACTTTGCGCAAAGCATTGGCCATAGGGGCTGACGATGCCATAAGGGTGAATACCGAACCGACAGATGGTTACCAGGTAGCCGTCCAGATGGCAGCGGTAGTGAAAAATGAAGGATTCGACCTGATCCTAACCGGAAAAGAATCTATAGACTATAATGGGGGCATGGTTCCGGGCATGCTCGCCGAAATCCTTGGATTCAATTTTGTAAATGCCTGTATAGGCGTTGAGATCGAAGGAAGTTCAGCCACCATGTCAAGAGAAATTGATGGAGGAAAGGAGGTCATCACAGGAAACTTACCCCTCATCATTGCAGGGCAAAAAGGAATGGTTGAAGAAAAGGACCTCAGAATACCCAACATGAGGGGTATCATGATGGCCCGTAAAAAACCCTTGAAGGTTATTGATCCTATTGAATTCAGTGCAGCAACAACTACACTGAAATATGAAAAACCGGAAGCCAAAGGAGCTTGTAAATTAATCGACCCTGGTAACCTGGATGGATTGATCCAATTGCTCCATAATGAAGCCAAAGTGATATAAGAAAGAAATTAAAAATTAGCTGAAAAATTTCATTTCAGGTTTTTCAGTACAAAAATCAATTATATGTCTGTTTTAGTATTTGCTGACAATTCAGAAGGAAAATTTAAAAAAACCGCCTTTGAACTCGTTTCTTATGGTAAACAAGTAGCACAACAAGCCGGAACGACGGTGGTGGCGCTGACAATCAACGCAAACGATGCTTCAGCCCTGTCATCATACGGTGCTGACAAGATCCTAAGCGTAAAGAATGATCAATTAACTGTATTCAATGCAAGAGCATATTCTGATTGTATTTATCAGGCAGTTTTAAAAGAGGAAGCCGATATCGTCGTGATAGACTCTACGAGTAACGGTCTGTACCTCGCACCTTTACTAGCGGTCAAACTAAAGGCTGGATACGCATCCAATGTAGTTGCGCTTCCTGCTTCCCTGGTTCCTTTTACCGTTAAACGGAATGCATTTTCGTCCAAGGGGTTTAATTTGAGTCAGGTCAACACAGAAAAGAAAGTACTGGGATTGGCGAAAAATTCATTCGGTGTAAAAGATGAAAAGGTTAACGCTGAGGTATCAGAATTTACACCAGATTTAAGCGGCGAGGACTTTCAACTCAATTCAAGTAAAATTGAACAAACTTCGGATAAAGTTACCATTGCAGATGCCGATATCGTTGTTTCCGGAGGAAGAGGACTTAAAGGACCTGAAAACTGGGGTATGATAGAAGAACTGGCCTCAGTTCTAGGTGCAGCTACGGCCTGTTCTAAACCTGTATCAGATCTCGGATGGAGGCCACACAGTGAACACGTGGGCCAAACAGGAAAACCTGTTTCTTCTAATTTATACATTGCTGTCGCCATTTCCGGTGCCATACAGCATTTGGCCGGTGTAAATGCTTCAAAAGTCAAGGTGGTAATCAACAATGACCCTGAGGCCCCGTTTTTTAAAGCAGCCGACTACGGTGTTGTAGGTGATGCTTTTGAGGTTGTTCCTGAATTGATTAAAAAGTTAAAAGAATTTAAAAGTAACTTATAAATCATTCTATTTTTTAGTAAATTGGCAGCATCAATAGGCTAATAGAAATTATGACGATCATAAGTCCTTATTTTTAATGGCCTTTTTCATTTTTATTCGTAAATTGAATTGCTAAAATTAAAGTCACTCGTGAGTCTCGTACGTTTAAATATAAAAGGAATTTCATACAGTCAAACTCAAAGCGGCGCCTATGCCCTGGTATTGAGTGAAGAAGATGGAGAAAGAACCTTACCGATTATAATTGGTGCATTTGAAGCCCAATCTATTGCAATAGCCCTGGAAAAGGAAATCAAACCGCCCCGACCACTTACCCATGATCTTTTTAAAAGTTTTGCCGATCGTTTTAATATCATAGTAAAACAAGTCATTATTCATAAGCTTGTGGATGGTGTATTTTATTCGAGCCTGATATGTGAATGTGATAAGATAGAGGAGATCATCGATGCGAGAACATCTGATGCCATTGCCCTGGCAACGCGATTTAAAGCCCCCATATTTACCTTTGAAAATATTTTGGACAAAGCAGGTATCATTTTGAAAATAAAGGATGAATCCAAATTGGAAAAGTCTAAATTCAAGATGGAAGATCTCGTGGCCAATGTTCCCGAAGAAACTTCTACATTTAAAGATGAGACACTTGAGGAATTGCACAAACAACTGGACCAGGCAGTCAATAATGAAGACTATGAACTGGCTGCCAAAATAAGGGATGAAATCTCTAAAAGAGAAAAATAACCAATTGCTTATGCTCAAAAAATTAGTGCTTTTTTTGTCACTCTTCCTTCTGAATTTACCAGCAAACGCACAACAAATTGTTAATGAAATTACACCAAATGCAGGTGTTTCTTTTGAATCTGTATGGAGAGGTGTATTAGGGATGATCGTCCTGATTGTACTGGCCTATTTATTCAGTTCCAATAAAAAGGCGATTCAATGGAAAACGGTGGGCATTGGTCTTTCAATACAATTATTAATCGCCATCGGCGTATTGCGTATTCCCTTGATCCAGTCGGCCTTTGAAAGTATAGGCCAGGTATTTGTTAGCGTACTAGACTACACAAAGGCGGGTAGTAAATTTCTCTTTGAAGGGCTTGTAGTTGATCAAACTACTTTTGGTTTTATTTTTGCCTTTCAGGTCCTGCCCACCATTGTATTTTTTTCTGCTTTGACTTCCCTTCTCTTTTATCTGGGCATCATACAGAAAGTAGTCAAAGCATTGGCATGGCTCTTGTCAAAGGTCCTGAAAATTTCAGGTGCAGAAAGCCTGAGCGTTGCAGGCAATATCTTTCTTGGCCAAACAGAAGCCCCTTTACTGATCAAAGCCTATCTGGAGAAAATGAACCGTTCGGAGATGCTTTTGGTCATGATTGGTGGTATGGCAACGGTCGCAGGAGCTGTTTTGGCAGCCTACATTGGTTTCCTGGGTGGAGATGATCCCGTCATGAGATTGAAATTTGCCAAGCACCTTCTAGCCGCTTCTGTGATGGCGGCACCGGGAGCCATTGTAATCTCAAAAATACTGTATCCTCAAACTGATGAAATCAGCACCGATGTTCAGGTGTCAACAGAAAAAATAGGAACAAATGTACTTGATGCTATTTCAAACGGCACCACAGAAGGATTGAGACTCGCAGTCAATGTGGGTGCCATGCTGCTGGTGTTTGTTGCCTTCATAGCCATGATCAACGGTATATTGGGCTGGGTTGGAGAAATAACGAGCATAAACATATGGATGGAGGCACATACCCCTTATCCGAAACTAACACTGGAGTCAATCCTAGGTACTCTCTTTGCACCTTTGATGTGGCTTATTGGGGTTGCAAAAAACGACATGATGATGATGGGACAGTTGCTTGGTATAAAACTGGCAGCTAGCGAATTTGTAGGATATATTCAACTCGCTGAGCTTAAGGATGTAAAAAACCTGATTCATTTGAATAATAGTAAATCCATTATCATGGCCACCTACATGCTATGTGGTTTTGCCAATTTTGCCTCCATAGGGATTCAAATAGGTGGCATTGGCTCCTTGGCTCCCGGACAGAGAAAAACACTTTCTGAATTTGGTATGAAAGCCCTTATTGGAGGTTCCTTGGCCTCACTTCTTTCGGCAACCATTGCCGGAATGATTATTGGTTAAAAATATCATGTTATTTTTCGTCAAATAATATTAACAAGAGATTTTGAATATTTCATTCAGAATAAATTATATTTGAATCCTTGATTCGGGGAAGGAATGAATGGCCTTTTTTAAAATTTATTGGTACCCAAAGTACCCACTAATTTCAATAACATTTTTTATAACAATGAAACAATATTTAGATTTGATCCAGCACGTGATTGATCATGGAATAACCAAAGAAGACAGAACCGGTACCGGAACGAAAAGTGTTTTCGGATATCAAATGAGATTTGATTTAGCAGAAGGCTTTCCGATGGTGACTACAAAAAAATTGCATTTAAAATCGATCATTCATGAATTGTTATGGTTTTTAAAAGGAGATACAAATATTCAGTACTTAAATGACAACGGCGTTAAAATTTGGGATGCCTGGGCCGACAGCAATGGCGATCTAGGTCCGGTTTATGGTTACCAGTGGAGAAACTGGAATGGAGATGGGATTGATCAAATAAAAGAAGTTGTGGATACCATTAAAAATAATCCAGACAGCCGCCGCATGATTGTATCTGCATGGAATCCAAGTGTCCTGCCCGATACATCAATTGGGTTTTCCGAGAATGTGGCAAATAACAAGGCTGCCTTGCCCCCCTGCCACGCATTTTTTCAATTTTACGTCAGTGAAGGGAAATTATCCTGTCAATTGTACCAAAGAAGTGCAGACATCTTTCTTGGCGTTCCATTCAATATTGCCTCCTATGCACTATTTACCATGATGTTGGCACAGGTAACAGGCTTGGCTTACGGAGATTTTATCCATACCTTTGGAGATGCACATATATACAATAATCATATGGAACAGATCAACCTTCAATTGAGCCGAGAGCCAAAACCCCTGCCGAAAATGATCATTAATCCGGAAGTTAAAAATATCTTTGAATTTTCATTTAAAGATTTTAACTTAGTAGCTTATGATCCTCACCCCCATATCAGAGGGCGCGTATCTGTTTAATCCCCCAAATTAATTGACAATGAATACTTTAGAATTAAAATTAAACCTGATCAAACACATTACTCAAATTGAGGATATCCATTTATTACAAAGAATGCAGGCGTTTCTGAACACCTCCGGAAGTTTGTACAATGAACAACTCAATGAGATACCATCAATGCGTAACAATAAAGACAAAGAGTTTAACGATAAAGAAGATTTTACCGATTACATCAAGGAATGGGTAAAAGACATGTAATTCCTGACTTGTTTTGACTGAAACTTTAGATCACGAACTTTACGAAAAAGCGCGAAAACGAACCAAACAAAAAAAGCGGCTGTATTTTCATTCCGTACTGTTTCTTTTCGGTTCGGTGTTTTTTATTGTACTGAACAAGGTTATAAAATTCCATCAGGAGCTTGACTGGTATATTTGGGCAATTTTTGCCTGGCTGTTTATATTATCGCTTCATTATATCAGGGTATTTATAATGAATCGCTTTTTCGGAAAAGAATGGGAAAGGATTGAAACAGAAAAACTTATTCTGAAACACAGGGAGAAGCTGCAAAAGCTAGAGAGCAAACTTGAAACTTCAGGCGCTTTTGACGAAATGGACAGCATTTCCTAAATGAATTAATCTATATGCTTACTATAATTGCTGCTATAGCGACTAATAACGCGCTGGGTAAAAATAATGACCTCATTTGGCATTTACCGGCTGATTTGAAACGTTTTAAAAAAGTAACCCTGGGCCATCATGTGATCATGGGCAGGAAAACCTTCGAATCACTGGGCAAACCCCTGCCGAACAGGACAACTATAATCATATCAAGAAACCCGGATTACCACGTGGAAGGATGTGTCGTGGTAAATTCATTGCAAAAAGCGATAAAAGCAGCCAGCATAGATGAAAACCCGTATATTTTAGGTGGTGCAGAAATTTACAGACAAGCCATGGAACACGCAGATTTGCTTGACCTGACCCTGGTACACCAGGTTTTTGAAGGGGACGCATTTTTTCCGGAGATTGATCTGGAAATCTGGACCATGACAAAACGTGTTGATTTCAAAGCTGATGAACTGAACCAATACGATTATAGTTTTGTCCAATACAAAAAAAAGTGAGCTCATATGGGCAGAGCTCACTTTTCAAATCACTGGACAATAACTAATTAAAATAAGTAGGTTTAAATTTTGATCTTTTTGCTGTATCTTCTTCCTTCGAACTTAAAAACGAATAGGTATTCACCTTGTTTGGATTCAGAAAAATCATAAATTTTACTGATCTGTTTTTCATTTTCGAATTTTTCGGATAAAACAAGATCATTGTTGTCTGCATAATAGATCTTATATTCCAAAGGACTTTCTTTGTAAGACACTCTCGATACATAAACCATGTCATCTTTAACCCTAACAAAAGGCTTAAAAATTGTGGACTTTTCGTCTTTTCTGAAATTTACCTGATTAGACACTACATTAAATGGAATAACTACGATCTCGAAATCTGTATCAAGTTCGAAATAATATTCTCCATTGGGTAAAGCAGTCAGATCGAAGCCTTTGGAATATTGCCCTGATTTGATAATCGACTCTTTGTAAAGCACGAGTCCTTTGTCATCCTTTATGGTCAACTTAGATCCCAGTTTTACATTTTTAAAGCTTAAGTTGGTTACCTTTTCCTTTTCTTTAAAGGTATCCCGCCCATCATTTGCATAACTTAAGAATGATGCCAACATGAGCAAAATGATAAGATTTTTTTTCGTTAATTTTTTCATGATATATATTTATTAAAATTAGACAGGGCAAATGTAGACGAGATCATAGCTGCAAAAAACAACACGTTTGACCATTTTATATACTTAATTATCACTTTACAATAACTTAACATGACTAATTGTTAATATTGTACACAATATTGGTAAATTCGCATAGTATATCAAATTTGAAATAATTTATTTTTGCATAAATACCCTGAGTAAGATGATGAACAAAAAACCAAGTTTTGAAAAAATAAGCCCAAGTTTTGGAAGCTCGATCCTTGTAAAACAACACAATAAGGATATTGCCAATAATGTGGCTTTTTGGCATTTTCATCCTGAAGTAGAACTGGTCTATGTGAACAAAGGGCAAGGGAAAAGGCATATTGGCAATCACTTGTCTTATTTTAACAACAGCATGTTGGTCCTGATTGGTGCCAATCTTCCCCATAATGGATTTGTTGATCGTCTTACGACAAACGGAACAGAAACCATCGTTCAGTTCAAGTTAGATTTCCTGGGAAAAATTTTTTATAACATCCCCGAAATGAGTAATATCAATGCGCTATTCGAAAGGGCAAAAAAAGGAATTATTTTTAAGCCCGAAACAAAAAAGGTAGTAGGCCCTAAAATTGAAAGTTTACTGGAACACCAGGGAATGTCAAGGGTTATAAAACTTCTGGAAATTTTGAATGATCTCTCTCTTGCTCATGATTATTCATTTCTTAATGCCGATGGCTTTGCATTTGAAACAGAGCCTCAGGATAGTGAAAAGATAGATGTCATCTTTAAACATATCAACAATAATTTTAAGAGACATATCAGTTTAGATGAAATTTCTGACAAGGTGAGTATGACGGTACCTGCCTTTTGCCGGTATTTTAAAAAAGCCACCGGAAAGACCTTTACCAAACTGGTCAATGAATACAGAGTGGTTCATGCAACAAAGCTATTACAGGAAAACCAATCGAGCATCACTGATATTTGCTTTGAATGCGGCTTCAACAACTTCTCTCATTTCAACAGGCTCTTCAAGGAATTCACCGGAAAAAGTGCCTCTAAGTATCGAAGCGAAATGAAAAGAATGATTCATTGATTTAATTGATTTCCAGTAAAAAGGGTAATCTGGTCTGAACGCCTTTCCACGTACCAAATGTTTTCAATTTTTGATATACTTCAAGTTGCTCATCTCCAATTTCTTCTTTGAGTAATTGTGTTTTGACACGGCCAAAGGGCCCTGAAAACATGTCCTTGAATTCTCTTTTATAATCGGGGTAGTTCCTGATCCTGTAACTGTCTATTTCGGCAAGGTCAGCAGCAATGGCTATAGCATCATCAAGGCTGCCCAATTCGTCAACCAAACCATTTGACAAGGCCTGAGTTCCTGTCCACACCCTTCCTTGAGCGATTTGATCGACCTCTTCAAAGGTCATATTCCTTCCCTGGGCCACTTTGGTCACAAAGGTGGTATAAACTCTTTCGATTCCCTCTTTGGTCACTTCATAAAAATCATCAGACATAGGTTCAAACAAGCTATAATCCAAAGATCGTTTGTTGGTCCCGACCTGCTCTGCATTGATTCCTATTCTTTTTGCGAATTCGTTAATATTGGGTATCATTCCAAAAACGCCTATACTTCCTGTTATTGTTGATGGCTCAGCAACTATTTTATCCGCATTACATGAGATGTAATAGCCACCTGAGGCAGCGAGATTGCCCATAGATACAACCAAAGGTTTTTCTTCCTTGGTTAGCTCCAGTTCTCTCCATATGATATCAGAAGCCAATGCGCTTCCTCCGGGTGAATTGACCCTTAGAACGATTGCTTTGACATCCTTGGCTTTTCGCGCCTTTTTCAAAGATTGAATGATCAGTTCCTGACCAATGAATTTTTCATCCCCTTTACCATATATAATATCACCCTGCGCATAGATCACAGCAATTTTATTTGTAGAAGTGGATCTGATTCTCCCTTTGCCAGATTTGATGTAATTCTTGATACTTACTGAATTCATCTCCTGACCTTCCTGAAGACCAGTGAGTTTTTTTAAAATATTTACATATTCATCTTTGTATAACTTTCCGGTGATCATTCGGTTTTCAATTGCCAAATCTGGATTTCTCGCCAACAATTCATCCGCTATATGATTTATTTCATCAGCACTTATATTTCTGCTCTCCTCAATATCTTCAACCATTTCAGACCAAATTGCATTTAAAAAAGAAAGGGTCTGCTCCCGGTTCTCATCACTCATTTCGTTTGCCAAAAACGGTTCAACGGCACTTTTGTACTTTCCATGCCTGATGACCTCCATCTTGACACCATACTTGTCTTGAAAATCCTTAAAGTATAAAATCTCACCAGCCAAACCTTTAAAGTCTATTAAGCCTTCAGGATTTACATATACAGAATCAGCCACAGAACTCAAGTAATAATTTTTCTGAGCATAAACATCCGCATACGCCGTAATAAATTTTCCGGACTCCTTGAATTCAAATAATTTATCCCTGATCTCCTGCGTCTGGGCCATACCCGCCCTGATCATCAATGACTCAATACTTATTCCCAGAATTTGATCGTCATATTTTGCATTATCAATCGCATTTATAATGGTATTTAAACCAATTTTGTCTTCTTCAAGACCCAGAATCTGTTCTAATGGATCACTGCTTTTAGGTGCAAAATCCTTTATGGCATCTTCCAGTTTCAGAACGAGAACAGAATTTTCCTTGACTACAATTTTGTCATCTTCAATTAAACTGGAACTGATCACCGAACCTATGGCTAAAAAAACAAAGAACATGATAAAAAAAGATATCAATACTCCTAATACTGCGGCAAGTAATTCTCTTAAAAAAGTCATTTATTGAATTTTATTATATGTCGTCGGTGACGAAGTATTGTTACAAATGTTAAAAATAATAATGAAAATGCTGAGCATTTCCACCTTTGTTTTATTTTCTTTGTAATTCCTTATTTCTGCAACGAAATTTTGACTAATATATGATGTTTAAAATTAATTATCAATTAAAATATTCCGTGTTTGAAAATAGTGCGCAAATCTTACTTGTCTCTTGGAACTAACCTGGGAGACAAGCTCAAAAATTTACAGGAGGCTGTTGACCAGCTCAACCAAACTGTCGGACACATCACAAAGGTGTCATCTGTGTACAGAACCAAATCCATGGGTTTTGATGGAAATGATTTTTACAACATGTGTATCGAAGTATCAAGCAGCCTCAGTCCTGAAAAAATGATTCAGACGGTTCTTTCCGTTGAACAAAATATGGGGAGGGAAAGAATTTCAGGAGAAAGTTATAAAAACCGTGTCATAGATATTGACATTTTGCTGTTTGACGATGAGATCATTTTTTTCAATGACCTCAAAGTGCCACATCCTGAGATGTTGAACCGTAAATTTGTGCTGGTTCCGCTTACGGAAATTGCACCAAATGTTGTGCATCCCATTGTGAAAAAAACAATCCTGATCTGTCTTCAGAACTGTCAGGACAATGAATCGATTGAAAAAGTTGAAGAAAAAATAAAACGTCCAATTTCCCTGGTTGAAAAATACAATTATATCGCGATTGAAGGGAACATTGGATCGGGAAAAACGAGTCTGGCGCACAAAATTGGGGATGATTTCAACGCGAAACTCGTATTGGAAAGATTTGCGGACAATCCTTTTTTACCAAAATTCTATGCAGATGAAGATCGATACGCCTTTCCTTTGGAAATGAGTTTTCTGGCAGACCGATACCATCAGCTGACAGATGACCTGGCACAGTTTGACCTGTTCAAAAATTTTATTGTATCAGATTATTTTATATTCAAATCACTCATTTTTGCTCAGGTTACGCTTCCCAAGGAAGAATACAACTTGTACCGTAAGATGTTTGATATCATGTACAAGGAAATTGCCAAACCCGATGTTTATGTGTTCCTGTATCAAAATACAGATCGTCTCATAGAGAACATCAAAAAAAGAGGCAGGGATTATGAGCAGAACATTCAGCCCGATTATCTCGAAAAGATCCACAAAGGCTATCTGTCTTTCATCAAGTCTCAGGAATCGCTGAATCCGTTGATCATTGATGTTTCTGAATTGGATTTTGTGAACAGCGAGAGTGACTACAGGAGTATTTTAAATACAATACTTGAATTCTAAGTAATCCTTCAAGGATATTCCTTCTTTCGCGAAAAAAACTAAATCAAACAGTGGTTTTTTACTGCTTTTTGATACCCATCTTTTCGGCATAGTAATCGCAAAAATCCCGCATAGTGGCACTCATTTTTTCATCACCGGTAGCCATTTCAAAAGTTTCCGACATCGAAGTCAAGGTCTGGTGAAAAAATTGTATCATCTCATTGACCGGCATTTCTTTGGTCCATAGGTTAATTTTATAGGTATCCTTGTTGTTGGAATCCCATACCGACAAAAGCAGGGCCTTACTTTCCATGTCACTGATATTACCGTCGTCAGCCGACCAGGATAAAGCTTCAGGAACCCTGTTTTCATCCAATCCTACTTTGATATTTATTTCCGAACTGTGTTTTATTGCCATGATTTATTTTTTAGCATCACCCAAGGTGACTAAATTTTATTTCTTTATTTGATTTTTAATAATCCCCTACTTTTTTTTGGGCTTGTATTTTGATCTTTTAAAAATCTCTTCATTATCTGTTATGATCATTTCCTGTAGCGATATATCATTGTTTTGCATAAAAGCATCTACAATCCTCCATCCAAACCAGGCTCCTATCCTGCCCGGTGAATCTTTGTCCACCTCCAAATAAAATTTAGAAAAGGGGGCATCCATAAGAAACCTGTCATTGAGGGTTGGGTCATTGGAATACAACATTTCATTCTGAATAAAATACTTCCATATATCAGCCTCGCTGATTTCTGCCCATTGGTATTGCTCCGGGGTATAACCCATGATCTGGTTCTTTGGTTTTTCGGGAAGAAAAGATTCCATGAGCTTGAATTTCTTGCCCTGCTGGATCATTTGTGAAACATATGACTTGCTTTGAGGTGCCCTTAAAACTGGCAAGGCAAATTGTTCAGCCACGTCAACAATAAGGTGTTCCCTTGTAAAATTTTGTTTGATGTAATCGGGGTAGTCGTGATATACCTCGTGCTCCTTACCCAAATAAACGTCCAGCGAGACAAATAACAATGTATCCGCATAAATGATCCTGTGATCGTAATCAACATTATTCAAGATGGTCAGTACCCTGGGTTCAACAAAATTTGGAAAATAATATTTAACGTGTTTGAACAAATCAGTGAACTCCTCCTTTTCTTGGGTAAAATCAGGAAATTCCTTTTGTATGGATTTGTAAAGAAATAACTCATCCTCATCTTTCAATTTTGCGATCCATACAGAATCGGGTTCCGAATCCGGAAACAAATAGGCATAGGACGCTTTGAGTGCCGGCAATTCTTCTGGCGAAGCATCGTAGAATTCCTGCTCAAAACGAACAACCTCAGTATTCACCTCAATACCCGACACATCCACTTCACTATTTTTCTCCTTGGAACATGCCACCGATGTCAGTAGAAGCAGTATAAGACCAAAATATTTTATAAAAGTCATTTAAAAAAGATTTGCCAATAAAAATTAATATTTTTGTGCCTCGCAAAACTAATAAATACTTATCAATAATGAATGCTGAAAAAGTAACAAATCACATTGTTAAATGGTTAAAGGAATATGCCTTGAATGCAGGGGTGAAAGGATTTGTCGTCGGGATATCAGGAGGGATCGATTCTGCAGTCACTTCTACGTTATGCGCAAGAACGGGTTTAGAGGTGTTGTGCCTTGAAATGCCTATTCATCAGGCCGATTCGCAGGTAAGCCGAGCCTTGAGTCACATTGACTGGCTAAAAAGGAAGTATCCAAATACCTCCATGACTCAAGTGAACATCAGCCCTGTATTTGACGCTTTGATCCAGGCCTTGCCGGCTGTAGAAAATGAAGAAGAAAGATTTATGTCACTTGCGAACACACGTGCACGATTAAGAATGACTACCCTATATTATTTTGCAGCCCTTGAAAAATTACTGGTGGCAGGTACCGGAAACAAAGTTGAGGACTTTGGGGTTGGCTTTTTTACCAAATATGGTGATGGTGGTGTAGATCTGAGCCCCATCGCAGATCTGATGAAAAGCGAAGTTTACGAATTAGCTGCTTATTTGGGCGTGAATGAGGATATTATCCAGGCAGCTCCTACCGACGGGCTCTGGGGAGATGACCGAACGGATGAAGATCAGATCGGTGCGAGTTATGATGAACTGGAATGGGCCATGGCTCAAATCGAGCTTGGGTATCGTGAGGATGATTTTGAAAATCGCCAGAAAGAAGTGCTGCAGATTTACAACAAGTTACACAGGGCCAACCAACACAAGATGCAAGCCATCCCGGTTTGCGAAATCAAAGAGGAACTGAAATACTAAAGTACCCTGTTGAGTTTTTCAAATAAAAGCTGTTTCAGGGCGGTGTAATCCCTTATTGACTCAAGGGTTTCCTGGTTGTCTTTTAAATCAACCTCTGCCTCTTGAGGTTCCTCTAATTCAGACTTAAGGACGTGTATCTTTTCGGCAATGAGCAATCTCCTAAGATTGTAAAGCACATCCATAACAAGCTTGGGCAGATAGCTCTCCTTATTTTTTACATAGATATTATGCTTTTCCCAGGCACTTAAACTGTATTTTTCCTCCTCCATTAAGATATCCGTAACCGCAGCTGATATTTCCTGGTCTTGATGGTTCGTGAAAAGATCGGCACTTATATGTTCTTCCTGATTTAGAAGGTGTATCATTTCATAATAGATCTTCAAAAAAACGGGATGTGTAAATTCAATCTCATCTTCCTGCAGGTGCATATAAATTTCTTTGCAAACGGCATTTGAATATTGTTCCTTCACTATTTTTTTCCTTCCGTCTTCATCAGTTTCCAAAGTGAAGTCTATAAAATCCACTTCTTCATTCCCATAGAGCAGCAAAATTTCTATGATCTTTTTTTCCATCTGAAAAAGCTGATCAATCTTTTCAGCTTTTTTGGTTTCCTTTTTGACACCAGTAAAAGGGGTCTTTACCCTGCCTTGCGGCCTTACTTCCCTGTTGCCTCTCTTGAGGATCTGTGACAATTCATTAAAAAGAACACTCTCTGAAATGTTCATGATGCGAGCGCATTCCTGTACGTAAATCTCTTTTTGGATGTTGTTTGGAATTTTTGCAATACTCGCCACAATATCCCTGATCAGTTCTGCCCTTTTGATGGGGTCGTTACTCGCCTCCTCCAGAAGTAGTGACGTTTTGAACTGAATAAAATCCTGTGACTTTTTTTTGAGGTAATCATCAATTTCCTCAAAAGACTTCGACCTGGCAAAACTATCAGGATCGTCGCCTTCGGGAAATGCCACGACCTTGACATTGAGCCCCTGTTCAAGAATCAGGTCTATTCCTCTTATGGAAGCCCTGATTCCAGCCGCATCCCCATCGAATAAAACGGTAATATTATTGGTCAAACGGTTGATCAGTCTTATTTGATCAGCAGTTAGTGCCGTTCCCGATGAAGCCACAACATTCTCAACCCCTGCCTGAGACATTGAAATAACATCAGTATATCCTTCAACCAAATAGCAGTTGTCCTCTTTAGCGATGCTTTGTTTGGCCTGAAACAAGCCATAAAGAATTTTGCTTTTATGATAAATAAGACTCTCCGGCGAATTAAGATATTTGGCGGCCTTTTTATCCGAACCAAGAATCCTTCCGCCAAATCCAAGTATTCTTCCACTCATGCTGTGGATTGGAAATATGACCCGACCCTTAAAACGGTCAAATTTTTTATTCTCCTTTACAATGGTGAGTCCGGTCTTATCTAAAAAATCAATTTCATATTTCTTGCTTTCAGCCTCATCAGTAAAAGCGGTCCACTCATCAAGCGCATACCCAAGTTCAAATTTCTTTATGGTATCGTCGTTAAACCCTCTTTCCCTGAAGTAACTCAAGCCAATGGCCTTTCCCTTTTCCGAGTTCCATAAAATATCAGCGAAATAGGACTTGGCAAATTCAGAAACAAGAAACATGCTTTCTCTTTCGTCTGCCTTCTGCTTCTCCTCATTCGACTGCTGTGTCTCTTCAATCTCAATCTGATATTTCTTGGCCAGATACCTGATGGCCTCAGGATAGGAATAATGTTCGTGTTCCATCAAAAAAGTAATGGCATTACCACCTTTTCCCGTACTAAAATCCTTCCAGATCTGCTTGACCGGAGACACCATGAATGAAGGTGTTTTTTCGTCGGTGAAAGGGCTTAATCCTTTGAAATTGGACCCGGCTTTTTTCAGGTTGACAAAATCACCGATAACCTCCTCTACCCGGGCAGCTTCAAACACATTGTCAATGGTTTCTTTTGAGATCATCTATTCCTTAAAAATTTCAGCTATAAAGATAAAAAAACTGTCAGTTTGTGACAGTTTTTTTATTTTGAATTTGAAAAAGCACCTATGATACGGCCTTCAACTTCTTAATTGTTGATTTGGAAATTTTACCCTGGGCGTATTTTTTGGTCACCCTTAAACTGGTTTCTTCAGATCCCGGCATTTCAAACATGGCATCAGTAAGAATTTCCTCACATAAAGACCTAAGTCCCCTTGCTCCAAGTTTGTATTCAACTGCCTTTTCGACAATGAAATCCAGGGCTTTTTCATCAATCTTGAAATCAATGCCATCCATTTCGAAAAGCCTTGTATATTGTTTTATGATCGCATTTTTGGGCTCTGTCAAAATTGACCTCAGGGTTTCTTTATCTAAGGGTCGCATAAAAGTAAGTGCCGGTAACCTGCCAATGATCTCAGGGATCAAACCAAAATTTTTCAGGTCACTCGGAATGATATATTGCAACAGATTTTCTTCATCGATCTTATCATCAGAGATAGAGGCACTGTATCCCACTGCCTGCATGTTCAGCCTTTTACTGATCACCTTGTCAATACCACTAAAGGCCCCACCGGCTATAAACAAGATATTTCTTGTATCGACCTCGACAAATTTTTGGTCCGGATGTTTTCTTCCGCCTTTTGGAGGAACATTGACAACGGTTCCTTCCAGCAATTTCAGCAAGGCCTGTTGTACCCCTTCACCCGATACGTCTCGCGTAATGGAAGGGTTATCACTCTTCCGGGCGATCTTATCGATTTCATCGATAAACACAATCCCCCGTTCGGCTTTATCCACCTTATATTCAGCAGCCTGAAGCAGGCGCGTTAAAATCGTTTCAACGTCTTCACCAACATACCCTGCCTCAGTCAGAACCGTAGCATCCACTATGGCAAACGGAACGTCCAGCATCTTTGCAATCGTTTTGGCGATCAGTGTTTTACCCGTACCTGTTTCACCAACCAGAACAATGTTGCTCTTCTCTATCTCAATGTCATCATCTTTTGACGAAGGCTTCTGCAACAACCTTTTATAATGATTGTATACTGCCACCGACATGACTTTTTTTGACTCGTTCTGCCCAATGATGTACTGATCAAGAAAGGCCTTGATCTCCTTTGGTTTTTTAACCATAAAATCAGCGCCAGAATTCTTTTTTTCATTGACTGATTCTTCCAGAACGATCCCGTGAGCCTGCTCAATGCACTTATCACATATGTGCGAATCAACACCGGCGATCAATAAATTGGTCTCCTCCTTCTTTCGTTTACAAAACGAACATTCTAATTCTTCTTTTTTCGCCATCTTCTTCTAAATTTATGCAGGACCGGCAAACGTTTGACACCCCGGCTTATTTACCCCTTTTTAATACCTCATCAATCATGCCATAATCCTTGGCCTCTTCTGCTTTCATCCAATAATCCCTGTCAGAATCATCGTGAACTTTTTTAACCTTTTGTCCTGAATGATGTGCAATAATCTGATACAGTTCTTCCTTCAATTTCAGGATTTCACGTGCCGTGATCTCTATATCCGAAGCCTGACCTTGTGCACCTCCCAGGGGCTGATGGATCATTATTCTGGAATGCGGAAGGGCTGATCTCTTTCCTTTCTCTCCTGCACACATCAATACAGCTCCCATTGAAGCGGCCATTCCCGTACAAATGGTAGCCACCTGTGGTTTGATGAATTGCATTGTGTCATAAATACCGAGGCCGGCATAGACTCCTCCTCCGGGAGAATTTATGTAAATCGAAATATCCTTGCCGGAATCTACACTTTCGAGGAACAATAATTGTGCCTGAATGATATTGGCAACCTGATCATTGATCCCTGTTCCCAAAAAAATGATCCTGTCCATCATAAGACGCGAGAACACATCCATTTGTGCAACATTTAATTGTCTTTCCTCAATGATATATGGGGTAACGCTACTTACAATCTGATCAACATACAAACTGTTTATACCCTGATCCTTAACAGCGAATTTTTTAAACTCATTTCCAAAATTCATATACTTTTTTTTAATCTTTTAGAGTGTAAATATACTAATTAATTGGCACCAAAAATGAATTTGCCACAAAAGGACCAATTGCTCCGGTTGGGGTGATTTATTCCTATCATAAAGGCCTGCCGGAATTCCTCAGACGAACGATCCATTTTAAGGATAAACCTGAACATTCAGCGTTTATTGATTAAACGTGACTTTTAAGCTCACAAAAAAACTCCATAATGTAAATTCATTATGGAGTTTTTAGTGTATTTCCTTGATTACTTGTAAACTTCTTTTACAAAATCCTCATAAGTAACTTCTTTTGACTTTAGCTTGATATGCTCTTTAAAGAATTTTAAAAGTTTCTCATTTTTCAATTGATCCGATAATCTTTTAACCTCTTCCTGGTTAGACAATACCCTCGATACGATCCCGTCTAATTCTTTTTCCTCAATCTGATTATCCCCAAATTGTGCCATTTGAGCCTTGACAAATCCTTTGGTATACTCCTTAAGGTCATCGTAGGTGATCTGAAGGCCGTGCTCGGTCATCAGTTTACCTTCTATCAATTGGTATCTTAAGCCTTTTTCTGATCTTTCATATTCTTCACCTGCTTGTTCAGGAGTCATTGGCTTTTCTCCTGAAACTGCCAGCCATTTTTTAAGAAATTCAGCCGGAAGATCAAATTTCGTGTTCTCAATTAAACTCTCGGTCACCGCATTCAACAATTGCTGGTCCGATTGAGAAGCAAATTGTTTTTCGGCATCCTCTTTTAATCTGCTTTTCAATTCTTCTTCACTTTTGACAAGGTCCGTACCAAAAAGCTTGTCAAACAATTCCTGATTCATCTCAGCCAATTCTGTGTGTGTGATTTCTTCGACTGAAAAAACCAAAGGTGCATCAAATCCATGCGCCTCATCATGTGAGATCCCTAAAATATTCATCAGCATATGGTCATCAGTGAACAATCCTTTAGAATTTAGCTCAACACTGTCTCCAACTGCAAGTCCTGCAAGTTTCTTTTGATTTCCTTTTGTCTTGATCTTTTCAAATTTGAAGGTCGATTTTTTCTCGATCTGCTTTTCCTCATTTACAAAAGTACCGGTGATATTTGAATTCTCCTCAATTTTTGACTGCGTGATCAATTTGCCATACTGCTCTCTTATATTCTCGATCTGATTTTCGATCATTTTGTCATCTGCAATAATTTTATAAGCAGTGATTGATTTTTTTGGCTTCAAATTTACCTCGAACTCAGGCGCCAGTCCCAACTCAAATTCAAAGGTAAACTGATCACCTTCCCAGGAAAAGCCTTCCTGCATTTTTGGAAGTGGATTTCCAAGGACGTCTAATTTTTCCTCTACTAAAAATTTATTCAAAGATTCCTGCAGAAGCTTGTTTACTTCGTCAATCATAACAGACTTTCCGTACTGTTTTTTCACCAGGCTCATGGGTACATGCCCTTTTCTGAATCCCGGGATATTTGCCTTTCTTCTGTAGTCATTCAGTTGGGTTTCAACTTTTTCCTGATAATCATTAGCTGTAATATCTATTTTCACAACTGAATTCAGCGCATCAATGTCTTCTTTCGTAATCTTCATTATAAATAAATTTATCTCTTTTAAAAAATTGAGGGTGCAAAAATAACAATTTTAGATCAATATATAGCAATGATTATTCCATTTGAAGTGAAATTTGACTAATCTTATGTTAAATTTTAATGATCAGAAGGATTTTAACGAGACTGGGGCTAATCCTTTTCGATAAGCTTGTGCAGAATTGATTCAAATAAAGAAAGTAAAATACTGAATAAAAGCGCAGTCCAAAAACCAGCAACACTGAATCCGTCGATCCAGCTGTTCGCCAGAAGGATCAGGGCTGCATTGATTACAAACAGAAAAAGGCCAAGGGTAAGAATGGTCACGGGTAAGGTGAGCACAACCAAAATAGGTTTTAAAATTGAAAACAGAATCCCTACCACAAAGGCCACCCAAATAGCGGTTACATAATTGTCTACCTCAACGCCTGGAAGAATATATGCAATAAATAGTACTGCCATGGCAGTGAGCAAGATTTTAAAAATATAGTTCATCTGAATTGTTTTACAATTGCCTCAAGAAGCAAATTAGTGATTTTCAAGAAAACTCACAACATTATTATAGAAATCAATCGGGTTTTCTGCGTGCAGCCAATGGCTAGCATTCACTATGGTTACAATTTGACTATTCGGAAAATGCGCCCTGATCAATGCCTCATCTTCATTGGTGATATATCCAGAATTTGCTCCCTTCAAAAATAACACAGGTTTTTCGAAGATTGTTCTAGGCGGCAGGGGCACTCCAATTTCATGAATCTGTTCTTTGAGAACCTCAAGGTTAAAACGGTAAGCAAATTGATTTTTTTCCTTGCGAAACACATTTTTTATTAAAAACTGCCTGATTCCAAATTCAGAAATATGCCTTTTTAACACCTCATCTATTTCACTTCGAGACTTCACCTTGCTGAAATCAACCGCACTAAGGGCATCCAGAATATATTGATGATGCGGCGGGTAAAATTTAGGTGCAATATCTGCCACAACAAGCTTATTGACAAGTTCCGGATACTCTACGGCAAAAAGCATGGCCGTTTTCCCCCCCATGGAATGGCCAAGAATATTGACCTTCTGCAAATCGTGATGTACCAAATAATTGTGCAGGTCCTGCACCATATCCTCGTAGGAAAACTCCTCAGCATGAAAACTCCTCCCGTGATTTCTCTGGTCGACCAGATGCACCTCGTACTGTTTTGAAAACTTGACCGCAAGAGATTTCCAATTGTCTCCCATACCCAAAAATCCGTGAAGAATGATCAGGGGCTCTCCCTTTCCAGAAATGGTCGCGTGCAGTAAATCCATCATGTCAGTTTTTGGCGATACATCCCGACAACGTTCTGTAACCCAAAATACAAGGCCTCAGAAATAAGGGCATGCCCTATGGAAACTTCAAGAACCCCGGGAACTTCTTTTACAAAGAAATTCAGATTTTTAAGATTCAGGTCATGGCCGGCATTGATTCCCAAACCAAAATCTGCAGCTGCCTGAGCCGCCTTAACATAAGGCCTTACAGCCTCAGTATTCCCTTTTTCATAATTCACGGCATAGGACTCTGTGTACAATTCAATTCTGTCTGTTCCTGTTTTTGCCGCCCCTTCAATTAGCGAAACAACAGGGTCCATAAAAATAGATGTTCTTATGTCGTTCCGATGGAACTCGGACACCATTTCTTTTAAAAAATCAAAATTTGTAATGGTGTCCCAGCCGGCATTTGATGTGATGGCGTCAACGGCGTCTGGCACAAGGGTCACCTGCTCGGGTTTGATCTTCAGCACGAGATCGATAAACTCGGGAATTGGGTTACCTTCTATATTAAACTCAGTATGAACCACTTGCTTTAGTTCATGGGCATCTTTGTATTTAATGTGTCTTTCATCAGGTCTGGGGTGAATTGTAATTCCCTGGGCACCAAAATTCTGGATGTCAACAGCCGCTTGTAAAAGATCAGGTACATTTCCTCCCCGCGCATTTCTTAAAGTGGCTATTTTATTAATATTGACGCTTAATTTTGTCATTCGCTTCTTATTTATATTTTTAATAAAAAAGATGTTATATCTTTACATAAAAGTTAGGATAAATCAGTGGGCAAAATTACAATATTATCTTAAGTAAGCCACCTCTTTTCATGCAAACAATAAATTACATATTAAAAGATATTCAGCCGTTCGGGCTCAAAGATAATGTCGATCAAATAAAAAAAATCTTTAAAAAATACCCTTATTCTCATTTGCCGGTGGTTGAAGAGAAATTATTTTATGGGGCTGTTTCGAAAAGGGAAATTGAGCTGACAACTTCAGACACGATAAAACTCAATGAACTGAAACACCTCATTGAACCATTTTACGCCAGTGAAAATATGAACTGGTTCGAAGTTTTACAATATTTTGCTACCCACAATACAAATCTAATGCCCGTTTTAAGCAGCGATAAAGAATACATAGGCTATTACGAGCTTAACGATTTTCTCAACATTTTCAAATGCACCCCTTTTTTGCATGAAGAAGGTGTAATACTGGTGATATCCAAAAATATCAATGATTATTCATTCAGTGAAATTTCGCAGATCGTTGAGTCAAATAATGCAACTCTTTTTGGCGCCTTTGTTTCAAAAATTGAGAACGACACGGCACAAATAACATTAAAATTGAGCCTCCACGATATCAATAACACCTTGCACTCTTTCAGAAGGTATAATTATGAAATACTGAATGAATTTGAAAAGGATAAATACATTGAAGAATTAAATGAAAGGTCCAATTATTTGCAGAAATATTTGAATATTTAAGTGTCCACACATCCATGAAAGTAGGAATTTACGGTCAATCCAATAACGAGATCACCATAAAATATGTCAATTACCTGGTTAAATTATGCCTTAAAAACAAGGTGACCGTAGTTTTTGAGGATAATTTCTATAAGGGCTACAAGAAGGTACACATAGGAGATAACTTCGAAACCTTCTCCGAATATGATGATATGGACCCTGACCTGTCTTTTTTCTTTACTGTTGGAGGAGACGGCACTTTTTTGAGGTCCATAACTTTTATCCGTGATCGCAATACTCCCGTCATTGGGATCAATACAGGAAGACTGGGTTTTTTGGCAACGATTCAAAAAGAAGACATTGAAACAACTTTTTACCAGCTTCTTGACAAGAAATACGTCATTCAAAACAGGTCTCTGCTCAGTGTGAAGACAACAGATGTCAGCGATAATTTCAACAACCTTAATTTTGCCCTGAACGAAATAACCATCACCAGAAAAAACACGGCATCCATGATTAAAGTGAATGCGAATTTAGATGGTGAGTTTTTAAATACCTACTGGAGCGATGGACTTATCATATCGACCCCGACGGGTTCTACCGGATATTCCTTAAGCTGCGGTGGCCCCATCATTTCTCCTACATCCAAAAATATAGTTCTTACCCCCATTGCACCCCACAGTCTTGCTGTACGTCCGCTGGTTATTCCGGAAGACACTGAGATCATGCTTAAAATTGACAGCAGAGCCGATGAAGTGCTGCTCACACTTGATTCAAGAATGTATACACTGAAAAACAACTCAACCATAGAAATCAGAAAGTGTGCCTTCTCGATAAAAACAGTGCAACTCCACAATCAAAGTTTTATAAAAACACTTCGTGAAAAACTGTTGTGGGGAGAAGACAAACGCAATTAAAACAAAGGTTATAATACAATTTTACGCTTAAAAATCTGTTAATCAAAAAAGAGCATTCATTTCAAGCAAATGCAAATGTATTTTTTTATATTTGCAAACTATTTTTTATGATGAAAAAAATTGTAATTCTATTGTGTTTTTTCTGCTGTTCCGGGCCTTTATTATCTCAAATTAATGAAGTCGGGATCTTTGCAGGCGGGAGCAATTATATTGGAGATATTGGAAGGACAAATTATATATATCCGAATAGCTTTGCAATAGGCGGCATATTCAAATGGAACATGCATCCACAATTTTCTTTGAGGGCAAGTTATACATATTCACAGGTGAAAGGAAATGATGCTCAGTCAGGTAATTCTTTTCGAAAAAGCAGAGACCTGAATTTTACAAATGATGTACACGAGCTCGTTGCGGGAATAGAATACCATTTTTTCAAGTACAATTTATCCAAAACTGGCCATACCAACACCCCTTATATTTTTGTCGAGGCAGGAA
>CBDUAP010000020.1:0-23347 GCA_965365165.1 uncultured Flavobacteriaceae bacterium
CATGGAAAAAAGCTTCAAGGAAATGATATCCATACCGGACGGCATCATCCTGGTAACTGGACCTACTGGAAGCGGTAAGACAACCACTCTCTATTGTGCCCTTAATCATATTAACTCTGGTAATAACAAAATAATCACCATTGAGGACGGGGTGACAGACGGTGGATTCGGAACTGCGGTTTTAGAATATGCCAACCATAAGAATTTTAAGAATGTACGCATTGAATGCATGGGGCTCCCGGATGCCTTTATTGAGCATGGAAGTGCAGATGAGCTGAACAAAAAAGTAGGCCTGGATGAAAAAGGAATTGAAAAGGTGATTGTACGTTTTTTAAAGGATAAAATTTCTTAAATTCGTCGTTCTATTTGGTCTGATGTTAAGAATTATAAAAATACTTTTCTTCTTCTTTTTCGTATCTGCTGTCAACGCCCAGATCAAAGATTCAATTGAGGTAAAAATTGCTTTGGATACCATGTCTTTAGTGCAACGTTTGGACAGCACTTTTATCAAGACGAAGGATTATCCAAGAAGTGTAGATCCTCTTGATAGTACACAGGCAAAACTGGACGAGCCGCCTATGATGCTTCAAATTCAAAGATCGATGCTGGATTCTTTGTTGAGACCTTATTATAACATTCAAATAGACACTGCTTCTCAGGGAGACCTCAGTAGTAAAATTCTGATTACTCCAAAATACAGGATGACAGTTGACCCAAATACTTCTGATACTTCCTATGTGTCGATTCCAAAATCCATCGATTACTTTTCCACAATGAAAACCTATGGGATTGATACCATTGGGTTTTCAAATGCCATTGAATTGGTCAGTATCAACAGAACAAAAAGGGCAAGGGATCCGGTTT
The DNA here is from genome assembly GCA_965365165.1 of uncultured Flavobacteriaceae bacterium. Lineage (GTDB taxonomy): Bacteria > Bacteroidota > Bacteroidia > Flavobacteriales > Flavobacteriaceae > Lutimonas. Next base: position 865 of record CBDUAP010000020.1, read on the forward strand.
GGTGGAAGCATAAAAACAGTATTGGTCTGGATTTGAACGAGGTAGCCTTTGTAAATTGGAATGCCGGAGGATCGAATTCTATATCGGGATTGTTCAAGGTTCAGTTTTCAAGAATTTATGAGAAATTATATACCCTGTGGAACAATGAAATATCAGCACGTTACGGACTTAACCAGCAACAGGATAAGGGTCTGATCAAAACGGATGATGAGATCAGGCTCTCATCGACCTTTGGTTACAGAAAGGATACGGTTTCGGACTGGTATTTTTCAGCTCAGTTCACTTTCAGGACCCAGTTTACTAACGGATACAAAAACCCTGATGACGATGAACCAATTTCAGCTTTCTTTGCGCCGGCATATGTGCACCTGGGAATTGGAACCCAATATAATTTGAAGCCTGAGTTATTTTCAATTTATTTTGCTCCCATAACGCTCAAATCAACTTATGTTTTTAATGACGAGCTTTCGCAGGAAGGTGCTTTTGGGGTGGTTCCAGGAGAAAATTCAAGGCACGAACTAGGGCTGCTGATACAAACGAAGTGGGAAAAAGAAATCTTTAAAAATGTTGCAATGGTCAATAATCTGGATTTATACACAGATTATATCAATGATTTCGGAAATATTGACGTAGACTGGGTTCTTAGTTTTCAGTTTAAAATCAACAAGCTTTTTCAAGCAAACTTCAGAAGTCATATGATATATGACAATGACATCAAAATAAAGGAGACAAACGCTGAGGGCGTTGTTGAAACCCTGGGGGCCCGCTTGCAGTTAAAACAGCAATTGGGTATTGGAATCATTTATAATTTTTAGTGTGACGGTCCTTTAACTAAGATCAATTCCCTTGATTTTTTTATGCAAGAGTATGGCATAACCATCCGAAAAATTAGCAATTAAATTACATATTCCAAGCAGCCTTTTGTAAAGGTCTTCATTGATATGTTTGTATCGGTCAGGCAACAGCATCAGGATAAGTTTATCATAGTTGGATGATTTGTTTTCATGGGTATTGTTAACAGCCCTTATAAAAACGTCCAGAAGATCTGAAATGACCTGATATCCTGCGATTTCTTTTTCAATGACCTCTTTACTCTGGTAGATCTTGTCAACGCTTAATTTGATGATGTCATTGATCTGGGCTTCATATTTGCATTTCTCCAACAGCGAATGAGAAAATTCACCGGAGAGAATCTTTTCTTCATTTTCAATAAAGATCCTTGTTGCCTCCTGTATCAGGTTGCCTATTGCCAGTGCCCTGAGGTAGCTTATCCGGTCCTGGGTATTTTGCAGGCTGTTGTATTTTTTGGTATTGATGGTATCTCTTACCAGGTTGATGAGATATTCGAGTGCATAGTCTTCCGATATCAATCCCAGGTTGATTCCGTCTTCAAAATCAATGATGGTATAGCAAATATCATCGGCTGCCTCGACAATGTAGGCAAGTGGATGTCTTGAATATGCCGTGTATTTACCGATGCCGGTCCGGATTAGCCCCAGTTCGTCTGCAAGTTCTTTGAAAAAGGTCAGATCTGATTGAAACACACCGTACTTTTTATCTGCAATATGCCTGCTTGGCTTTTTGGGAAGCGACTCTTTCGGATATTTGATAAAGGCCCCCAGAGTGGCATAGGACAACCGTAATCCTCCTTTGATATTATTTGCTGACTCAGTAAGAATTTTAAACCCGTTTGCATTTCCCTCAAAATCGATCAGGTCCTGCCATTGTTTTTCGTCGAGTTGTTTTTTAAACTGTTTTCCGTTTCCGGAAAGAAAGTACTCTCCAATAGATTTTTCTCCACTATGTCCGAAAGGAGGATTTCCTATGTCATGAGACAGGGCTGCAGCAGCTACTATAGCCCCAAAATCATTGGGTTGGTAACCTTTTTCGCCTAGTTCAGGATATTTTTCAATCACGTATTTTCCAATGATTCTGCCCAATGACCTTGCAACCACAGATACTTCAAGGCTGTGGGTCAGTCTGGTGTGAACAAAATCTGTTTGTGATAAAGGAACAACCTGGGTTTTGTCTTGCAGGCTCCTGAATGAATCAGAAAAAATGATCCTGTCAAAGTCGACTTCAAAGCCCAATCTGGATTCATCCTGATCAATTCGATTTCTATTTTGCTTGTCTCCGAACCTTTTTAGTGATAATAATTTTTCCCAATTCATGCCTCAAATTTAATGGCCGAAAGATACATTTTTTTGTAATTTTAAATTATTTTTCAATAGTAAATTAAATTCTGATATGCTGAAAATCCAATGTATTAAAGGCTTTTTAACATAATCTTAAAATTTAGGGGATATTATTTTTTTCTGTTTTATATTTAAACCCTAATTACATCCTGTTTACAATGGAAAATATTTACTTTTTGATGATCATGGCCCTGGTTGTTTTGGCCATAGCTGATTTAGTGGTTGGAGTGAGCAATGACGCCGTTAATTTTTTGAACTCGGCCCTTGGATCCAAAGCCGTGCCCTTCAAAACTATTATGATCGTAGCCAGCCTGGGAATAGCCTTTGGAGCCATTTTTTCAAGTGGAATGATGGAGGTGGCCAGAAAGGGAATTTTTGTTCCGGGTGAGTTCTATTTCAACGAGATCATGATTATTTTCCTGGCGGTAATGATCACAGATATTTTATTGCTTGATTTTTTTAATACCCTGGGCATGCCAACGTCAACAACGGTATCCATTGTTTTCGAATTATTGGGTGCGGCAGTAGCGATGGCTTTAATTAAAATTGGAGCAGACAACGGGTCTTTTGGGGATATATTGACTTATATCAATACGCAAAAGGCAACCGAAATTATACTTGGGATCTTACTCTCCGTGGTTGTAGCTTTCTCAGTTGGTGCACTGGTGCAGTACGTTTCAAGGGTATTACTGTCTTTTGATTTTGAGAAAAAAGCCAAATGGGTTGGTGCGGTATTCGGTGGCTTTGCCCTGGCTGCAATTACCTATTTCATTTTTATAAAGGGGCTGAAAGGGACAGATTATTACGCAAGTATCCAACCTTTAATTGAAGGGAAGACTTTGCTAATTGTGACCGTTAGTTTTATCATCTGGACCATTTTGTCTTATTTGGCAATAGTAATCTTAAATCTCAATATTTATAAAGTCATCATTATTGTAGGAACCTTTGCTTTGGCACTGGCCTTTGCAGGGAATGATCTTGTCAATTTCATTGGGGTACCTATTGCTGCCTGGCAATCTTACGAAGCATGGAACGGATCAGGAATTCCTGCTACGGAATTCAGTATGCAGGTGCTCAGTAAAAAGGTTCCAACCCCCACGCTTTTTTTAATAGGAGCAGGAGGGGTGATGGTGTTGACCTTATGGTTGTCAAGTAAAGCGAAGGGGGTCGTAAAGACCTCGATTGATTTGTCTAGCCAGAGCGATACAAAAGAAAGGTTTGAGCCTCATTTTTTATCGAGAAACCTGGTCAAGATAACAATGATGATGTCCACCTATATATCAACTGTTCTGCCCGATAGCCTGCAAAAAAAGGTTCAAAAGCAATTTGAGAAACCCGTCATCAGTTTGTCTTCAGAAAGGAAGCACGAACTCCCTGCCTTTGATATGGTGCGGGCAGCGGTAAATCTTATGGTCGCGAGCGTACTGATATCGATTGCCACGTCCATGAAATTACCTTTATCCACTACTTATGTGACCTTTATGGTGGCCATGGGTACTTCCTTGGCAGACAGAGCATGGGGGAGTGAAAGCGCAGTATATCGGGTGGCAGGTGTTCTGAACGTGATCGGAGGCTGGTTTTTTACGGCTCTTGTAGCTTTTATTGCTTCCGGAACCGTTGCTTACCTCATTCATTTGGGGGGACCAACCATGATCGCTGTTTTGCTGTTGCTGGCAGTATTGTTGTTGTCCAGAAATTATATCAAGCACATCAGTAAATCTAGAGAATCAAGGGCCGAAGACAGCCTAAATAAGGCTGAAAGCAGTTCTATTCAAGGCGTTATAGAGGAAAGTGCCGAAAATATATCCAAAGCATTGAAAAGAGTTGGCAAGATCAATGCGACTACCATTAACGGACTAATCAAACAAGATCTGCCCCAACTTAAAAAAGCAAAGAAAACAGTTGTAAAACTGGAATCGGAAATTGAGGATCTTCAGGATAATATTTTTTATTTTATCAAAGATCTGGACGATTCTTATTTGGGGGCCAGCAAATTTTATATCGATGTCATCGGAAGTCTGCAGGATGTGGCCCAGTCTGCAAGTTTGATCGCTAAAGTGAGTCATAAGCACGTCAATAATCAGCACAAAGGATTAAAGAAAAGGCAAACGGAAGAGCTGTTGGATATCAATGAGAAATTGGTCAGCCTTTTTGAAAGGATCAGTGAAGTTTTTGACTCACGTGACTTTGATAAAATATTTCCTGACATCATTGAATCCAAACAGGAGCTATTGGAAGAGGTCAAAGTTTCGATTCAAAAACAGGTGGAAAGGACCAGGGAGAGTGATTCAACAAGCCCCAAAAACACTACCTTGTATTTTATCATTCTTCTTGAGACCAAAGACCTTATTATGGCCTGTATCAATATTCTGAATTTGTATTATGAGGAGCATGACAAGTCGTCTCCATTACCCTCATAACCATGACAGGATCCTAAAATAAAGGACCGGGATAAGGATTAGTTTAGAAATAGTCGTGGCACATTGTGCCTTATAGTTTTCGAAAGCTTGTTTGCCTTAAACAATTTCCAGAATACTGTCCTTTTCGCTGTACAGGAGCTCTCCTACCTGGATCAGTTTTTTGATCATATCATAGACATTGTCGTGGTCATTTACCAGCGAGGAAGCCATATCTGTAGTGATCAGGTTTTTTCTGATCAGTTGGTTAATTGATTTATTGCCCTTTTTGGAAGCCGCTTTGGCCATTTTTCTCATTTCCATGAGTTCCATGTAGCTCGTTTCCTTGTCTTCGTCCAATTTGAACTTGTTAATTGCCCGTATTACTTTAATGATAATTCTTCTGAAATTATTGTATTCTTTTCTGATATACTGGTTATCTGAGTCTGTATAGAGGAGGATATTGCGTCGAAGTTCTTTTACATCACGAATGATTTCGACCATTTTACGGTTGGCGATCTTGATTTCACTTATCCTTTTATTTTGTTCCTTTGACAGGTTCAGATCAGTTTGGGCCTTTGTTGCGTATTCAAGGATTTTGCCATAAATGGTTTTGACCTTGTGGGTGTAAAGTTCTCTGATATTGATATCCAGTTCCCTCTTCGCTTTTTTCACAAGCTTTTTGGAATTCAGATCAGATTCAATTTCACTTCTATGAACATTTACCGAATGCACAACAATCTCATAAATTGCATTTTCAAACAAGTATTTGGTTTCTTTTTGCAGGGAAGAAATCAAGGTGCCTGGGAATTCCAAAATAGCTTTGTTCAGGAACTTTGGTTCATCGATGTCCTTGACAGCTACGTCTTTGATGGCCCGAAGCAGAAATGTTTCAAGTTTTTTTATGAACGGGATCATAATCAGAACCCCGAGGACATTGAAAATGGAATGAAACAAGGCGAGTTTGAGGGTATAATCACCTGAGGCAATACCTAATATGGAAGATAAGTAATTTACAAATTTGGCCAGTGGAAAAATGATACTCACGGCAACAACTCCCGTGACAAGGTTGAAAATTAAATGGGCCATACCCAGTCTTTTACCCGATACATTCGATCCGACAGATCCGATAAGGGCCGTTACTGTCGTACCTACATTTGACCCGATGGCAACTGCCAGGGCATTTTCATATTCAATCTGGCCGGCCGAAAGGGCAGTGAGCACCAAAGCCAGAGCGGCACTGCTTGACTGAAGGACACTTGTTATGAATACCCCGATCAAGGCATAAATGACAACGCCAGTAAATCCGGAAACTGCATAGGCAGTAAGGTCGAGATGCTCGTTGAAAACTTCAAAACCATCTTTCATAAAATGAATGCCCAGAAAAAAGAAACCCAGGCCCGTCAATACATTCCCGATTCCTTTAAAAACGTTATTTTTTTGGAAGGAAAAAATAATACCAAAAATCAGCATGGGCATAGACAGAATGGAGATGTTAATTTTTAATCCGAAACCGGCCACGAGCCAGGCTGTGGCGGTGGTGCCAATATTGGCTCCGAAGATGAGTGCGATTCCTCCTGCAAGAGATATAAGCCCGGCGCTAATGAAGGATATGGTAATTACTGAAACTAGGGAGCTCGACTGTATAAAAGCTGTTATAAGGGCACCGAAACTGATACTCTTGTAGAGTTTGTCCGTGGCCTTTTTCAAGATGCTTTTAAGAGGCCCTTTGGTAAATACCTTGAAACCTTCTTCAAGGGTTATCATTCCGAACAACAAAATGGAAACTCCGGCAGCAATCGTTTTAAAATTGGGATTGTAAAACAATATGATGCCAAGGATGACTAAAACAATCATGAAGATCCATTTTTTAATCATGTGCAGCGAATTCTAGTATAAACTTAAGAATTACAGCATGATTTTGCAATGACCGTATGATTTAATTTAATGATTCCTTAACTGTGAGTTAACTTTTGATTTTACAAAATAATATTTCTTTGTATAAAGAGATATGAGAATGAAAAATCTATTGATATTATTATGTTTAGCAGTTGGTCATTTTGGATTTGCTCAGGATATGAGTATCAATGGCAAGGTGCTTGATGGAGCCTATGAGAACCAACCCTTGGCTTTTGCAAGTATTACCGTTGAAGGTTTGGATATCAGTGTTGAAACAGACCTGGATGGAGTTTATGAATTATCATTGCTTAAAGGAAGCTACACCCTGATCTTTGATTTTATAGGTTATAGGCCCATAGTGATGAAAAATGTAATCATGTCTGACAAAAATCTGCAATTGGATCCTGTTGTATTGGAGACTCATAAATTGACCCCTGACGTCTTACTCGCAGAAAAGGCTGAATAAATATTTTGTTTATCTAAAATGAAAATAAATAAAAAAGGAATCTGAAATCAGATTCCTTTTTTATTCCCTTTATTTGTCTTGATGATTAGGATCCGCACATCAGACAATCATCCGGATTCTCTCTTGATTTGATGATCATTTCCTTAAGTTCTTCTCCTGTTAAAGGCTGTTCTTCAGGCGCACCGGCTGGTAGTTTTTCGTCTTTTTTAGAGATTGTAAATTGAATAGCATTAACTGCTGACTTGGTTCTCAGATAGTACATACCCGTTTTTAAACCTGATTTCCAGGCATAGAAATGCATTGACGTCAGTTTGGAAAAGTCAGGGTCTTTCATGAACAGGTTCAGCGATTGCGACTGATCGATGAAATAACCTCTGTGACGTGCCATATCTATGATATCCTTCATGCTCAATTCCCAGACTGTTTTGTATAATTCCTTTAGATCCTGAGGGATGGTTTCTATATGTTGAATAGAGCCATTCGCACGCATTATGTCTTCTTTCATTTCATTGTTCCAAAGACCTAATTTCACAAGGTCTTCCAACAGATGCTTATTGACCACAATAAATTCTCCAGATAGCACCCTTCGAGTATAGATATTTGAGGTGTAAGGCTCAAAGGCCTCATTGTTTCCTAGAATTTGGGAGGTTGAAGCCGTTGGCATCGGTGCAACGAGCAAGGAGTTTCTTACTCCGTGTTTCATAATGCTTTTTCTCAGTTTTTTCCATTCCCAGTTACCGCTAAGCTCGTCTTCATTAATGTTCCACATGTTGAACTGGAATTCACCCTGAGAAATAGGGGAGCCTTTAAAAGTGGAGTATGGCCCGTTGATTTTTGCCAGTTCCATAGAAGAGGTCAAAGCTGCAAAGTAGATGGTCTCAAAGATCTCTTCATTGAGTTTTTTGGCTTCTTCGCTGGTAAAGGGCATTCTAAGCAATATAAATGCATCTGCAAGCCCTTGTATACCGATTCCTATGGGTCGGTGTCTTAGGTTGGAATTTTCCGCTTCAGGAACCGGGTAGAAGTTCTGATCTATAACAGTATCAAGGTTCTTGGTAATCTTTTTGGTTACTTTAAAAAGCTTTTTATGATCAAAATACTTTTCACCATCTGGGGTTTCAGAGATAAACATTGGTATCGCAATGGAAGCCAAATTACATACAGCTACCTCATCGGGTGCTGTGTATTCCATAATTTCAGTACACAGGTTTGAGGAACGAATAGTGCCCAGATTTTTATGGTTGGATTTCCTGTTTACAGCATCTTTATAGAGCATATAAGGATTTCCTGTTTCAATCTGTGCTTCCAGTATTTTTTCCCACAGGTCTCTGGCTTTAATGGTTTTTCTTCCTTTGCCTACTTTTTCGTAGCCTTTGTATAATTTTTCGAATTCATCGCCATAAGTGTCAAAAAGATGGGGACATTCATTTGGACACATCAGGGTCCAATCTCCATTCTCTTCCACGCGTTTCATAAAAAGATCCGGGATCCACATGGCGTAAAACAAATCTCTGGCCCTCATTTCTTCCTTTCCGTGGTTCTTTTTTAAGTCTAGAAACTGGTAAATGTCAGCGTGCCATGGTTCTAGGTATACGGCAAAAGACCCTTTTCTTTTTCCGCCTCCCTGGTCTACATATCTTGCAGTATCATTGTAAACCCTCAACATGGGTACAATACCATTTGATGTACCGTTGGTCCCTCTTATATAAGATCCCGTAGCCCTTACATTATGTATAGAAAGCCCTATGCCACCGGCAGATTGTGAAATTTTTGCGGTTTGCTTTAATGTATCATAAATACCACCAATACTGTCATCCTGCATTTGCAATAAGAAACACGATGACATTTGTGGTTTTGGGGTTCCTGCGTTGAATAGTGTTGGTGTGGCGTGGGTAAAATACCTTTTACTCATGAGTTCATAAGTCTCGATGGCAGCGTCAATATCTTCCTTATGGATTCCGACCGAAACCCTCATGAGCATGTGCTGAGGTCTTTCAACAATTTGACCGTTGATTTTTAGCAAATAGGACCGTTCCAGGGTTTTGAATCCGAAAAAATCATAACCGAAATCACGGTTATAGATAATGGTGGAATCAAGTTTATTGGCATTGTCCATGATAATCTTGTAAACGTCTTCAGCAATCATGGATGCTTTTTTACCAGTTCTTGGGTTCACATAATCGTGAAGGTCCTTGATGGTTTCACTAAACGATTTTTTAGTGTTCTTATGCAGGTTTGATACTGCAATTCTTGCTGCCACTTTTGCAAAATCTGGATGTGTAGTAGTTAAAGTCGCAGCTATTTCAGCGGCAAGATTATCTAATTCAGAAGTACTTACCCCATCATAAATCCCCTCTATTACCCTCATGGAAATTTTGATCGGATCAACCAAATCATTTAATCCATAGCATAATTTTCTCACTCTTGCGGTAATTTTATCAAACATTACCGGTTCTCTTTTACCGTCTCTTTTTACTACATACATTTATTTATACATTTTTTTAAGGTTAGTTACTCTCATGCCTTAGCCATGAGCCCGCATTACTTGTTAAAAGCACCATATCAGAAAATAATATGATGTTGAATTTGAAAAGACTTTTATCAGTTCTAAAATAGAATAAAACCTAGGTCGATCCACTGGCTTTTTAAGATATTGTTAACAAATCATAGTTAATAATTATATAATAAGCTAACATTAAGCGCCTTACATAGCTCAATTCTTAAAATAAATTTGATTTATCAAAAGTCGGCGTCAAAGGAAATACTCCCTGTCCCTCCAGACTTCACCCCTGCTTTTTGGTATTCTGAAACTCTTTTTTCGAAGAAATTTGTTTTTCCCTCCAAAGAGATCATTTCCATAAAGTCAAAAGGATTTGTTGCATTATAAACTTTTTCACACCCATATTCAAGCAATAACCTATCAGTTACGAACTCCAAATATTGTGTCATCAATTTAGAATTCATTCCAATCAGGCTTACCGGTAAAGATTCTGTAATGAATTCTCTTTCAATATTGAGTGCATCCACAAGAATTTCAGTAATCCTTTCTTTAGGAACCTTGTTTTCAATGTGATTTTCGTGAAGGTAGACAGCAAAGTCGGCATGAAGCCCCTCATCCCTGTTGATCAGTTCGTTTGAGAAGGTTAGGCCCGGCAATAAACCGCGTTTTTTCATCCAAAAGATAGAGCAGAAACTGCCCGAAAAGAAAATTCCTTCAACGGCCGAGAAAGCGATCAGGCGCTCGGCAAAACTATCGCTTTCAACCCATTTAAGGGCCCAATCAGCTTTTTTCTTGATTGCAGGAAATATTTCTATGGCCCTGAATAGCTCATCCTTTTCTTTTTCATTCCTGATATAAGTGTCAATGAGAAGTGAATATACTTCTGAATGGATATTTTCCATCATCAGTTGAAATCCGTAAAAGAATTTTGCTTCTGTGTACTGCACCTCGCTTACGAAATTTTCTGCAAGATTTTCATTCACAATACCGTCTGATGCAGCAAAAAAAGCCAATATGTGTTTGATGAAATATTTTTCATCCTGACTTAATTTATTGTCCCAGTCAATCACGTCCTGTTCAAGATCAATTTCTTCTGCTGTCCAGAAAGACGCTTCCTGTTTTTTATACCAATCCCAGATATCGTTATGTTGTATGGGGAAAATAACAAATCTGTTTTTATTTGGTCTTAAAATGGGCTCAATATTTGACATAATGCTTGTATTGTTAATTGAAAATTGATAAATAATCTGGGAATCTTGTGATGCAAAGATTCGACTATTTGTTCGGAAATAAAATCTTATTTATTCACATTGATATAAAAGTTTTTAACATGCCCGTTAAAAAGTATTTTTATACATGAGTCCTAAAATTTAAAGCAAAACGAGTCTCATATGATTATGCACAGACAATCAATACTATAGGAAGATATTTTATTGTAAAACAGTATCAAATAAACTGTTCAATTTTGCATAAATTGGCTTAGATTCATAAATTGATACTGGCTCGGTTCGATAGATTTAAGTTGTTTATTGATTTTTGTGACAGTCATTTTGCTTTTTTCACCGTTTACCAGGTTTTCATAGTGCATTTCCATCATGAAGCCTTTGGCTTCATCGGGTATGTGGTTGAATGTATTGCCTCCCAAAGATTCGTTTAGGCTGAAAAACATGTTTTTCTGATATAAATCCAAGGCTTGGGTAACCCACATGGAGAACTTGTTTTGAGAGTTTTCAGAGATGAATTCTTCACAATCATACCCGAGTATTTTTTTAGTTTTACCTGATTTTTTCAACTCGCTATAGTCTGTGTCAATTTCATCAGATTCATTTTCCAGTTCTGATAATTCTTTCAAGGTATCCATTGAAAGTAACTGGGCAAGTTTTTGTTCTTCCATAAATACAATCATGGCCTTATGATTTTCATCGAGAACAGTAAACATGGAAACAGGCATATTTTCCTTTTCAGAAGATTTTGAGCTTACATTTTTTACCTGTGTGGCCATGTAATTTTCATTTTCTGAAAACCACATGATATATTCCACTATGGAAGATTTGTCTGTTTCTTGCAATTCCATTTCATAAAAAACAGCAGTATTGAATTTATACAGATCTTCTATAGGCAGCCCTTCACTACTCTGAGTCATTGAATTTTGCAATTGCTTAACGACTTCTGATTCATAGTCAGGGTCAATTTCAAGGATACTATCCATGGCCTTCTCTGTTTCTTGTGCCGCTTTTTCGGCCGCCTTGTCTATAATTACTTCTTCAGTGGCGTCCTGTACTCTTTTTTTAAGTTTCTTTAGAATTTGAGCATGGGCACTACTGATGGATAGAAACCCTGTCATAAGCAAGATGGTAAGTAGTTTGAAAAGTTTCATAATAGGGGATTTGGGGGGTTAATGGTACATTAAAGTTACAAAAAAGGGGCTTTCCGTAAACAGAAAAAGAGCCAATATTTATTGGCTCTTTTCGATGTCACCCTCGCAAAAAGGGAAACAATACATCCAAAATACTCTATCTTTAAGTGGTTATTTTGTGATTAAACATTGCAAAATACACTTGTTAGTAGAGGAATTAAGTAACAGGTTAACATTTCAAAGTCTTTTTATTAAAAAAAAATACAAGAAGTTAATATGGTCAATCTTTCAGAAATGGAATGGTCGTTTCCAGGGCAATGACCAGGTGTTCAGGCATTACGGTTCCTTCCCAGGGCTGCGTGCTTCCAAAAGTGTGGTTGGCTTTTTCAATGACCTCTAAACGATTCGTCTCATTCCAACTTTTCAGGTTATGTGCTTCTTGAAGAGGAACGGTTTCGTCCTGATCTCCATGAACGATCAAATAGGGGATTTTGAGGTTTTGAACGGCAGTCCTAATGTTAAGGTAGTCTTCATTCTCTTTAAAAGTGGTATAGAACTGGTAATAATGAGGCATTTGTTGCTGGGTGCGTGCATTGGTAATATAGGCAACTCCGTCTTTTTTCCATTGATCGAGTATTTCACCTTTGGGAAACCTGCTTCCAAAGTCAGAAACCCCGGCCAGGGTCACTACTTTTGAAACCCTGGGATCTTGGGATGCTTTTAAAACAACGATAGCACCGCCTCGGGAATGCCCTATGAGTGATAGGTTTTCTTTTTCAATTTCTTTTTGTATCATGTCATAACTGCCTATCCAGTCAATAATTGAATCCAGGTCGTCCAGTTCTTTCAAAAAATTATTTTCCCCGAAAGCCTCTAGATCCGGAAAATCAATGGGTTGGTCGGGGGTTCCCCCGTTGTGTGAGAAATTCATTTTGACGAAAAAAAAGCCTTGCTCTGCAAAATGCTCTGCCATCATGTTCCAGGCGCCCCAGTCTTTATAACCCTTGTAGCCATGACAAAAAACAATAACTTTTTTAGGTTCCGAATTTTCTTTAAAGAAGAGGTCGGCCAGAATTGGCTTTTTATGACGACCTTCTATCTGGATATTTTTTATAATTTTCATGGGTTTAAAAATTTTGGTTAAAAACTGAAAACGGGTAATTCTTTTTCTTGGAATGGGATATTTTTGTCAAATATTTCAAGAAGCAGATGATCCAGTTCGATGATATAAGATTTAAGGGTTTCATCAGTTACAGCAGCATTATTGAATTTCATAAAACCGTTTTTTAGGTTTTTAAATGAAATAATTCCACTTTCTAAATTTTTTTCACGATTCACTTCAGGATCATTTATGAGATGCATATGGGCATAGGTCAATACCTGAAAGCTTTTTGAGTACTTTTCTTCTTTGGTCAAAAGGTTCCAGTCACTAATTTTTAACTGAGAAGGGCTAACCTTTCCTGTCTTGTAATCCACAATCCTTGTCACCCCGTCCACCTCATCGATTCGGTCAATCTTTCCTTTGATCCTTACGGGAAAATCCAACCCATTGACGTGATGAGTTATAGCTATTGATTCTTCAAGCCCCAAGATTTTAATTTTTTTTCCTTGCTCAAGTTCTGAGAGCTCGTGGTTGAGATAATTTAAAATAAATTGTTTGGCAATCTCAAAGGATAAATGATTTTTACCCGTTTTAATGGATTTTACAGAGTAGCTTTTTCTAAATTGCCGGACAACCTCGTCAGCCATTTTTGCTTTTAGATCAGCGAGAATTGACTTGTTCAGAAACTTACCTTTAAGGGGAAGGTAAAGTTGTTCCAGGCTATCGTGTATTACCGTTCCGAAGGTTTTTGAAGCAATCGTTTCTTCCACTTCCTCAAACTCTTTGATTCCGAGAACGCTTCTTTTGTAAAAATCCAGTGGATTCCTAATATAATTGCCCAAAGAACTGGGAGAGAAGCCTTTTGAAGCCAAAGAGTGCAACTTAACGATTACATCATCTGTCTTTTCAATAGAATTCAACGTAAGGGGCAAAGGGTTTAACCTGGGGCTTATAATCTTTTTGATGATGTCAACCTTGTCCAATATTCCTAATTCTTTTGCAGCTTCAAGCTGTCTGATAAACCTGCTGGGTTCGCCCGAACCAAAATCATCGGTAATATTATTGTATAATAAGTGGATATGCTCGGCCCTGTGGAATAACCTGAAAAAGTGGTACGAAAAAATCGCATCCCTGTCAAAAAACGTAGGTATCTTTTTTTCCGTTTTGATATCCAGCGGGATAAAGGAATTGTTGGATCCTCCTGCGGGCAGAAACCCTTCATTGACCGAAATGATGATGACGTGTTTAAAATCTAAAACCCTTGATTCCAGAAGGCCCATGATCTGGAGTCCTTCAAGGGGCTCTCCCTGGAATGATAATTTCTCGGTTTTAAGAATTTGGTGAAAGATCTGGTAGAGGGTATTCAGGTTATCAATAAATCCAAAATCCTTGTTGAGGTTAGACAATTGCAGGAAAATATTATGAAACCTGTAAAGAAATTCCTGATAGAGTTTGTTTTGCGTCTCTGTGGCTCTAAGGAATTCAATAATGGCTACAAACTTGTTGATTATAGTCTCTACTGATGAATCCCATGCCAGAAAAACAATGTTGAATAATTCTGTGAGCCCTTGAGACCCACCTGCAAGATCCATCAATTCCTGTTCAGAAATAAAGATGGCCCGGTCCTGAAACAAAAGGGTTTTAAAGTTTTGGGAAAATTCTGTATGATTGATCCAAAGTGCCTGAAAGAAAGGGTCATTGATCACGGCAGACAATTCTTTATAATAAAAAGCATTTTCTTTTTTCCATTTGCTTCTGTTCAAATGTAATTTGAATATGGATTCAAATAAGGCACTCAATGCCACATTCTGAAGTTCGTAACCCATAGTGATATTTGCCTTGGGAATATCTTCAGGGATTGAATTTAAAAGAGACGGCAAAAGCTTTTCATTGCCCAGAATAACAGCCGTGTCCTCAATGCCCTTATCAGAATGAAGTTCTTTAATTAGTGTGCCCGCATGCTTTATCTGGCTAATGTTTTTTGGAAGCCCGTAAAGGTGAATCGTCTTTTTCCTGTTGATGCAAGAGGTTTGCCATTTAAAATCATGATTGATATAATGGGGCCATTCGCGTTTATACTTTTTAAAAAACTGTTGCGACTGATTGTTTGACTTGCTGTAAAAAATATCGTCATCCCAATAAATGTCAGCGCGCTCGAGGAATAATAACTTTTGAATTATTTTTTCTTCAGACTTATTCAGGGCGTTGAAGCCTGCAAAGATGAATTTCCCCTTAGGATGACTTTTTATATACGCTTCAAGGCTTTCGCATGCGATGCGGTATATGAGTCCCTGATAGCCAATTTTTTTTGAACATAGGTGTTTCCACAAGAATTCATGATAGGTTTTTATGCTTTCAAAAAATTCGAGGTAATTATTGATCAGTTCACTCCTTGAATTTTCTTTCAAATTCCATTGCTCGAGTCTTTTGGAGTCATTGAGATAATCCAGAATTTCATCAGCATCAAAGAGATTGCTGTCAATATCATTAAAATCCTGAAGGAGGATTGAGGCCCATTTGGAAAAATCTTCAAAGCGATCTGTTTTCCCTTTATTGGAACAGGTTTTGTAAACGGAATAGAATTCAAAGAGCAGACTGACATTGTCCAATAATTCAAAGCCGGAAATTTCCTTAACAAAGTCTTCAATACTTATGATTCTAGGCAAAAAAGCATTGCCACTGAGGGCTGTTTTAAGTTGGTTTTTTAAAAATAGGCCTGATCTTTTGTTCGGAAGCACAAATGATATTTCCTCGGGAGGAGCACCTGATTGAAGGACCTCAAAAACTACTTTAGACAAGAATGATTGCATGTGCCAAATGTAAACATTCTTGCATAAAAAAACCATCAGTCATTGACTGATGGTTTTAATTTATTTAAGAAGGATAGGGTTTATCTTTCTGCAAACTCAGAGTATATCTCCACTCTTCTGTTTTGTTGTCTTCCTTTTCTTGTACCGTTGTCTCCAATCGGGTTGGCAGAGCCATAACCTTTAGCAGAAATCTTGTCAGCTGGGAAGCCATTCTCAACAAGGAAGTTCATCACCGCGTCTGCACGATCTTGTGACAATTTGTTGTTGATCTTGTCGCTACCTGTGCTGTCTGTATGACCTTCAACAGTGAAGTTGATGTCTTTGTACTTATTGAGGATTGAACTCACCTGATCCATTCTGATTGCAGCCTCGTCTGTGAATTTGGAACTACCAGTTACAAAGTAGATTGCTCTTGCAAGGTCAACGATCATTTTCTCATCTTCTTTCGAAACGATTGGGCATCCGTTGTTCTCAGCCACACCTGCGATATTTGGACACTCGTCATCTTTATCAAAGATTCCGTCGCCATCAGAATCTGGCCATGGGCAACCATTGTTTTCAACAGGACCGGCAACATCAGGACACTGATCATCTTTGTCAGCAACTCCGTCACCATCTCTATCCGGACATCCGTTCAATGAAGCAAGACCAGCTTCAGTAGGACAAGCATCATCTTTATCAGGAACACCATCCCCGTCAGTATCAGGACAACCATTAAATTCAGCTAAACCTGCTACAGTAGGACATGCATCTTCAGAATCCTGGATTCCGTCTCCATCAGTATCAGGACAGCCATTGAAAGCCTCTAAACCTGCAACTTCAGGACAAGCGTCATATTTGTCATAAATGCCATCACCATCAGTATCAATTCCACCAAATCTAAATACTACACCAACTGCATGTTGGAAATGTGGTAACATTTTATCTTCATCAAATGAGTGCTTGTATTTGGTTTGAATATTTGCTCCTACCCAGTTGTTGAACCAGAAGTTGACACCTAAACCAAGGTTTGCTGTTCCGTTTCCGTCATCTTTAAGCCATGTGTAACCACCACCAGCTAAGATATATGGATCGAACCATTTGGTATCACGAATAAAGGAGTATTTTATGTCAAGGTCAGCTCCTACGTATAGGATTTTACCCACTTCAACGTCACCAAATTGCGTAATTGAATTAAAAGTTCCTGTCAAACCAACAGAAAAACCACTTCCGACGTAATATCCAAGACGTAATCTGGATATGACTGCACCGGTATTCCAATGATCCGTGTTGAAGAAATCAACAAATATAGGACCTGTAGCACTTCCGCCTGAATATGGCTCCGGAATGGGGGCTTGATCAGCATCAGCGCCTGTCGGATAGAAATCTACTACGTTTGTACCGATTTCAATTATCCAAGGATTGTCCTCATCCTGAGCATTAACGTTGTTGAAGCAAACAACGGCCAAAGCAATTAATAATACTTTTTTTAAATGTTTCATTGTAATCAATTTTAAATTATAATCTTTTTTTGTTAAGTAAGCGTAAGTTTTAAGTAATATTTAACAAATATATAAAATCTTGCCAAATAACGCACTTTAAGCATTTTTTTTTTGCGTGGTCATTATTAAGAATCTATCTAATTGTAATTGAGAACACTGCTTAATAAAAAACAGCCCGATTGTCTTCAATTTCAGAATTCTCTTTTAAAGCCTCAAAAATTTGCAAGGTCCTTGCTTTCAAGGCGCGTTCCAGATTTTTTCTGTTACCATTATAATTGGGTAGCGGCTCGGGTAGGGTTTTTTTGATCACCGTTGCAAAGGCCACTCCGTTTTTTCCCACAATATTTTTCGTGAGTACATTTTCATCTAATGAAGTCACCACACCTGCTATATCAACAAATCTACCTGATCCTGAAAATACGGGGCTTGTGTTCGATACTGCCTTCGCGGTTTCCTTGGTCACATTGTTCTGCTCTGCTATATCTTCAAGAGTTGCTCCAGTTGATCTTTCCTTGATTAGATCAATTTTCTTTTGTTTCAAAATGATATCTCTAACATTTTTTCCTCTTCCTGAAAGGCCTGCTTTGTTTTTGCGATCAAGCACAACAACTGCATATCCATTGTCAAGGTCAAACCTTTTGACATCTCCCACTTCTGAGGATTCTTCAAATGCCCATCTTACAATTTGTCTTTGGGATCCCAAAAGAGATACGTTGTCATCAAACTCTTTAATATTTAAGGCTGGAATCATCTCGAGGTTCTGAGCAGAAGCCAGGGAAGTCATATCTTCTCCAGATTCCAGATCAGAGGCAAAAATTTCCGCTTTTTCAAAAATTTCATTTTCAGTAGTCTCCGAGGCCACTATTCTTCTTGAGAAAGTAGCCACCTGGATATTTTTCTGAATATTTTTTTGATCATCAATACGAATCACGTGAAATCCAAACTGGGACTTGACAACATCCATGCTGCCTTTTGAGTTTTCAAAAACATAATCTCTGAATTCAGGAATCATGGTTCTGTATCCAAACCATCCCAGATCACCCCCTTTTGCACCGGATACTTTATCTGCAGATAATTCTTGGGCCAGGGATTCAAATTTAGATCCGTTATTTTTAACAACGGCCAGAATGCTGTCAGCCATTTTCTCAGCTTCTTCTTCAGTTCGGTTAACCGATTGATCGGCTGCCGCACTTCCCACATAAGCGATCAGGATATGACTTGCTTTAACAGAATCGGGTAATTGTTTGATGTCATTGATTTTTGACAATCTGTAAAAACCGAAATCTTTGTAGGGTCCTATTATATCCCCCTTGTTTTTGTCAAAAAGTGAATCTGCAATTATTTTAGGTAGAGCCCCTTTGGTATAAAAGCCATCATCAAATGGAGTATCTGAATCATTTTCGGCATTGAATTCTTTCATGTCGGTCGCATTTCTGAATCCGGTTACCATCACGGTACTTTTTGCTGCATTACTGTATTCTTCACGGTCTTCAATCAGTGAAATGAGTTGATTCTTGATCTCCACATCATCTTCCTCTGTTGGTTGTACCTTAAACTGCACAAAAGACAGATCTCTTGATTCTTTTACAGTATATTCCTTAGGGTGATTTTTGATGTACTCTTTTATTTCATTGTCAGTAACCGTGACCAAACTATCCGGTATATTATTAAAAGGAACATAAACATAATCAACATCCACACTTACATTCTGGTAAAAGTATTGATTTTCTCCTTCAACAAGGGTGCTTCCCAATCCTGCTTTGATCAAAGAATTATAGGTGTTCTGCTCGAGGCTCTTTTTAACACCTTTCTCATAGTTGATCCAACTCAGCCAGGCAGCCTGACCATTTTCATCTTCTTCTGAATTATCCTTCAGTGTAGCAATGTATTCTTTTAATTTTTCCTGATCAAAAAGACCAACCTCATTCGTGAACTGTGGGCTATTCTGAGAAGACACCTGCTCAACTATGGCATCCCAAACATCTTTTTCACCCACGATTACTCCTGATTTTTCAAGTTGAGTCTGGTAGATCTTCTCTCTTACCAAACTGTTCCAGGCATTGTTGATATTTTGGAAATTTGTCGTCCTGCCTGCTGATCGGTTCCTGAATATTTCAACCTGCTGAGCGAATTCCTCTCTTGAAATTGGTTCACCATTAACTTCACCCATATTCGATGCCGTTTTATTGAAAAGATTTCCATCAAACAAGCCACTCAAAACAAAGGAGAATAATGCTAAAGCAATAATGATTATTAAAAATAATGATCGTTCTCTAATTTTCGATAATACTGCCATTTTCTTTCCTGTTAAAAATTTAGGATGCGAAAATACAATTTACCTTTTAATAATGAAAGGAGTTTAATACTAATTTTTTGGGCTTAAAAAGGGCCTATGTCTCTTGAAATAAAACTTTTACATAAACCTCTTCTATTTTGGAAGCGGATTTTTTCAAAATCGTAAATTGATAATTGCCAATTTCAATGATTTCACCTTCTGAAGGGATGTTTTCAGTGTGATGTACGATCAGCCCCCCAAGTGTTTCATATGTGTTTTCTTCGAGCAACTGCAGATCGTAATTTTCATTGATATAATCAACTTCAAGCCTGGCAGAGAACTTAAACTCACCGTCTTTCACCTGCTCTTCTAAAAGGGTAAGTGAATCATGTTCATCTTCAATTTCTCCAAAGAGTTCTTCAATGATGTCCTCAACAGTGATCAAGCCCGAAGTCCCGCCATATTCATCCAGAACGATGGCGACACTTTTTCTTTTCAGGATCAGGTCATTTAAGATGTCATGGATCATCATGGTTTCAGGAACAATTTCAATGGGCAACAGAATTGATCTGATGTTTTTGGGTTTTTTGAAAACGTCAAAAAAGTGAGCATACCCTATGATGTCATCAAGTGAATTGTTGTACACCATTATTTTTGAAAGGCCGGTTTCAGTAAATAGATTTTTAAGGTTTTTAAGAGAATCATGCACCTCCACCGCAATGATCTCGGTTCTAGGAATCATGGCTTCCCTTGCCTTTACATCGTGAAAATCAAGAGCGTTTTGAAAGATCTGGATTTCAGAATCCAGCTCCTCTTCAGCTAATTCCAATTGTTCATCAATATAATGACCCAGTTCTGCCTTGGTAAAAGCCAATTGTACATGGTCTTCTTTGACATTGAAAAACACCCGAAGAATAAAATCGGAAATCACCATAATCAATCTTGAAACCACATTGAAGAGCAAATAAAAAATATAGGCAGGAACCGCAAATATCTTCAGGGCCTCGTTGGCATAAATTCTAAAGACGGCTTTTGGTAAAAATTCAGCCGTAATCAATATGATTAAAGTGGATAAAAAAGTTTGGGTCAATAACAGAACAAATTCGTTTTGAATCTGATGTTGAAAAACCCGCATCAGCGCGTCTCCCATAAAATATCCGTAGACGACCAGAGCAATGTTGTTGCCTACCAGCATTGTAGTAATAAACTTGGAAGGCTTTTGTGTCAGTTTGGCCAGGATATTTGCCAGAAAAGTATCTTTTTTCTTTTCAAGTTCAATGTGCATTTTGTTGGCTGAAACAAAAGAAATCTCCATGCCTGAAAAAAATGCAGATAGAAGAATCGATACAATTATGATTACAATTTCAGTGATCATTATTTTTTCTCATGATTTTCAAATTTCTTTCTGTATTTTTTCCTGAAGAAATACATAAACACTGCCATAACGGCAAAGGCCATAAATATGTAAGCCTTATTGCGATCTGAATTCCAGCGCAAAAATGTTTCCACAATAAATACGATCGCGATGATCAAATACGCAATCTCAAAAAACTTAAAATACTTAGCTATCTTCACGGAGTTTCATTTACATACACACTACCTTTGATTGATTTCATATTAACCTGGCTCAGGTCTTCATTTGATTCGAACCCTTGACCGTAAATGGTATCAGATTTAGTGATAAGTGTGAATTTTTTTTCTGTATAAATATAGTGTTCATTTGAATCCCAAAAAAGCTGGTCAGTGAATAATTTTGTCTGATCTGCCGGATTGATGACACTGACACTGTCCTTGACTTCAGAAATATTTGTTTTGCTGAAAGTTATAGAATATCCGGCGTTTAAAATGACAGAATCTCCTTTTTTATCGAAAGTTACAATTCTTACCCCTTTTGGGAAAAGGGTATACGGATGGTCTTCTCTGTTTGAGAAGTCATGCATGAGTGGCGCGGTCAGAATTGTTTTTACCATGCCTGAATCTGTGTGGATCAGGTGCACGTTCGTAGCGGCACCAATGGGCAGGTTTTTTTCTGCCAAAAAGTCCTGTACTTCCTTGATGTCATTTCCACATGAAAAAAACATTGCCACTATAAGGATAGCAGCAATGTTCAATATTCTGTATGATTTTTTTTCAGCCATGGCCCAAATTTATGGGATCATAGCAGTTTCATTTATCCAGCACCCTATTTTATGAGGTGTACCTGAGGTAAGCCCTTCGGTGAACACCAATTTTTTAGAAGGCGCACTCGCCATATAGCTCTGGATGTATTTGTTTGCAGTAGCGGTAATCCCAGGGTCAACGGCCTTGGCTTGTCTGGCCTTGTCGGCGGCAGCAACGTAAACCATTCTTTTCGAAATCTCGTCTGTTCCGCAGGTATTGGCGCTTGCAGCGTATAAATTAGAAATCAGTAAATAAGCACTACCCATACTTGGTCTTTCTTTTAAGGCCAGTCTGGCATATCTTCTCGATTCGCTTCTTGATCCTCTCTTTTTCATAATCAATGCCACTCTGTAGTAGTATTTGGCTTTTTTATAATTGTCCGGTTCAAGCTCGATAGCTTTGTTGAAGTACTCAACGGCTTTGTTTGTTTCATTTTTATCCATTAGAATTCCTGCATAGAATACAAAGGCATCTGATGATGGAGCTGCATTTACATAGGCTTCTACCATGGCAGGATAAATTGGATTGTCAGTACATTCCTTTTGATTCAATCTGGATACGGCCCTTTTTAACCAGGTTACGTTGGTCTTGTTTTTCTCAAAATTATCCTTGTACAATGGTATCAGTCTCTCACAAGTTGCTACTTCTGTAAGTGTATTGTCCAAATAGCCTTCAACCTGGCCTAGTGCCGTCAGATTGACTTCTCTGGCCCGCTTTTTACTTTTCTCCTTTGAGGAAAGTTGTCCGCCTTTTTCAACTTTTTGGTTCAGGGCATCCAGCTCTTTTGAGTAAATCTCCATCTTTTGCTCCACTGCCTCGGCAATGTCATCATACAGGTCAAAA